>JBJOID010000335.1:0-7096 GCA_046047315.1 Candidatus Hydrogenedentota bacterium | reverse complement strand
CATCAGTTCCAGGTTCAGCACCGACTTGGCTCCCTGACGCAGGCTGGTGCCTATGCAGTCCGACCCCGTGTCGCCGCCGCCAATCACAATCACGTTCTTGCCGGTGGCGAGGATCTCCTCGCCCTCCACCTTCTTCCCCAATACGCGCTTCGTCTGCTGCGGAAGGAATTCCATCGCGCGGTGGATGCCATGCAGGGTGCCGCCGGGGGTGGGCGTCCCCTCGAAGGTGCGCGCCACCGTGGAACCAATCGCCACAAGCACAGCGTCGTAGGCGTCCAGCTCGCTCACGGGCACGTTTACACCGACCTCGCTGTTGCAGCGGAACTCGACGCCCTCCCCCTTCAACTGTTCCACACGGCGGAACACCACCTGCTTGTCCAGCTTGAAGTTGGGGATGCCATAGGTCAGCAGCCCGCCTGGCTCATCGTCGCGTTCATACACCACCACCTTGTGTCCGGCACGCCGCAACTGTTGCGCGGCAGCGAGGCCCGCCGGCCCTGAACCAATAACGGCGACCGACTTGCCTGTCTCGGCCTTGGGGGCCTGCGGCGTAATCCAGCCTTCTTTCCATGCGCGCTCGGCAATCTCGCGCTCGATCATCTCGATGGCCACGGGCGGCTCGTTGATGCCCAGCACGCAGGCCGTCTCGCAGGGGGCGGGACATATCCGCCCCGTAAACTCAGGGAAGTTGTTGGTGGAATGAAGCACCTTGATGGCCTCCTTCCACTCCTCCTCCTTCACCAAATCGTTAAAGTCGGGAATCTGGTTCCCCAGCGGGCAGCCACTGTGGCAGAAGGGAACGCCGCAGTTCATGCAGCGATAGGCCTGCTGCTTCAGCTTCGGCGGCTCCAGTGAATTGGTGAATTCCTTGTAGTGCTTCACGCGCTCCTGGGCGGGATCATCCGCCGCGAGCTCGCGGGTAAACTGCATGAATCCCTTGGCTTTATCGAGCGACATGCTGCGTCGCCTCCTCTACCGCGATGCGGGCATGTTCTTCCTGTTGCTTCATCACGCGGGCAAAGTCGCGCGGCATCACGCGCACAAAGTGCCGCAACTCGCTTTCCCAGTTCTCCAGAATCCGCTGCGCCACCTCGCTGCCGGTGTACTTCAAGTGGCGCTCCAGCATGCCTTTCAGTTCCGGCAGGCTCTTGGTGTGCAGCGGCTTCAGGTCCACCATTTCCTTGTTGCAATGGATGGGGAACTGGCCCTTCGGGTCATACACGTAGGCAATGCCGCCGCTCATGCCCGCCGCGAAGTTGCGGCCCGTGGGCCCCAGGATGGCCGCGCGGCCGCCGGTCATGTATTCGCAGCCGTGGTCACCCACGCCTTCGACCACCGCCCACGCACCGCTGTTGCGCACGCAGAAGCGTTCACCCGCCAGCCCCCGGAAATAAGCCTCTCCCGAGGTGGCGCCATACAGCGCCACGTTGCCGATGATGATGTTCTCTTCGGCGACAATCGGACAGTTCGCCGGTGGCTTCACAATGATGCGCCCGCCACTCAGGCCCTTGCCCACATAGTCGTTGCTTTCGCCGGTGACACAGAGTGTCAAGCCCTTGACGGCGAAGGCGCCGAAGCTCTGGCCGCCAATGCCCTGGCAATCAATCCAGACGGTATCGTCCGGCAGGCTGCCGGTATACATACCGAGGTTGTGTCGGCGCGTCAGCTCGCTCGACAACATCGTGCCCACCGTGCGGTTCACGTTGCGTATCTTCTGCTCGAAGCGCACGTTGACCTTGCTGGTGAGCGTCATGCGCGCCTTTTCCATAATCACATTGTCGAGCGCTTTGTCGATGCCGTGATCCTGCTTCTTGCTGTGGTGGCGCGTGCTTCCTTCCCACGGCTTGGCGCTGTGCAGGATGCGGCTGAAGTCGAGATGGCGCGCCTTCCAGTGCTGCGGCAGGGGATCAAATTCCAGCATGTCCGCCCGACCGATCATCTCGTTCATCGTGCGGAAGCCCAACTCCGCCATGATGCGGCGGCATTCCTCCGCCACGAAGAAGAAGTAGTTGACGACATGCTCCGGCTTGCCCTCGAACTTCTTCCGAAGCTCGGGGTCTTGCGTGGCAATGCCCACCGGGCAGGTGTTGAGGTGGCACTTGCGCATCATGATGCAGCCGCTGACGATGAGCGGCGCCGTGGCGAAGCCAAACTCGTCCGCGCCCAGCAGCGCGCCGATGGCCACGTCGCGGCCGGTCTTGAACTGACCGTCCACCTGCACGCGGATGCGGTCGCGCAGATCATTCTCCACGAGCACTTGATGGGTCTCGGCCAGGCCCAATTCCCAAGGCAGTCCCGCATGCTTGATGGAGGTCTGCGGGCTGGCGCCCGTGCCGCCGTCGTGCCCGCTGATGAGCACCAGGTCGGCCTTGCCCTTCGAGACACCCGCCGCGATGGTGCCCACGCCAACCTCGCTCACCAGCTTCACCGACACGTCCGCGTGGACGTTCGCGTTCTTGAGGTCGTGAATGAGCTGTGCAAGGTCCTCGATGGAGTAAATGTCATGGTGTGGCGGAGGGGAGATCAACTCCACGCCCGGCGTGGAATAGCGCACCTTGGCGATGTTGTCGAAGACCTTGTGCCCAGGAAGCTGGCCGCCCTCGCCGGGCTTGGCCCCCTGCGCCATCTTGATTTGCAGCTCGTCGGAATTCACTAGGTACTCATTGGTCACGCCGAAGCGGCCCGAAGCCACCTGCTTGATGGCGCTGCGGCGCAGGTCGCCGTTCTCGTCGCGCTGGAAGCGCAGCGGATCCTCGCCGCCCTCGCCGGTGTTGCTGCGGCCGCCGATGCGGTTCATCGCGATGGCGAGGTTCTCATGGGCCTCCGCGCTTATGGAGCCATAGGACATCGCGCCCGTGCAGAAGCGGCGCACGATTTCGCTGGCCGGTTCCACCTCTTCGATGGGAACAGGCTTGCCCGCCTTGAACTTCAGCAGGCCGCGTAGCGTCGCAAGCGTCCGGTTGCGGTCGTTCACCTCGCGGGCGAAGTCCTCGTACGCGTCCCACTTGTTGCTCTTCGTAGCGTATTGCAGCTTTGCCACCGTCTCCGGGTTCCACTGGTGGAACTCGCCGCGTCGGCGCCAGCGATACGCCCCGCCGATCTCCAGCTGCGGGCTGTCGCCCGGCTCCTCGGGGTAGGCGTGTGCATGGCGCATCAGGCTCTCGATGGCCACTTCCTTGATGCCGATGCCCTCCACGCGCGACGGCGTGCCGGAGAAGGCCCGCTCAATAAGCGAAGTGCTCAGACCCACAGCCTCGAATATCTGGGCGCAACGATAGCTGTGCTGGGTCGAGATGCCGATCTTCGACATCACCTTCAGCATGCCCTTCTCGACGGCCTTGACGAAATTCTTCTGGGCGTAGCCCGGCTCCTTCTCCACCACCACCTCGCGCCGCACCATGTCGCGAATAGTCTCGTAAGCGCCATACGGATTCACCGCGTCGGCGCCGTAGCCGGTAAGCAGGCAGAAGTGCATCACCTCGCGCGGCTCGCCCGACTCGGAAATCACCGCCGCCAGGGGACGCTTATGACGATGCACCAGGTGCTGGTGCACCGCGCCCACGGCCAGCAGTGCAGGCACCGGGCATTGCTCGCGGCTCACGCCCCGGTCGCTCAGAATCAGCATGGTCTTGCCCGCGTCCACGGCCTTCTCGGCCTCGCGGCAAATGCGGCCAATCGCGGCGTCCAGCGCCTTCGGGCCCTCCGCCGCCGGAAAGAGGCAGGAGATCACCGCGTGCTCGAAGCCTTCGCCCTGCTGCTCCTTAATCCACTGCAACTGGGCATTGGTAAGGACAGGCGAGGGCAGGTGCAGCCGGGCGCAATCTTGCGGATCTTCACCCAGCAGGTTGCCCTCCCGGCCGATATCCGTCTCCAGCGACATGACGATCTCTTCGCGTATGGGGTCGATCGGCGGATTGGTGACCTGCGCGAAAAGCTGCTTGAAGTAGTTGTAGAGCAACTGCGGGCGGGGCGAAAGCACGGCCAGGGCCGCGTCGTTGCCCATCGAGCCGATGGCCTCCTTGCCGTCCTTGGCCATTGGCTGGATAAGCAGGTCGAGGTCTTCACGTGTGTAGCCGAACACCATCTGCCGCGCCGCCAGTTCCGCCTCGTCTCCGGGCGTGTCGAGGTCCGGGGGCAGCTTGGGGAGGTTGCGGCGGTTCGCGTTGAGCCACTCGCGGTAGGGGCGGCGGTCGGCGAAGGATTGCTTCAGCTCTTCGTCCGGAATCATGCGCCCCTGCTCCATGTCGATCAGGAACATGCGGCCCGGCTCAAGGCGGCCCTTCTTGACGATCTTCTCCTGCGGAATGTCCAGCACCCCCGCCTCCGAGGCCATCACCACCTGGCCATCGTCCGTCACCCAATAGCGCGAGGGACGCAGGCCGTTGCGGTCGAGGATGGCGCCCACCCGAATACCGTCCGAGAAGCACATCGACGCCGGGCCGTCCCAGGGTTCCATCTTGCAGGCGTGAAATTCATAGAAGGCCTTCTTGTCGTCGGCCATCGACTCATGCCCGCTCCACGGCTCCGGAATCATCATCGCCATCGCGTGGTCCACGGAACGTCCGCCGCGCACCAGGAGTTCATAGGCGTTGTCGAAGTTTGCCGAGTCCGACGCGCCCGGCGAAAGGATGGGCGTAATCTTGTCTATGTCCTCGCCGAACAGGGCCGACTCAAACAAATGCTCGCGGCCATCCATCATGTTGAGGTTACCACGAAGCGTGTTGATTTCCCCGTTGTGCGCAAGGAATCGGAAGGGCTGGGCCAACGGCCACGCGGGCAGTGTGTTCGTGCTGTAGCGCTGATGCACCAGCGCAAAGCCGCTCGTGGTGCGCTCGTCCGCGAGGTCGAGGTAGTACTTGTCCATCGCCTCCGGAAGCATGAGCCCCTTGTAGACGATGGTGCGGGCCGACATGCTCGGGACGTAGTAGCCGCCCTTGCCGGGGTTCAGCGAATTGCCAATCATGTGCGAGGCGTTCTTGCGGATGACGTACAGCACCCGCTCGAAGTCATCCACAGTCGCCACTTCCGGCGCGCGCTTGATGAAGACCTGCATGATCACCGGCTCGTTCTCACGGGCCAGCCAGCCGATGGATTCCGAGTTGCGCGGAACCTCGCGCCACCCCAGCAACTCCTGCCCCGACTCGGCAATCGAGCGGTTGAGAATCTGCATGCAGGAGTCCCGGCTGGTGCGGTCCTGGGGAAGGAAGACCATCCCCACGCCATAATCCCCCTCCGCCGGCAGATCGAAGCCGTGTTTTTCCGCCTCCTCCGCGAAGAGCGCGTGGGGCACATGAATCATCATGCCGCAACCATCGCCCGTCTCGGGGTCGCAGCCGCAGGCCCCGCGGTGCGTCAAATTCACCAAAATCTGGAAGCCCTGCCGCACGATGCCGTGCGTCCGGTGCCCGTCTATGTGGCAGGTGAACCCGATGCCGCAGGCATCGTGTTCGAACCGGGGGTCATACAACCCCTCGCGGGAGAAGGTGCGACTGGCCAAATTACTTCACTCCGTCGTTAAAGAGAACCTGCATCAGCGCGGGCGCGCATCGCGGGAACGGGCTGCCGTGTGCGCGCCCGGGAGGGAGAGCCGCGTAAAGCATTTCATTCCGCAGGGTATGCTACAAGATATATTAATCCTGTGTCAATCCAGCAACCGCGACCGCTAACCTGCCGTGTTCTCTGGATGTACCGCCTCCCATGCGCACTTTGCGAAGCTTGGTTATTTCGGTGCAGTTTTCTCGGCAATGTCGCAAAAAGATACCATTAGGTAGGATTTTTGCGCTAAGCCGCTCTCAGGCGCAAAGCTCGGCAAGGGGAACGCGCCCCGGCTTCGAAATCAGTGCGCCTGAAATTCCATGAAACCGAAGCCTTGGTAAAGGAATCTATACCTGCAGTGGGCGGCTGCCCCGAGCGGTGTGCGCCGGGGAGGGGTGTTAATTGTTGACGCTTTGCAGCCGCCTTGGTATACTGCGCTTGCTTAGGACAAGGTTCCAAGCCGCGCCAATCGAAACCGCCAGCGCGGATGCGCCGGCAGCCGGAAGGAGTTTGCCATGAAGCACATTACCCCGATTACCCGTACCCCCGCCACCGCCTCGCTCTCGATCAGCGCCATCATCACGGCCATTAGCTCGATTCTTGCCGTGGTGGGTCAGGTGCTGGGACAGAAGGAATCGGTTAGCTGAGTTCTCGGACTGCTCGGCCCGACACCCTTATGAGGAGGAGCATCCGATGAAACACGCCCGACCTATTTCAAAGGTGCCCAACAGGGCACAGACGGATGGGACTGCGGCGATCTGCAGCGACATCAGCAATGATTACCAGGCGCAACTCTGCTTCCTGGTTGAACTGCTGACCAGTTTCTTTCTGCCGCTGTTTTCCATCAAACGCAACGGCAATCCGAATGCCTGAGTCCAGGCGGGAACACTAAAGCATGACGCACTTGAAGCCGCTCACCCGCGTGCCGGACAAGGCGCAGGGCGTGACCACCGATGTGAAGCTCGCCTTCCTCGCCGATGTGTTCGACGCGGCCGTGCCGCTGTTTCAAAATAAGGATCCCCAGAACCCGCTGCCTCCGGACACCACCGGCGGCGGGACGGAGACCGAAACCTGAGTTACTGGAAGCTGGGCTTGGGCGCCGCCAGCAAACGGCGCGGAAACGGGAGACCAACATGAAGCACCTGAAGCCGATGACTGTTGCCAAGGCGGACGCCTATTCTGACTTCTTCAACGCCGTGTACCGCGCGTGGCTCGATTTCAGAATCGCCAAGAAGAACGAATTCAGTTTCTAGCCGCAAAGCGTCTGGACCTCACAGACTGGAAAAGTTTCAACGCCGGGAGCGCTTGCTCCCGGCGTTGTCTTGTTGTATTCACTTGCGCATTTCATGCCCCCCTTATATCGAGGCGGAGTTTGACTCGCGAGGGACAAGCAAATAGGCCGCCCAAGACGGCGGCCTATTCGTTTATTCAAGGAAATATCTGGTGCTTACGGCGTGGCGGTCACGATGGCGCGGCGGTTGAGATCGCGCTGCTCCAGACCAACCCAGGGCGTGGTCTCGCCGAAGGTGCGGGTCTGAATGCGGGCCGGGTCGACGCCCCG
>JBJOID010000334.1:0-4980 GCA_046047315.1 Candidatus Hydrogenedentota bacterium | reverse complement strand
GCCTCCGCTGGGGTACTCCGAGCACTCGCTAAAGTTTTCATCACTACTGCCGATACTAATTGCAGGTTAGCGCGCATGACAAGGAGGTCCTGCCATGATGGTTCAATGCTGCTACTGCGGGCAGATCAAGGACGAAATGGGCCAGTGGAAAGAAGCGGAGCACCGCGTCGAAGGGGCGATTAGCCATAGCTATTGCGACGATTGTTTCCGAATCGAGTTGGACCGCATTCAGGCGTACCGCTCGTTCATGCGGGCAGGCACGGCCGCGGCCTGATCCCTACATCTTCTCCAGAACGCCCGTAACCAGTTCGCTCAACACGGGTTCCACTGCGTTGGCCACGGCGATGATCTTCTCCAGCTCGGCGGGCTCCAATGCATCCGGGAAGCATTCGTCCGTGATCGCGGAAAGCCCGAGTACTTTCATCCCCGCATGAACCGCGACGATGACTTCCGGCACCGTGCTCATTCCCACCACGTCGGCCCCCATGAAGCGCATCATGCGGTATTCCGCCCGGGTCTCCAGGTTCGGCCCGGAACATGCAAGATAGACGCCCCGTTGCAGGCGTATTCGCTTCTCCAGTGCCACGGCCTCGCAGAGGTCAATCAGCGACCGGGTGTAAGGTTCGCACATATCCGGGAAGCGAGGACCGAGGCTGTCATCGTTAGGCCCGATTAAGGGATTGTCTCCCATGAAGTTGATGTGGTCGGTGATGATCATCAAATCACCGGCCTTGAACTGGGGGTTCATGCCACCACAAGCATTGGATACCACGAGAGTATGGGCGCCCAGCGCCTTTGCCACCCGCACCGGGAAGGTGAGGGTCTGCATGCTGTAGCCTTCGTAGTAGTGGAATCGGCCCGAAAGCGCCACGACGCGCTTTCCACCCAGCGTGCCGGTGATGAGCTCTCCCGCATGACTGGCCACGCTCGATGTGGGAAAGTGGGGGATATCCCCGTAGGGGATTCTGGCATCGGCCTCGATGCGGTCGGCCAGCGGGCCCAGCCCTGTGCCCAGCACGATGGCCACTTCCGGGCTTACCGTGGTGTGCTTGCGAATACCCTCCACCGCCTCCTCGATACGACGCTTCAATTCCATCGAAAGCTACTCCCTTTCTATCGAGTCTGTCTCCAGACCCCAAAGCAATACGCTTATTATTTCGGCGAAATCACCTCAACGCTGGCGCTAAAGGCTTGCCAACCGTTGCTCGATATCCTTGGCACGGCAGTTCTCCAGCAACAACGTCTTCTCCCGACTGTGGTCGCCACTCTTGACACGGACGCGCGACTTCGCTAATCCAGCGGCCTCGGCGACGCATTCGCACACCATGCGATTGGCTAGGCCATCGGACGGCGGCGCGGTCACCATCACCTTGTAGCGCTCTCCCTCCCGCAGGAGCCTTACGCGGGCTGCCTTGGGCTGAACCCGCACCCGCAGCCAGACGTCGTCGCCGCGTTGTTCAATCGCCTGCAAGGGCCGTCTCCTCGGCCCATCGTCCCATCCGGGCGAATTTTTCGGATCGTGCGGACAAGTCGAGTTTCGCGCCGGCTGGGTGCTGTTCGAGAAAACTTTCCACTGCCCGGCGCAGTCCCTGCACGGCCGGCTCGGCATCGCGATGCGCTCCCAAGGGGCCCTCGGGGACGATTGCATCGATAACTCCGAGCTCCAGAAGGTCCTGCGCGGTGACCTTGAGCGCGCTGGCGGCGTCTTCCTTCCGGTTGACATCGCGCCACAGAATCTCCGCACATCGCTCCGGAGGGCAGATCATGTATACGGCATGTTCCAGCATGACGATGGCGTCGGCGACGGCGATGGCCAGCGCGCCTCCGCTTCCTCCTTCACTGAGGACAATGGAAAGCACCGGAGTGTTCAACCCGTGCATGAGTCTCAAGTTCTCCGCAATCGCGGGTCCCTGTCCTCGTTGCTCAGCTTCGATGCCGGGGTGGGCAGCCGGCGTGTCGACGAAGGTGATGACCGGGTGCCCCAGGCGTTCCGCCAGAGAAAAAATGCGGGCGGCCTTGCGGTATCCCTCTGGATGTGCCATGCCGAAATTCCGCAACACCTTTTCTTCGGTCTTGACGCCTTTCTGCTGCCCGGCGACGAAGACCGTGCGGCCCTGGAACCGGGCGATGCCGCAAACCATGGCGGGGTCGTCTCCGTCCATACGGTCGCCATGAAGCTCCAGAAACTCCTCAAACAGGCGCGACGTGAAATCCAGCATTCGGGGGCGCTGGGGATGGCGCGCGAGTTGTATCCTGTCCCATGCGCTCAGGTTGGAGAATGTGCGTTCCCGCTCCTGCGACAGCTCTCGCTCCAAGGCGATCCGCGCCTCTTCACTGTCAGCCAGTTGCAAGGACTGTTCCAGCTCCAATAGGCGTTTCTCGAATGGCAGGACATGACTTGCCACGGCTGAATCTACCCTCTCCAATCATTCGTCTTGGCGCGCGCCGGCCGATATACTATCACGAGGCTGTGTGGTTCTGCCTGTTCCCAAGGTCGACGTGACCTGAGAGTTCATCCGGCAGGAATCTATCGCGAACGTATCCCGGCGCTCCTGTCGCCAGAAGGACTCAGGTTGTCATGCTTACCTTGCAGAAAATGTTCTCTTGCGCAATGTTTTGCTCCGTTGCTCTGCTGGCGCTGGCGCCAGCCCATGCGGCTGACAACGCATGGCTGACCGATTTCGAGGCCGCCAAGGCAGCCGCCGCGAAAGACTCCAAGCTCATCTTCATGGACATCTACGCCGACTGGTGTCCACCCTGCAAGATGCTTGAGCAAACCACCTTTCCCGATCCCACGGTCAAGGCGGCACTCTCTGAGTTCGTGTTGATGAAAGTTGATGCGGACAAGGAGATGGAGCTTGTTGAGCGGTACAGCGACGGCAGTCTTCCCACACTGGTTGTGCTCGACGCTACCGGGAAGATGCTGGACAGCACCATGGGCTTTCTGGATCCCCCGGCTTTCACGGAGTGGCTGTCGGCCGCCAAGAATGCCGGCAAGGAACTGGAAGCGCTCGAGGCCCGTGTGGCTGCGCAACCGGACGATGCCGCCGCGGCGATGTTGCTCGTCGAGCGCTATCTCAAGATTCGCGAGGGGGCCAAGGCTTTGGAGATTCTTGGCAAGCTGCCCGAGGCAGCGATAGCCAAGCTCTCGAAGGACGACCAAGCCAACCTTCAATATTCGAAGGCCATTGCCTGCTACGAATCCGAGCAGTTTGAGCAGGGGGTGGAAGTGCTGCGCTCTTTCAAGGCGAATCACCCACAAGACCCGCGAGCCTTCACCATCGATCAAATGATCTTGCAAGGGGTTTACCGGGCTGCGCGGCTTGCCTTTAGAAATGGCGATATCGACAAGGCGCGTGCTGGCTTCACGGAGCTTTCGAAAGACACCACCATTCCCGGCGCGGCCGATGTGGCCAATATGGAACTTAAGCGCTTGGACCTCTTTGCCAAGCCTGGCGCCGCATTGGATGTGGCGGAGTGGGCCATCGGCCAACCTGTGGATATCGCCGTTTTGGCGGGTAAGGTGGTTCTCATCGATTTCTTCCAGATTTCCGACCCGGCCTCCGAGCTGTCGCGTACCGCCATCTCCGCATGGATATCCCGCTACGGTAATGCCTCTCTGGCCGCCGTTGGAGTTGCCATGGCCTTCGACGACACAGAGAATGCAACTGCCGACAAGATAAAGACTTATGTCCGTGATCATGAATATCTCTACCCCGTCGCCATTGATGCCGAATTGACTCGGACCTTCAATGCCTACACGGGCATGGGTTCCCCGTGGACCGCGGTTCTTGACAGCGCGGGCAAGGTCGTCTATCTCGATTTCTTTGATGAAGAACGAATTGGAGAGCTGCTCCAGAAGTTGCTCGGTGAGCCCAACGCAGGGGCAGCTTCGTAAACCAGCTCAATCGGCTTCACCAGTCGAATTCTGGAAGTCGCCGTATTCATGCGCTAAAATTCCGACCTTATTTCCGCCTGTCCGCAGCCGGACTAAATCCCGCGGAGCACTTCAAGGAACACCCGTCGAATGAAGCAATACGAGATTAAAGTCTATCCATCCAAGTCCGAACTGCCCCGCGATGAGCAATTCGCCTGGCGCATTGCGCAGCTTGCGACCGACCGTCCGGCAGTGGACGAGGCCGCCCGTGAGATGGTCATCAACCGCATCATCGATAACGCCGCGGTGGCCATCGGCGCGATCAACCGCGAGCCTGTGGCCAATGCCCGCAGTCAGGCCCTGGCGCATCCGCGCCCGGGTGGAGCGGCAGTTTTCGGCATGCCTATGGACCAGACCTTCGAGGCGGAGTGGGCCGCATGGGCTAATGGCACGGCCGTTCGTGAGCTGGACATGCACGACACGTTCCTCGCGGCCGATTACTCGCACCCCGGTGACAATATTCCTCCCATCCTCGCGGTGGCCCAGCAATGCGGCACCAAGCACGGCCTTAGCGGGGCGGACCTTGTGCGCGGCATCCTTGTGGGCTATGAGGTGCAGATCAACCTCGTGAAGGGGATTTGCCTCCATAAGCACAAGAAGGACCACATCGCGCACCTTTGCCCGGCGCAAGCCGCAGGCATAGGCGCCATGCTGGGGCTCGATAGCGAAACCATCTTCCAGGCGGTGCAGCAGGCGGTGCATGTGGCGTTCACCACACGCCAGTCACGCAAGGGCGAGATATCCAGCTGGAAGGCTTACGCCCCTGCGCATGCCGGCAAGCTGGCGGTCGAGGCGGTGGACCGCGCCATGCGGGGTGAGAAGAGTCCTTCCCCGATTTACGAGGGCGAGGACAGCGTAATCGCCTACATGCTTGATGGTCCCAAGGGCAGCTACATGGTGTCGCTTCCTGAACAGGGAGAGCCTTGCCGGGCGATTTTGGATTCCTACACCAAGGAACATTCGGCGGAATACCAGAGCCAGGCGCTGATTGACTTGGCGTTCAAGATGCGGCAGGCCGTGGGGGATTTCAGCCAGATCAAGGA
>JBJOID010000333.1:0-4894 GCA_046047315.1 Candidatus Hydrogenedentota bacterium | reverse complement strand
GCCTGTCCGTGCGCGTCCATGCTTCCCAATAACGCGCGCCCTTCCATGTCAGGCCCCGCAACCCCCAACACGCTCAGCACCGTGGGGGCCACATCAAGCAGGGAAGCCTCGCCCCGGTTGGGGGCCTCACTCAGAAAGAGCACGCCCGGATCGCGGTGATTGCCGTTCATGCCGCGCTCTTTGCCGCCGGGATATTCCTCGGGATGGAGCCGGCGGAAGGGATCACCGCCGCGGCTGCGCAGGCAGGAGTGCGAGTAGCCGTTTTCCAGCGCCAGCTCCACGATGATGTCCGGGGCTCGGTCCACTTCCGGGCCGTCGTATAACGCGGCGCGCGGCCACGCATGCGCCACGGCATCCCATGCTTCCAGCCTGGCGCAGAGTTCTTGAACAAACGATTCATACTCGGCGGACTTCACCACGCCGTTCGGATCGCGGCCTTCGAGATTCACGCGGATGGATGGAAAGTAATTCAGTTCTTCCGACCAGGCGGATGTGGCGGCCCAGTCGATGCCTCCGAAGCGCGATTTTCCTTCGGCGCGGGTGGCGAGGGATTGAAAGCGGCGGAACATCGCGCCGCGCATGCGCTGGGGCACCACCGCCATGGCAGCTTTCTTCAGCCAGCTCTCCCCCTTGCCCGCATAGTGGAGATAGCCCTCGCGGGCCAGCCAGTTGTTCAGGTGCACCACGCCCGTGCCCGCGCCACCAAAGCCGTGGTCGGACACCACCCCCAACAGCGTGTCCGCATCCATGCGTTCGAGGAACTTGCCCACGGATGCATCGAGTCGTTGGTATACCTGTTGAATCGCGGCCTCGAATCCGGGCCGATAACGCGGGGAATCGGGATCGTGGAACATCCAGAAGTGGTGCGACACCGTGTCGGATTCGCCGAAGACCACCATGTAGAAGTCCCAGGGTTCCTCGTCAAACAATTCGAGCGCGATGCGTTCCTTGTCGCCAATCTTCACGAGCAGTTTTTCCAGCGCCATCGCATGCCAACCGGGACCGATGTCGGACTCCTGAAAATCGGCGAAGCGCCAGTCCTTCAGTTGCGCATAGCGCTCGCGGGGATACACGAACGATGCGTCCACCGAGGTGGCCACGGGGGAGTCGAAGCCGGAAAGCATCACCCCGTTGATCGGCTCGGGCGGATAGGTGCCCGGCACGCCGAGCACGCAACAGCGGCGGCCTACATCGGAAAGAATGTTCCACAACGCGGGCACGCGCCGGAACGAGGAATTGACGAAGCGCAGCTCCCGGCGGCCCGGAGCGATCTCGGTGAAATCGAAGATGCCGTGTCGCCCCGGATTCACCCCGGTCACGCAAGTCGTCCAGGCGGGGTAGGTTACGGGCGGTCGCGTGCTGGCGCAGGGCAGGAAGCCGCCGCGCGCCCGAAGCGAGGCCAGGTGCGGCAACAGGCCCGCGTCCATCCACCGCGCCGCGAGACTGGGTTCCAAGCCATCCAGTCCTATAAGTACACACTTGCGCATTTTTGTTATCTATGCCAGACTCTTGTTGCTGCTCGATTGTGGATAGCGTCCGCGATGATAGAGGCACAGGGGCTATCATTGCACAGGGAAGGCGCCGCCCGCTTCGTCCGGCGAACACTTAGGGGACTCGCCATGCATTTCGGAACCGCCGTTCGCGGCCTCGCCATCACCCTCGCCGGAACGCTTTGCGCCGGCCTGGCCCCGGCAGAAGTGCCGCCGCCGCTGGGGGAGAACCTGGTTCAAGACTGCTCCTTCGACTCCCCGCTGGCGTCCACGCCGTGGGAGGCGGAGTCTGGCGTCCTGTCGGACATGCTCTGCGTGGACGAGTCCTGCGAGAACTGCACCGCCGAGCGGGGCGTGTTACGCTTCCGGGGCCGCCAGACCGACGACGTGCTCGCCGTGCGGCAGACGATTGACCTGCCGCCCGCCAGCAGCTATGAATTGACTTTCACCGTTAAGTACTGCGCCACCGCACCCACGGGTTCGCTCACGTATTCGCTGGGCAACTTCCCGGAAGACACCACGCCAATTCAGTCGCGGCCGGGCTCGGGCTTTCGCAGGTACGTGCACACCTTCGACAACGGCGGCGAGATGCCCCTGCAACCCGCCGGGCCGACGGTGCTGATCATCGCGAACGCGGCGCTCGACGGCGCGGACATCATGGTGGACGACGTTCGCATCGTGCCGCGCTACACCGAACGCGAGTGCGCGCTCGACTCTTCCTTGTTCGGCGATTGGAGCCGCTGGGGCAACACGGGCTCCGCCAGTCAGGACACCTGGTCCTTCTACGAAAACGGGACCTTCTTTCTCGATTCGATACAGGGATACTACGACGAAGAAAATGGCGAGTGCTGCATTTCAGGCTCGTACTACGATGGGGTCTGGTGCGTGGACACCTCGCAGAGTCCCCCCGCGATCTATCTGCGCGTGGACGGCGAGAGCTATTACGAGTCGAAAGCCGACAAGGAAACCAAGGCCGTCGAGCCGGACTGCGCCGCGCCCGAGCGTGCCTGGTATGGCCGCTATGAAATCGTCGAGGGACAGCTTGCGCTGCGGGTGCAGGAATGCCCCAATCCTACGCTTGATTCGCCGCCCGTGTTCAGTAGTGGCGCTTCGATCTCCCACAACGGTTCGCCACTGATCGCGGATTGCGTCGCGCCCGGCGAAGGCGAGGGTGAGGGTGAGGGCGCGGACGGCTCCGGCCTCGAGGGCATCTGGGGGCGCGGCGTGTGCGATAAAGAATTGGACCTACCCCGGCATGACTGGCATTTCAAAGAAGACGGGAGCTTTCAAGAGATCGTGGTAGCTGTTGGCGCGGGTTCGGTCGTTCGGTACAGTGGCACCTACGAGGTGAACTTGGAAACCAACCCGGCGCAGGTGGATCTGCACTATACCCTGCGGGAAACCTACGACGACGTGGTGGAGGAAGACGGTGAGGGCGAACCTTCCAACTGTGGCGGCGGGCTTGATGTCTATATCGACACCTGCGAGATTCTGGAGTTCACGGACCTCGGTGTGTTCGAGATCGAGGGCAGAACCCTCAAGCTTGCCACGGGCGATTGCCGCCCGGATTCCACCATCGGCGCGCTGGAGCATGAACTTGATGGCACGTTCTGCGTATCGGAAGAAGCGCTGGGCGAATACAGCCGTGGCCCCGGCGCATGCGGGGGCGAGGGCGAAGGGGAAGCCTGCCCGTCCGTGCCGACTGCGGACGCCCGCATCGTCGGAACTTGGAACCTGAGATGCGAGGAATTCGGCGAGCCCGTGGGTCCGGAGAATCGGTACACGTTCAACGCGGACGGCACCTTTACGCTCGAAACAACCAATCATTACGATGAAGTCTATTCATCATCCGCGACAGGCAGTTACATGGTGGACACCAGCGTCACGCCGCATCGGATTGATTTGGTTTTCTGTGAGTCCTGTTACCAAGAGTTTTGGGACGACGAAGAGGATTGCGGCAACTTTTGTTGCTCGAACACGTATGACAATCTGCAGGGCATCTATGCGGTTGACGGAAACTTCCTCCAGTTTAGATATGGCTCCAGCCGCCCCACGGACTTTGGGTATCAGAATATTTTCAAGAAGGACAGCCCGGAGTTCTGCCCCCTCGACACGGTAGACTTCGATCTTGTCCACACTTGGGACTGGTCCTGCGAAACCAGCGAACATGGGGAATCCTGGTCCTTCAAGGACGATGGCACCTTCGAGGCCACAATAATTGACGACGTATCTGGAGACCGGTTTGAGCACAAGGGACGCTACGCGGTGGACACCAGCGTGGCCCCCCACCGGATAGAGCTGAGCTATTGCCGAACCTGCGTCACTGAAGCGGGCGACGAGCGGGATTGCTCCGGCTTCGATGATCCGTTGATCTTGGGCGAGGATTGTCCAATCCCTACAGTCGGTGATTCCGGCGTGTACGAAGTGGATGGCGACACCCTGCGTCTCGCGTTTTGTGATTCTCTGGGTACGCCCGTGGACTTGAGCCGTGCCCGTGTCTATTCCAATTCACCGGTAAATTGTCTCGGCGATTTCGACACCTCTTGCATGGAAAACGGCGGCCCGGTGGATCCCGCCCTGGTGGACGCGTGGTATCGCCGCTGCGAATTGGAGTCGAACCAATTCAGCCTCACCTTTAACGAGGACGGCACTTTCGTCGAGACCAGCACTCCCACGGAATCAACCGAATATTGGTATGGCACCTATGCGGTGGACACCAGCGTGACGCCGCACGCCATCACCTTGCACTACTGCTTTAACTATCCCGAGAGCGACATGGGTGAACCGGCGGAGTTCAGCTGCTATCCGCCCTTCGTCTATGGGTTCGAGCTCGGCGCCTTCTATCTATACACCCCCGTGGACTACACCAAGTACGGGCTCTACAACGTGAACAACGGCGTATTGGGGATCGTCCTTGGGGATACCCCTCCCTCGTCCCTGTCGGGTGCGCGATACTACTCGAACGACTGGAACGTGCGATGCCTTGAAGGCCCCACCGAAGGCGAAGGCGAGTCCCCGCTCGAACAGCTTAACGGCGCCGTGAATGGCTTCTCCATTTTTGATGGCGACAGCGACCTGCGCTTGTCGGAGCAGGAGGCGCAGGCTGCGGGCATCAGCCCGGAGACCTTCGACGCCTTCGACCTGAACGGCGATGGCTACCTGCAAACGGCCGAGCTTATCAGGGGCTTCGCGGGCGAGGCGCCCCGCCACAGCGCGGACACCGACCTTGACGGCGTACTTTCCCTGTCGGAGTTGTTGCGCGCCATCCAGTTCTATAACGCGGGCGGCTACGCCTGCGCACCGCTGGCGGAATCCGAAGACGGCTACCTGCCCGGACCCGAGCCGGAGAAGAAGCTCGACCCCAATTGCCCGGCGCACGCGGCGGACTATAACCCGGCAGACGG
>JBJOID010000332.1:0-3062 GCA_046047315.1 Candidatus Hydrogenedentota bacterium | reverse complement strand
TAGTGGTGCAGGACTTATTGAATGCCAAAAAGCTGGGCGATTTCGGCATAGGCCCGCGTTGCCGGGAAGGACTCGGGATACCGCCCGTACTCCACGTGCCCGTCCAGAAAGAGCGTGTTCGCCCCCCCGGGGATGTGGTTGAACGACATCTCGCTGCTGGTCGCGGCCGTCACGTTGTCCCACATCACCGGCACGTTGCTCTGTGCCAGCGCCTTGCTCGCCGGGTTGTTGATGTCGGTAATCAGGAAACGCTCGATGCCATCCTTCAGCCGGTACAGCGTCTGCGTGTTGCCATTGCCCAGCGGCGTGAAGGGCGGCACCGTGTTCGCCGTCAGGTACGCGTGTTGCGTCTCGCTCATGGCGTCCGCATCCAGCAGCGCATCATTCGACGGATCCCCGTCTCCCAACACATCCGTGGTGTTCGTGCCCAGTCCCGCCACTGCGGACAACAGATAGGCGACCTGCGCCGGTGCATCGAAGCTGGAAAGGCCCACGAAAAGAAAGTCGCTGCTGATCGTCGGGCTGGCGGAACCCACCTTGTCCAAGGTCCACCCGAAATACGCATAGCTCCGGTCCGGCACGGTCGCCTGACCCGCGTAGGCGCAACTCTGCCCGGCCAGCGTTTGCACGATACCCAGCGGATTCTCCACGCTCGCGTTGGAATCCGATGCGCAAATCAGCACGTTCAGGTCCGTCAGGTACTCCGGGTAGAGCGCGCTCATCTGCGGTCCCCCCGCCGGTTCTGAGGTGGGCACGTCACATCCCGCCGGGGGCGTCGCGCCCCAAGGCTGGTCGCCATGAAGCCGCGGATACTTCTCGCCCCGCGATTCATTCGCATACATCTTGAACACCAGGCCCATCTGCTTCAGGTTGTTCTGGCAGCTCGCACGCCGCGCAGACTCCCGCGCACGGGCCAGCGCCGGCAGCAGGATTGCCGCAAGGATGCCTATGATTGCGATTACTACCAAAAGTTCTATCAAGGTGAATCCAAATTTACGCATGATACTTACCTTCCCTTCGACGAATAAATTGCCTCACGTGTCGATATTATTTGAAATAGCAGTTTTAGAAGTCAATACCCCAAGCGCCGGAAAGAGACCGGACATTCAGGGCAGCCCGATCGGCAGGGGAGGGAAGGGAAGCCGCATGGAGGAGACGGCGCGGCAGGGCGCACCGGAAATCTGCGCGCGCGTCGTCAGGGATGTACCACCTTCAACCGCTTGAAGTAGCCCCGGCGAAACCCGGAGTCTCGCGTGAGCAAGGCATCGCACTGAACCTGGGCGTGTGCAGCGATCAGGAAATCGGCAATCACGCGGCGACGCTCGCCCCCTTGGGCTCGATACTGTCTCCCGGCATCAGAGGCAAGCGTGGCCGATTCGGTGGTCATGGCCGAGAATTCGACGCCCAGTTCCGACATGGCGCTTTCAAACAATGCCGCGCTGGGAAAGAAGGCACCCGTTTCCGCCCAGACCACGTCGCATACCACGACCCGCCCTCGTTGCAACGCTTTCCGCAGGGCGGTCGCGGAAGCATTGCCGTGCTTGGGGTCATTCCCGAAGACGTCAATCAGGACGCTCGTGTCCACCGCCGTAATCATCGGTCGCCGCGCATCTCCGCAATCAATTCATCCGTCGGGTGGTCCAGCGTGATGCAGCCCATCACCCGGCTGACCGCATCGCCCGCCATGACCTTCACCGCCACGAGCTTGCCGTTCTCCTCGCGGAAATCCAGCACCGTCCGGGGGTTGATGCCCAGTCTTTCACGGAGCGCCTTGGGGATGGTCACTTGTCCTCGGTCGGCTACGATGGCTTTCATCTTTATTTTCCAAGTATGTATTTGTTCTTTGAAATGCATACTATCCGGTTTCGGATGAAACGTCAAGCCTTGCCAATCAACGCCTGAGCGCCATAGGCGCGGTATGGTTTAGCGCACTGCAAGAGGGGATTCTTTTGCCACAGAGGGCACAGAGAACACCGAGGGGGGATGCGACGGAAGAGGACGGAAGGGAGCGCCGAAGGCGCGGCAGAGGAATTGCGTTGGATCGGGTAGAGCTTGGGCAGCGTTGCCCTCACACCCGCAGGAACCACCGCTTCTTGTACATCCCATACAATCCGGCCCACATGACGCCGAAGGCAAAGGTGGCGGCGGTGGCCTGGATGAGGGGGGAATCTCCGAGGGTGTCTTCGGCGGCGCCGGTGATGGCGCCGACGATGGCTTCGCCGACCATGTAGGCGAGGATGGCGTTGGCGCCGATGATGATGAAGGGGAAGGCCCAGCGTTTGTGGCCGGCCATGTCCATGAGGGCGAAGAAGGCGGCGAGGAGGAGGTAGCTCCAGCCGGCGGCCCAGAGCACCATGGAGCTGCTCCAGATGTGCTTGATGATGGGGAAGAACTGCCCCCATGCCGCGCCCGCGAGGAGGCAGGCCAGGCCCGCGGCGATGAGGCCGCCGAGTTTCTTTTTGTTGCTCCACGGAGCGCGGAGGATGTCTCCGGCGAAGACGCCCAACAGGACGGAGCCCGCGAAGCCCATGCTGCTGAGGATCCAGGTATACGAGCTGCCGTCGCGGAAGGGGCCGAGGATCAGCTCGTCCACATGGAGGGCGAGGTTGGCGTCGGGCTCGAGCACTCCTGCGCCATGGCCGGGCACGGGCACGAGGGTGAGCAGCGCCCAGTAGCCGAGCAGCAAGGCGGCGCAGACCGCGCCGTGCGCCCGCTTGGGCAGGTGCAGCAGGCAGAGCGCGGCGACGAGGTATCCGCTGGCGATGGCCTGGAGGGTGTTCGAGTAGAAGCGCAGCAGGGAGGGGTCGAGCGCGGTGACGGATTCGATGAGGCGGCCCTGCGCCACCATGCCCAGTACCCAGAGCAGGAGCACGCGGCGCACCAGCTTGAGGTAAATGCGGCGGTAGTATGGCGTGCCCTCGGTGAGCTTGGCGAAGCTGAAGGGCATGGAGGCGCCGGTGATGAAGAGGAAGAGCGGCATGATGAGATCCCACGCGGAGAAGCCGGTCCATGCGGGATGCTCGAGGTGGTAGTCCAGCCAAACAGGCACGCCGCCGCTCAAC
>JBJOID010000331.1:0-11268 GCA_046047315.1 Candidatus Hydrogenedentota bacterium | reverse complement strand
TCGGCCACTATTGGAGATTCCGAAAGGCCAAGCGCCGTGCGACGCAAGGCATCAGCGGCCCTTTCTCCGAGGGCGACGGCGAGCGCAGGGAGCGGGTATTCGGATATCTGCCCTGCGGTGTAGAGGCCCATCGAGTCGAGCTGTGAGGCGAGGCGCGGTCCCACGCCGGGCAGCTTCCCCACCGGCAGCGGCGCGAGGAACGCCGATTCCCCGCCGGTGACAATGCTTCGGTACCCATCGGGCTTGGCAGATTCGGCGGCCACCTTGGCGACAAGCTTGTTGGAGGCGATGCCGATGGTGCATGGCGATTGGGTACGCGCGTGGATCTCGCGCTTTAGTTGTAGAGCGAGCGCGTCTTCGCCGCCGAAGAACCTTATCGAGCCGGTAATGTCGACATAGGCTTCATCGATGGAGGCCATCTGCATTAACGGGGAAACGGATTCGATGACTTCACGAACGACTCGGGAGACGGCGCGATAGTGGGCGTGATCTCCCCGCAGGTAGATACCCTTGGGACAGAGCCGGAAAGCCTCGGCGATTGGCATGGCGGAGCGAACGCCAAAGGCGCGCGCCTCATAGGAGGCGGCGGAGACTACCCCCCGGCTATCGCCAGGCAGGCCGCCCACAATAACGGGGCGCCCAACCAAAGACGGATTTCGCGCCTGCTCCACCGAAGCGAAAAAGGCATCCATGTCGAGGTGTAGTATCCGGCGCTGCATCGCAATAACCTAGAATAATGTTCACTGAATTTGATTTCAGTATTCTACGGTATGCCGCACAGTTTGTCAAGCAGATTCTGACTTGTGCGCGAATCAGCGGCTAAAGCGATGATACAAAAGAAGAGCGGCCCGCGTGATTGCTCACGCGGGCCGCTCAAGAAAGCGCCGGCGACGTCCGACTCTCCCACCGAGTTGCCCCGGCAGTACCATAGGCGCAGGTGGGCTTAACTTCCGTGTTCGGAATGGGAACGGGTGTGGCCCCACCGCCATAGCCACCGGCAAAAATTTTTGACAGTGAATGCAGGGTAATTCAAAATCGCAGCAGGACAAACGTGCCCTCAGGAGGGATGGCCGAGGCCATCCGTATGAGTGCTAAATTGATCAAGCCTCACGAGTATTTAGTACCGGTCAGCTGAACACCTCGCGGTGCTTACACCTCCGGCCTATCAACCAGGTAGTCTACCTGGACTCTTTAGGGAGCTTATGCTCCAGGGAGATCTTATCTCAGGAGGGGCTTCGTGCTTAGATGCTTTCAGCGCTTATCCCTTCCAGACGTAGCTACCCAGCGGTGCCACTGGCGTGACAACTGGAACACCATAGGTCTGTCCACCCCGGTCCTCTCGTACTAGGGGCAGCTTCCTTCAAATCTCCTACGCCCGCAGAGGATAGGGACCAAACTGTCTCACGACGTTTTGAACCCAGCTCGCGTGCCACTTTAATCGGCGAACAGACGAACCCTTGGGACCTGCTTCAGCCCCAGGATGTGACGAGCCGACATCGAGGTGCCAAACAACCCCGTCGATATGAACTCTTGGGGGTTATAAGCCTGTTATCCCCGGCGTACCTTTTATCCGATGAGCAACGGCCCTTCCATACGGTACCGCTGGATCACTAAGCCCTACTTTCGTACCTGCTCGACTTGTTGGTCTCGCAGTCAAGCTCCCTTATGCCTTTACACTCTACGCACGATTTCCAAACGTGCTGAGGGAACCTTTGGGCGCCTCCGTTACGCTTTGGGAGGCGACCGCCCCAGTCAAACTACCCACCAGGCACTGTCCTTCGCCCGGCTTCACGGGATCGAAGTTAGAATTCAATTGTTACCAGGGTGGTATTCCAAGGTTGACTCCACCGAGACTAGCGTCCCAGCTTCAACGTCTCCCACCTATCCTATACAAATAACAACTAAACCCAATACCAAGCTATAGTAAAGGTGCACGGGGTCTTTCCGTCCTTCTGCGGGTAACCTGCATCTTCACAGGTATTACAACTTCACCGGGCCTACCCTTGAGACAATGTTCAGATCGTTACGCCATTCGTGCAGGTCGGAACTTACCCGACAAGGAATTTCGCTACCTTAGGACCGTTATAGTTACGGCCGCCATTAACTGGGGCTTCGGTTCAGGGCTTCGCTTGCGCTGACCCCTCCCGTTGACCTTCCAGCATAGGGCAGGCGTCAGTCCCTATACGTCGTCTTACGACTTTGCAGAGACCTGTGTTTTTGTTAAACAGTCGCCTGAACCACTTTAGTGTCACTCCCATCCGCTTACGGGGCGAGCCCTTCACGGTCAGGAGTACCCCTTCTTCCGAAGTTACGGGGCTAATTGGTCGAGTTCCTTAAGAGTAGATAACCCGAGCGCCTTAGAATACTCATCCCATCCACCTGTGTCGGTTTACGGTACGGTCGCCTGCACCCTCGCTAGAGGTTTTTCTTGGCAGTGTGGAATCGAGAAATCCGCTTCACCCGAAGGATTCACGTCCCTTAACGCCTCAGCCTGTTGCAGCCCGGATTTGCCTGGGCTACGGCCCGCACGCTTAGACTGCCATCCGATAGGCAGCTTCTCTATCCTCCTGCGTCACCCCGTTGCTCAAACGGTTACAAGGCGGTACAGGAATCTTTGTGCCTGTTTTCCATCGCCTACGCCTCTCGGCCTCGGCTTAGGGTCCGACTAACCCCGGGAGGATTCGCCTGGCCCGGGAACCCTTGGATTTTCGGCGGTAAGGATTCTCACCTTACTTTTCGTTACTAATGCCGGCATGATCACTTCCATGCGGTCCACGCCTCCTTACGGTAACGCTTCAACCCTGCATGGAACGCTCCCCTACCACGGTCCCGAAGGACCATCCGCAGCTTCGGTTATACGCTTGAGCCCCGTTACATCTTCCGCGCACGATCACTCGACCAGTGAGCTATTACGCACTCTTTAAATGGGTGGCTGCTTCTAAGCCAACATCCTGGTTGTTTATGCAATCGCACATCGTTTCCCACTTAGCGTATATTAGGGACCTTAGCTGGCGGTCTGGGTTGTTTCCCTCTCGTGTACGAAGTTTATCCCCCGCACCCTCACTGCCGTGATTACACATGGGGTATTCGGAGTTTGATAGGGTTCGGTAATCCGGTGGGACCCCTAGCCCTTTCAGTGCTCTACCCCCCCATGCTACAACACGACGCTGCCCCTAAAGGCATTTCGGGGAGAACCAGCTATCTCCAAGTTTGATTGGCCTTTCACCCCTACCCACAGCTCATCCAAGACGTTTTCAGCCGTCACTGGTTCGGGCCTTCATCTCCTTTTACAGAGACTTCACCCTGGCCATGGGTAGATCACTTGGTTTCGGGTCTACTGCATGCAACTAAACGCCCTATTCAGACTCGCTTTCGCTTCGGCTGCGGACCTGAAGCCCTTAACCTTGCTACACACAGTAACTCGCCGGCTCATTATGCAAAAGGCACGCGGTCAGACGGTCTTGCGACATCGTCCTCCCACTGATTGTAGGCATGCGGTTTCAGGTTCTATTTCACTCCCCTCTCGGGGTGCTTTTCACCTTTCCCTCACGGTACTGGTTCACTATCGGTCACCGAGTAGTATTTAGCCTTAGGAGATGGGCCTCCTGAATTCGCACGGGGTTTCACGTGACCCGCACTACTTGGGAACAAAACAAGGGAGACTGCTGCCTTTCGGTTACGGGGCTATCACCCTCTATGGCCTGACTTATCCAGACAGGTTCACCTAGACAACCGTTTTGTAACTCCCCGGAGCGCTTGCACGCGCTCCAAGCTCCGTCCCACGACCCCGATGGCACAACGGGTGCAACCTTGACATACCATCGGTTTGGGCTTCTCCGCGTTCGCTCGCCGCTACTAACGGAATCGCAAATTGCTTTCTATTCCTCCGGGTACTGAGATGTTTCAGTTCCCCGGGTTCGCCTCCCTGACCTATGCATTCAGCCAGGGATCATTGAGGTTGGCTCAATGGGGTTGCCCCATTCGGAGATCCACGGATAAGCTTGCTTCCAGCAACCCGTGGCTTATCGCAGGTAGCTACGTCCTTCATCGCCTCTCGGTACCAAGGCATCCACCGCACGCCCTTAGTAGCTTGATCAAAAATTGGACACAGGGCTTCTTGCGAAGCACTGTGAGATCAGCATCCTGAAGGCATTATTTGCCTGTAAATTTGCGCTTTTGAGATTACCCTTGCATTCAACTGTCAAAGAGCTTTGTGACGAGCGATTTGCTTCGCCACGAAAGTGGTGTCGTCCAGTCTGTCTCGCGTTGCCGTCCGCTGGTGGAGGTGAGGGGGATCGAACCCCTGGCCTCAGGCTTGCAAAGCCCGCGCTCTCCCATCTGAGCTACACCCCCTAAGGGTATCGCCAGCGAAAGCGTTCCAGGTCGACCCGTCCTCGTTGCCTGCGCCTGATTAAGCTGGTGGGCCTGGATGGAATCGAACCATCGACCTCACGCTTATCAGGCGTGCGCTCTAACCATCTGAGCTACAGGCCCTTCAAGCGGAACGGCGCCTACGCGCTCTGAACGTTGAATACGACGCATGCCTCGGACATTTAACTTGTGCATCGACCTGGCTTCCCGAAAGGCCATTACGACCGGAGGCTCGAGGCCCCCTGAATCGGGATGCTCAGTTACTCCTTAGAAAGGAGGTGATCCAGCCGCACCTTCCGATACGGCTACCTTGTTACGACTTCATCCCCCTCACCAAGCACACCTTCGGCACCTCCCTCCTTGCGGTTGGGCCAGTGACTTCGGGTGCACCCGACTCGGGTCATGTGACGGGCGGTGTGTACAAGGCCCGGGAACGTATTCACCGCGCCGTAGCTGATGCGCGATTACTAGCGATTCCGGCTTCATGGAGTCGAATTGCAGACTCCAATCCGAACTGAGACCAGCTTTTGGGATTGGCTCCACCTCACGGTATTGCAGCCCACTGTACTGGCCATTGTAGCACGTTTGAAGCCCAGGACGTAAGGGCCATGATGACTTGACGTCATCCCCACCTTCCTCCAGTTTATCACCGGCAGTCCCCTTAGAGTTCCCGACTTTACTCGCTGGTAACTAAGGGTAGGGGTTGCGCTCGTTGCGGGACTTAACCCAACATCTCACGACACGAGCTGACGACAGCCATGCAACACCTGTCTCCCAGCCCCCGAAGGGGAAGCCGTGTTTCCACGGCGGTCTGAGGATGTCAAGCCCTGGTAAGGTTCTTCGCGTTGCCTCGAATTAATCAACATGCTCCACCGCTTGTGCGGGCCCCCGTCAATTCCTTTGAGTTTCACCCTTGCGGGCGTACTCCCCAGGCGGTGCACTTAATGCGTTAGCTGCGGCACAGAAGGGGTCGATACCTCCTGCACCTAGTGCACAACGTTTACGGCGTGGACTACCGGGGTATCTAATCCCGTTCGCTCCCCACGCTTTCGGGCCTCAGCGTCAGTAACGCGCCAGAGAGCTGCTTTCGCCATTGGTGTTCCTCAGGATATCTAAGCATTTCACCGCTACACCCTGAATTCCGCTCTCCTCTCACGAACTCAAGACAGGCAGTATGGAAAGGCTTTCCGGGGTTGAGCCCCGGGCTTCCACTTTCCACTGACCTGTCCGCCTGCGCCCCCTTTACGCCCAGTAATTCCGAACAACGCTCGGGACCTCCGTATTACCGCGGCTGCTGGCACGGAGTTAGCCGTCCCTTATTCCTGAGGTACCGTCAAGCCCGGGGCATTTCCTCCCCGGGATGTTCTTCCCTCATAAAAGAGTTTTACAATCCGAAGACCTTCGTCACTCACGCGGCATGGCTGGATCAGGCTTTCGCCCATTGTCCAATAGTCCCTACTGCTGCCACCCGTAGGTGTCTGGGCCGTGTCTCAGTCCCAGTGTGGCCGATCAACCTCTCAGCTCGGCTACCCATCGAAGCCTTGGTGCGCTATTATCACACCAACTAGCTAATGGGGGGCGGACCCATCCTTTAGCGACGCAAACGCGCCTTTCCTTGCAAACCCGAGGGCCTGCAGTCACATGCGGTATTAGCAGCCGTTTCCAGCTGTTGTCCCCCACTAAAGGGCAGGTTATCCACCTGTTACTCACCCGTTCGCCGCTCTATACACCCCCGAAGGGGTCTTAATCGCTCGACTTGCATGTATGAAGCCTGCCGCCAGCGTTAGTTCTGAGCCAGGATCAAACTCTCCGTAGAAAATTTAACGCTCGCCCGAGGGCTTGCGTTGTTAGAGAATCTGATTCCTTGTTTTCTTCCTCCGAAGAGGAAGGGAGTAAAAGGAACCTGTAAATAGGTTTGCCTCCGAAGAGGCGAACCCGCACAAGTCAATTATCTTCGACATGCGTCGTATTCAATTTTCAAAGAGCGTAGGCGTTCATCGAGCATTCCAACACAAGCAGGCGCATGGCCTCGCTTGACGCTGGCTGTTACCTTGTGAGTAGCAAAACTCGACTAGCAGCCACTTAGCATATCAAACTTTTAATCGCGTGTCAACTTCTTTTTTCGAGCGCCGTATCGGCGCTGAATTTGGGAGGCTGACCACCCCATCCGAAGCGGTTTGCCGCGAAAGGGAGCGAAAGTCTATCAAATTTTTTTGGGTCGAGTCAAGCTCGTTACCCGCTTCGTTTCCCGCCACCGGCGTTCAACGAAGTCCCCCGCGTTGGCAGCCCAAGGCATACCGCCGCGAGGGAGGCGAAAGTATGCCAAACGAAGAGACCCATGTCAAGTTCTGATCCGCCCGCGGTGGTCGCAACGTTTTCGGCGCACCGTCGGGCGGTGATTGGGCCGGCGCTGGAGCTTGCGAACGAGGCTTGTTTGCACACTCGCTATGTACCATTGGGGGTAACTGGTTTTGGCTTCCCCGATACACCGAATGGTGCTTGCATCATGGTCGGTTGGAATCTATGCTGGCGACCGCGCCAGCTTGGGGAGGTTGCATGAAGACGATTGGTGTATTAGGACTTGGTTACATAGGGTTGCCTACCGCGAGCGTGCTCGCGTCCAATGGCTTCTCCGTGCTTGGGGTGGACGTGGACGCGCGCGTGGTGGACACGGTGAACCGGGGCGACATCCACATTGAGGAACCGGGGCTGAGAACGCTTGTCCAGGCGGCGATTCAGTCGGGCAACCTGCGGGCCTCTTGCGACCCCGAAGCCTGTGACGCCCATATCATCGCGGTGCCGACGCCACTGGGGGCCGGGCAAGCGCCGGACCTTTCCTTTGTTCGACGGGCGACGGAGCAGGTTGGGCGGGTGCTGCGCAAGGGCGACCTTGTGATACTGGAGTCTACCTCGCCGCCGGGAACTACGCGTGACCTTGTGGCCCCCCTGCTTGAAGAGGCCACCGGGCTCGTCGCGGGCCGGGATTTCGCGGTGGCCTATTGTCCAGAGCGCGTAATGCCGGGCCGTATTCTTCGCGAACTCATCGAGAATGATCGCGTGGTTGGCGGGCTGAGTCCCGCTTGCGCGGCGCGCGCCCGCGACCTGTATGCAGCCTTTGTCGGGGGGCAGATTTTCCTGACAGACGCCACCACGGCGGAGATGGTCAAGGTGTTGGAGAACACCTATCGCGATGTGAACATCGCGTTGGCCAACGAGGCCGCGCTGTTGTGCGAGCAGCTGGGCATTGACTACGCGGACGTGGGTCGCTTGGCGAACCGTCATCCCCGGGTTAACCTTCATACGCCGGGCCCGGGGGTGGGCGGCCATTGCATCAGCGTGGACCCCTGGTTTCTCGTGCATGGATTCCCGGACACGGCGCACCTGATACGCACGGCGCGCGAGCGCAACAATGCCATGCCGCGGCATGTGGCGGCGCAGGCCATCTCTTGGCTGAGCGATATCGAGCGCCCGCGTGTGGCGCTGTTGGGCGCCGCATTCAAGGGGAATGTGGATGACATCCGGGAGAGTCCCGCTATTGAGGTTGCCCGCCTCCTGCGCGACGCGAATATCGAGGTACGTCAGCATGACCCCCTGGTGCGGCAGCGCGAGGACTTGTCGATAAGCCTCGATGATTGTCTCGATGGATGCGATCTCGTAGTCTTGCTGACCGACCATGCTGTGTTTCGTGAGATCGATCCGTTGCATGCGGCGGCCCTGGTTCGTAGCAAGTACCTCTATGACACGCGCGCATTCCTGGACCGCGCCCGTTGGCAATCCGCTGGCTTTGTCGTCCACACCCTGGGCGCGGGCGAATCGGCTGTCGCGCGAAATCAGTCCTGAATAAGGAAGTTATCCATGCCTCCCAAGGGTGAGCGAATCAATACCTCGATGGAGCGCGATGCGCTGACCAACAATCCCTTTGCTGCGCTTTCGGGCGGCGGACCGCTTGACGCGCGGTCATCCGAGCCACAGCCCGATACTACGGTCGCGCCAAGATTTCGCGTGGCACGCACACGCAATGGCGGCTGGCCGCTTCGCCTTGAGAAACGTGCGGGCGGCAAAGTGGCCACGATCGTCGAGCGCATCGAGGGGGATGCAGGCGCGCTGCTGAGCGTGCTGAAGAAGAATCTGGCCACCGGGGGGCATGCGAAAGCGGACACCCTTGAGTTACAGGGGGATCATCGCCAGGCGGTCACCGCCTATCTGGACGAGACCGCACGCCGTTAGTCTCAAAGGGAATGCCCTACCCCCCGCCATTGTTGGCCCGCCGAGGAGAATGAAGATGATGAGCGCCCCCATCCCTGAGCCGATAGCCGAGTTGAAATCCGCTTCTCACGCGGAGAGCGCGTTGAGGGCCTGGGCCCTTGCTTCGACCGACCGCCTGGTTGAGGCGGGCGCAATGTTTGAGCGCATGAACCCGGCTGAATTGGGGGGAACCGCCGGGCAGGCCGACCTGCTGCTGCGCGATGTGCATGCCTTCGCGGAGGCGGCGCTTCGCGTGATCACGCTGTTCCGGGAACCTGAGCACGCCGACTACGACGCGGTGCAGGTGCTGCGCGAGCGGGCCTTCATGAACCTGATTACGCCCGAAGCGGAACTGACCGCACGGCGCTACTGCCGGGGGGATGCGCTGCAGGTGGCTGCCGGGGTGCGGTTGGTCCTGGAGAGCTTTCAGCTTACTTCGGGCGGACATCTGCGGGTGGCGGTTACGGCCGAGGACAATCGTCCCCGTGTGGTGTTCAAGCTGGATGGTGGCGGTGCGCCGCCGGAAATGCTGCCCGTTCCCTGGAATGCGGTCATCAGCCTCGACGACTTTGCCCAGCGCTGGATTGCTGCCACCGGCGGCGGGCACATTGCGCTATCGGAAGAGGCGATGATTCTTTATTTGGAGGGCGATCGGACGCCACCCCAGTTGCATCTTGACCGGTACGACTGGCGTGAATGTTATGCGAGCGTCGAGCGTACGCTGCGTCCTTGGCGCGGTGCGCAAGGCATTTACGAGCCGGGTTACGTCAGCCCGGAAGAAGCCGCTGCCATGTACCGGGAAGCCATCGCCGAAGCATTGGATGCATTCTCTGCTGCGCAGTTCCGCTAGCTCGCCCGGAAGGACGTCGGCAAATACGGCTATCTCAATCGGCCGAGGTGTCGTTGTCCGAGATGCCCAGTTGGTCCATCTTGTATTTGAGAATGCGGCGGGTGGTTCCCAGCATTTCAGCGGCGCGGGATTGCACGTTTCCAGCGCGTTCGAGCGCTTGAAGGATGAGCCGCCGTTCGAGGCGCGCGGTCGCTTCCTCCAAGGGCAAACCGTCAAATTCGCTTGCGGCTGAAGGTGCATCGCGTCCCTGCGTTGGAAGCATGCCGCGCAGCATCGCGCCGGTGATGGAGGTCTCGCGGGCGTTGCACACGAGCGTGCGCTCGACCGTGTTCTCGAGTTCACGAATGTTTCCAGGCCAGTCATAGGCACTCAGCACGGCAAGGGCGGACGGGTGAAACTCCCGAATGGCCGCGTTCACCCGGGGCGCGTGCAGCGCGGCAAAATGGGCGGCCAACCGGGGTATGTCTTCACGCCGCCGCCGTAATGGCGGCAGCTCGATGGGGAGCACGTTGATGCGGTAGTAGAGGTCTTGCCGGATGCGGCCTGCCGCGATTGCCTCGCTGAAGTTACGATTGGTGGCGCAGATGAAGCGGACATCCGCGTGAATTTCCTTGGCGCCGCCCACCGGATAGAACGAGCCGTCCTGAAGCACGCGAAGCAACTTGGCCTGCGCGTCCATGGGCATCTCGCCGATTTCATCGAGAAAGAGCGTGCCGCCGTCGGCAATCTGCATCTTGCCCAGACGGTTGTCCACCGCTCCGGTGAAGGCGCCGCGCACATGCCCGAACAACTCGCTTTCCACCAGCGAATCGGGAATCGCGCTGCAACACAGTGGCACGAAGGCGCGCTTCGCACGGGCGCTGCCGAAGTGGATGGCGCGCGCGAGCACGTCCTTGCCGGTGCCAGTCTCTCCCGTAATGAGCACGGTCGAATCCACGCCCATTGCCTGACGCGCCTTGTCGAGCGCTTCGAGCAGCGCCGGGGACTCGCCAACGATACTGTCGAAACCGAGCTGGTCGGCCTCGCGACGGGTTGCCAGCTCGCGCCGGCTTCGCAGGCCCTCAAGCGTCCGCTCGACCAGCCCGGAGATATCATCGATATCGAAAGGCTTCATGACGAAATCTGCGGCGCCCGCCTTCATCACGCTCACGGCCATCTCGACCGTGTTCGTGCCGGTGACCACGATGACGGGCGCTGCCTCGCCACGCTCACGCAAGGCGCGGAGAAACTCGATGCCGGACATGCCCGGCATGGTGATGTCGAGCAGGATGAGATCGACGAAGTTGCCGTCGAGGAGAGCCAAGCCCTCGGCCGCGTCCGACGCGGTGATGACGCGATGCTCGCCGGAAAGTATCAGGCGGTAGGATTCGCGGACGCCGCGCTCATCGTCAATTGCGAGGATCGTCTGCAAGGGGAGCCCCTCGGCCACTCACGGCCAGGTTGGGGAAACGCAGGAGGAAGCGCGTGCCGCCCTCGGGGGATTCCAGTTCGAGAGAACCCGAATGCGCCTCGGCCAGTTTGCGGGCGATGGTGAGCCCCAGTCCCGCGCCGCGCTCCTTGGAACTGTAGAAGGGATCGAAAACCTTGGCGGCATGCTCCCGGGCGATTCCGCCGCCGGTGTCCTCCACGCGAATTTCCACCCCCTTATCCGCCGCCTGCGCCGTGACGGACACCCGGCCCCCGGCGGGCATGGCGTCGGCGGCGTTGCGCATGAGTTGCTCCATGACCACGCGGAAAGCGGCCGGGTCGATCGCGGCGGAGAGGCTCTCCTCCTGTAGGCGGCTTTCCACCTTGATGCCGCG
>JBJOID010000330.1:0-29634 GCA_046047315.1 Candidatus Hydrogenedentota bacterium | reverse complement strand
GCCGGTGCGAAAACGCTTGCCTTTAGACTCACTATCCGAATTCTAGGTTTCTGCCAAGAAAACGCCTATAGGCACTCCCACTTATTTGAGCAATTCGCGAAACGGCAGCTTCTCATCGAGTTTTAACCCTTTGGAAATCTTACCCGAATAATGAGTCTTTACGCTCCCCACTGGGTTTAACCGGGCGTCACGCCAACGATTGGTTTGGAGGACGGCCGAACATGTGGGTTTGATCTGACAATCCGCATTGCTCATCAGAACAAAGGGAAAGCAGGCAGGAGGAATACTATGTTGAGGGGAAAAAGTTTGAGGACAGCCGTGGTTGCGCTGGCATGCGCGCTGGCTTCCGCTGGGCACGCGCAGACGGTTGTTCTTCAGGAAACCTGGGAAGGCGCTTCGGGCCCTTTCCCGGTCGTAATCAATCCCACCAGTGGGTTTGTGGACAACGGCCAGAGCTTTCAAGCCGACAATCTTTGGACGGCTGAACCCAACGTCACGGCAGGCATTGGCGTGGGGCCTCACCTTGCGATTAGCATCGTCGACGCCGCCGGGGACAAACGGCTGGAGTGGAACGCCGACGGCGCGGACGGCGCCGACAACGATGTCGCCTTTGAGACCGGCATCGATTCCCCCTTCGCGCTTGAGGATGTCGTGAGCGTAACCCTCGAGGCCACCATCGAAGTGCGGGATGTTGGCACTAACGGCGGTCGCGACAGCACCTTCTACTTTGGCGCGGACTTTGAGAACTACTTCGCCGTTCAGCTGGTCACCAGAAACTCGGCTGGAGGCGAGGTCATTGAGGTCGAGTGGGCTCAGGGCGGCATCGATATTGACACGACTTTCGGCGATGGCGCCGTGATAGTGGGCGGGGGAACGATAGTCCCCGGCGGTGTCTACAAGCTCGAAGCCACCTTTACCCCTGGCGATAGTTTCGTTGCCCTCTCCGTATCGTTGACCGACACAGTAAGCAGCGGCGTCATATTGACCGGCACGCACGACATCCTGCGCGCGGACGCCCCGGACTATGCCGCATTGCTGGACTTCTTCATGATCGAAGGGAAACGCCGCATGTATCACACGTGGCGGGACATCAAGCTCTCGATCGAGCCCATCGAAACCCCCGAGGGCGAAGGCGAGGGAGCTGTCGACGAATTCTCCCTGAGTGCTGCAAGCGCCACCTCAGTGACGCGCGCCCTGGGCGAGGATGTCACCTTCAGCGTCAACGCCAACAACGCCGTGGGCGACGTTGACTACCAGTGGTTTCTCGGAACCCCGAATGCCAAGGCGGCGGTTGCGCTTGGCGGGGAGATCGCTTCTTCCCTCACGTTGAGCAACGTCACACCGGGAGACTCCGGCAGCTACTTCTGCGCGGCCACCGACGACAACACCACCGTGAACTCTCCCGTGTTCACCTTGACCGTCGTCAACTCCCTTCCGGCGGCGGGCCTCACCGCGGTCCTCGCCGCTGCCCTTGCCACCGCCCTTGGCGGCATGGCCGCGCTGCGCCGCAAGAAGTAACCGTTCTCCTATCTTCCCCGGATGGCCCGCAATTCGCGGGCCATCCGTGCATTTAACCGCATTCCCCAGAAGGAAGTTTCCCCATGCGACTGTACATTCTGCTGCCCCTTGTCCTGTCCCTCCCGGCTTTTTCCAGCGAGTCCATTCCCAGTGTGGCCCCGCTTGTGGAAACCGCAGCCGCCCCTTCCAACGAGGACGCGGCGGACGACCCGGCCATCTGGGTGCATCCCACTGACCCCGCGCTGAGCCTTGTACTGGGAACCAACAAGCAGGGCGGCCTCATGGTGATGGACATGCAGGGTAAGCTGCTCGACTACCTCGAAGGAGGCACGCCGAACAACGTGGACCTGCGGCAAGGTTTTCCGCTTGATGGCAAGCCTGTCACCATCGCGGTGGCGAGCGACCGCGTGAGCAATAGCCTTCTGGCGTGGCGCATCGACGCCGACGCCCGCAAGCTCATCCCCGTGACGGTCCGCGGCTGCAAGCCCGCGATGGAGGTCTACGGATTCGGGCTTTACCACAGCGCTGCGACCGGCAAGTTCCACGCCTTCATCACCAGCAAGGTGGGCCGTGTTGAGCAGTGGGAACTCAGCGACGGCGGTGACGCCATCGACGCCGTCCTGGTGCGCGACTTTGATCTGGGAGGGCAGAACGAAGGCTGTGTGGCCGACGACGCGACCGGCACGCTCTATGTGGCCGAAGAGGAGAAGGCCATCTGGCGCCTCGGCGCGGAGCCGGACGCCCCCATGGAACCCGTGGCCGTGGACAAAGTGAAGCCGGAGGGTCGCCTCTCGGCGGACATCGAGGGTCTCGCGCTTTGCCGCGATGCCGATGGGCGGAAGTACCTGATCGCCTCCAGTCAGGGCGACAGCCGCTTCGCGGTGTACGAAGGCGACGGTAACAACACCTTCATCGGTCTATTCCATGTGGGAGAGGGCGACGGCATCGACGCGGTAAGCGGCACCGACGGCATCGAGGCGCTTTGCGCCGATCTCGGCCCCGGCTTCGAACACGGCGCCTTCGTGGCGCAGGACGATGAGAACGACACGGGTAACCAGAACTTCAAGCTGGTGCCCTGGAATCGCATTCGCGACCTCTTTCCACCTAAGGCTGAATAATTTTCTAACACCCCTGTCATCCGCGGCGAACATGTCGTTGCGATTCTTTCAAGGCGTGCTGACGCGCCACTGACTTCCCAAGCTAAAACCACAAGATTACAAACGGAGGCTCCATGTACAGAAAAGGATTTACGCTCATTGAGCTGTTGGTGGTCATCGCTATCATCGGCATTCTGGCCGCCATATTATTGCCAGCCCTGGCCCGCGCCCGCGAGGCCGCCCGCCGCGCCAGCTGCCAGAACAACCTTAAGCAGATGGGGCTCGTGCTCAAGATGTACGCAAATGAGTCGCGCGGCCAGAAGTTCCCGCGCCTTGGTCTGCAGGAAAATCTGGAAGCGACCATCTTCCGCGATTCATCGAGCGGCACCGTGCCTTGGCAGGACTGGGACCTCGACGCCCAAAACATTCCCGCGGGCGTGCAGATTTATCCGGAGTATCTCACCGACATTCGCATCCTGTTCTGCCCTTCAGACAGCGAAAATGCGGATGATTACGTGAACTGCAACAAGCAGCCCCTTGGGATCTGGTGCGAGGGTGCAGAAGGTTCGCTTCCGACAAGCCACCCCTCTTACGGCAAGGTGGCCCCCGGTGCTTTTGAGGACGCCAGCTATGTGTACTACAGCTGGACCGCCGAGAATGTGGATACCTATGCAACGATGCTCACCATCACCATGGGCCTTCCCGACTACGGCATGATGAACCTCGAAGGCGGCATCGGCGACTGGGCCGATGACTTTGGCGGCGACCTGAATTCCTTCTATCGGGCGCTTGATTCCGATGTGAACCTGGACGACTGGGACCTCAACGCCGTGGCTCAGCATGTATTGGACTTCACTGGACTTACCATCACGCCCAAAGGCAACGGCAATGGAAACACGATTTACCGCCTTCGTGAAGGGGTCGAGCGCTTCCTGATTACCGATATCAACAATCCGTCCGCCTCGGCCCAGGCGCAAAGCAGCGTGCCGGTCATGTGGGACAACATCGGCGCGGGTGCCCTGGTCACGCCGCCCGGAGGCTACTTCAAGGAGACCGGGGTCGAGTCCTTCAACCACATCCCCGGTGGATGCAATATCCTTTACCTTGATGGACACGTTGCCTATTCCCGCTATCCCAGCGAAGACCAGATTCCGACCAGCGTGTTCAGCGCGGCCGTCGGCTTTAACTATTCGAGCTGGGACGACTGATCCATCCACGCCCTGCCATCGCGCGCCGCGTCCTCCCATCGGGGACGCGGCGCATTGCTTTTCTTCCGGAGCGCCGCTGTGACCGTGCTATACTTTGCCCATGGACACCACCGCAAAACTGGCCATGCCGCTGCCCCTGGACGAACTCGCTGCCTTCTGCAAGAAGTGGCGCATCGTCAAGCTCAGCGTATTCGGCTCCATCCTCCGCGATGACTTCCACCCGGACAGCGACGTGGATTTCCTTGCCGAGTTCGAGGAGGGGGCGAAGCGCGGCTTCCTTGACGAGTTCGCCATGGAAGAGGAACTCGAGTCGCTCGTGGGCCGACAGGTGGATATCGTTGACGCCCGGCTGGTGCGGAGTTCTCGAAATCCCTACCGGCGCCAGGAAATCCTGGGCACGGCAGAGAACCTGGTAGATGCAACCCTCTGAGGCCGCGCGTATCCATGATATGCTGGATTCACTGAGGCTGCTTCAGAAGTATGTCGATGGGCGAGCACGGGCTGATCTCGATGCCGATATTCAGTTTCAGGATTCGGTCGTACATCGCATTGAAATACTTGGTGAAGCAGCCAAGCACGTGCCGGAAGACATCCGTGGCAATTGCCCCGAGTTCCCATGGCGTGCGTGTAGCCGTATGCGGGATCGACTGATTCACGGCTATCGGAATATCGACCTCGACGTGGTGTGGGAAGTCGCGACGGTGCATGCCAGAGAAAACATACCTGTGCTCCAACGGCTGCTTGATGCGCACAACGCAGAGAACGCGGGCCAATGAATACGACACAGGTTGTGCGCCGCGCCGCATTGCACACCCTCGGCTGCCGGTTGAACCAGTCGGAGACCGCCCTGCTGGAGGAGCGGCTGCGCGCGGAGGGCTATGACATTGTGCCCTTTGGCGAAGCGGCGGATCTGGCCATCATCAACACCTGCACCGTGACGCGAGAGGCGGACGCGAAATCGCGCCAGGCGGTGCGCCAGTTCATTCGCAAGAACCCTGATGCCTACACTGCGGTGATTGGGTGCTACGCCCAAATGGGGCCCGACTCGGTGGCGGCGATTCCCGGCGTGGACCTGGTGATCGGCACGCAGGAAAAGCTGAACGTGCTGGACTACGTGAAGCAGGGCAAGACCGGGGAACCGCGCATCGTTCGCGACAAGATGGACCGCGACGACTTCGAAATTCCCTTCGTGAACGAGGCACCGCCCTTTTCCCGGCGCGCCAACCTCAAGGTACAGGACGGCTGCGACTTCATGTGCAGCTTCTGCATCATCCCCTTTGCGCGGGGCCGTGCGCGCTCGCGCACCCTGGCCAACCTGTATGACGAAGCCCGCAGCCTGGTGGAACGCGGTGCCAAGGAACTGGTGCTGACGGGAGTGAACATCGCCACCTATAATCACGATGGCCGCAACATTGTGGACATCGTCGATGCGCTGGCGGGGCTCGAAGGCCTGGCGCGCATCCGCATCAGCTCCATCGAACCGACCACCGTGCCGCTGGAGCTGCTCGACCGCATGGCCGACCCGGCGCATCCGCTCGTTCCCTACCTGCACCTGCCACTTCAGGCTGGCAGCAACCGCGTGCTGTCCGCCATGCGCCGTCGCTATTCGCGCGAGGAGTACATCGACTTCGTGAACCTTGCCCATGTGCGTGTGCCCGGCATCGGCATCGGCACCGACATACTCGTGGGGTTCCCCGGCGAGACCGACGCGGACTTCGATGACACCTGCGACCTGCTACTGAATACTCCCCTGTTCTACGCTCACGTGTTCAGGTACTCCGAGCGCGAGGGCGCTGCCTCCACGCGCATGGCCGACAAGGTGGACCCGCGCGTGATGAACGAACGCAGCGCCCGCCTGCGCGACATCAGCGATCGCAAGACCCGCCTCTTCCAAGCGGAGCACCTCGGCCGCGAAGTGGAAGTGCTTTTCGAAAGCCAGGACGCCGACGGCCGCTGGAGCGGATACACCCCCAACTACCTCCGCGTCGCCGCCACCCTGCCAAGGGAATGGACGAATCGATTGGCCAAGATCCGCCTTGATGGCGAATCTATTTCCTTCGCCTAGAAACCCATGGCACGCCCGATGATCTCTTTCATGATCTCGGTCGTGCCCGCGTAGATGGTCTGCCCGCGGCTGTCAACGTAGGCCTTCGCAATCGGGTATTCCATCATGTAGCCGTAGCCGCCATGAAGCTGAACGCACTGATCGATTACGCGTTTCTGCAATTCCGTGGTCCACCACTTGAGCATGGCCGCGCGCTCGGTGCTGAGTTCGCCCGCGTTGAGCTTCTCCACGCAGTCATTCAGAAACACCCGCGCTATCTCGATCTCGGTCTTCATTTCGGCCAGCTTGAAACGGTTCACCTGGAATTTGCCAATGGGCTTGCCGAACGCGTGGCGTTCCTGGCAGTACTTTATGGTGGCCTCAAGGGCCGACTCGCAGGCCGCCACGGCGATCACGCCGATGCTCGCACGTTCCTGCGGCAATTGCGTCATCAAGGCGAAGAAGCCATGACCTTCAGCGCCAAGCAGATTGGACGCCGGGACTTCGACATCCTTAAAGAACAATTCCGCCGTATCCTGCGCGTGCATGCCCATCTTCTCCAGCTTGCGCGGCGGTGCGAAGCCGGGGCGATCTTTCTCTATGAGAATGAGACTGGTGCCCGCCGCGCCGGCATCCGGGTCCGTCTTGCACACCGTAATCACCAAGTCGCTCAAAATGCCGTTGGTGATGAAGGTCTTCTGCCCGTTGATGATATAGCTGTCGCCCTGCCGCACCGCCGTCGTTTGGATCCCCTGTAGATCGCTGCCGGTGTTCGGCTCCGTCATGGCGATGGACACGATTAACTCGCCACTCACCATCTTTGGCAGATACTTCCGCTTCTGCTCCTCCGTCCCGTAGTTCATGATGTAGGGCAGCACGATGTCGTTCTGCAGGGCGAAGCCCGGGCCCGAGGCGTGCACCTTCACCATCTCCTCATTGAGGATCATGTTGTAGCGGAAATCCTTTATGCCAAGGCCGCCGTATTCTTCCGGCACTTCAAAGCAGAGAAACCCATTTTCCCCCGCCTTCAGCCAGAGTTCCTTTGGCACCTGCCCCGCCTTCTCCCACTCCGCGTGATACGGCGCGATTTCTTCCTGGCAAAACTTCCGCACACTCTCCCGGAACATGTGGTGCTCTTCGGTAAAAAACGGCGTGGACATGGGATGACCTCAACAAGGGATACGGTTTACTGCGCGAGTGTACAGCATTAGCATCGCCAAGTAGGAAACACCTCGCCCGCCTCACAAGAGCCCAGCTATTGAATCCTGCCGAAGCTTTTTTCCATCTGGCTCTGTGTGAGCTCTACGATGATGGGACGGCCGTGGGGGCAGGTGTAGGGCGGGCGCAGCCGCCGGAATCCGTCCAGCAGCGCGCGGCGCTCATCGCGCGTCAGGCGGTCGCCGCCGCGAATCGAGGCATGGCAGGCGCGGGTGGCCAGCCGCAAGGCCTCGGCCATGAAGTGGTCGATATCGAACAGGTCACCTTGGCCCAGGTCGTCGAGCAGTTTGTATACCAGGTCCCGGACCAGCTTCTCGTCATAGAGGTGGCAAATCGCTGTCACCTGGAAGGTGTTCCCGCCAAAGGGTTCGATCTCGATGCCTAAACGCCGGAAGGCGTCGAGGTTGCTTTCCATCAGGCGCACCTGCGATGGAGCCACTTCGATCACGATGGGCACGGCCAGCTGCTGCGATTCATACTCCGCATCGCGCAACTCGGCCAGCAGCGTCTCGTAATTCAGCCGCTCATGCAGGGCGTGCTGGTCGATGATCAGCAGACGGTCCTCCGCTTGCGTCACCAGATACGTGTCGAAGACCTGAAAGGCCTCGTCCGTAAAACTATTGAAAGGCTCATACACCGCGCCGGGCTTCAGATGCTCCACGGCGCGCGGCTTTTCAAAGCCCGGCAACGACTGCTGATCCGGCAGCGGTGCCTCGACCGGCTGCCCCGGAAAGCGCCATCGCGGCGGCTCGGGCACGGGGTCCGAATCGACGGCTTCCGGTTCCACCAGCAGCTGATCGGCGAACTCCCCCATCGAGCAAGGTGATGAAGCGCATTCGACCGGAGGCTTCGTGTCTTCATCGCCGGATGCAAGGAGCTCGCGTGCAGGAACCTGGGGAGTTACCACGGGAGGCGCGGGCCGCGTCGGCGTTGAGGGGGGACTCGCAGGCGGCGCGCTCCATTGCGCCACAGGCCGGGGAGACACCCGCTGCTCGGTGTGCTGCGCCCGCTGTTCCAATTCTTTCGCCGTTTCGATTCGCTCCAGCCGCTCCCGCACGACGTCGCGGATGGCGTCATGCACCTCGCGCTCGTCGCGGAAACGCACCTCGCGCTTCGACGGGTGGATATTCACGTCCACAAACCGCGGGTTGGCGTCCATCAGCAGCACGCAAACCGGATGCCGCCCCAGCATCACGGTCTGACGGTAGCCCTCTTGCAATCCGTATTGCAGCGTGCGGTTCACCACCGGCCGCTGGTTGATGAAGAAATACTGGTGCGAACGCTGCGCCCGCGTGAGGCCCGGCAGCCCGATGTATCCGCGAATTTCGAGCCCCCCGCGTTCCCCCTCCACCGGAATCATCTCCCGCGAAAAACTCAATCCCCAAATCAGCGCAATGCGGTCGAGCAAGGTCGCATGCTCCGGCACGTCCAGCAGCAGCTTCTCATTGTGGAAGAACTGAAATCCCACCCCTTCGCGCGCCAGCGCATGCCGCTGCACCACGTCGATGCAGTGGCTCAACTCCGTCGTCACCCCCTTGAGGAACTTCGCCCGCACGGGCGTGTTGAAATACAGGCGGCTCACCGAGACTCTCGTGCCCACCGGCGCTCCCGCCTGGCTTACTTCCCGGAGGCTGCCTCCATCGATATACACCCGCGTCGCGGCGGTGTCTTCCGCCCGCCGGCTCACGAGTACGAAATGCGAAACCGATGCGATGCTCGCCAGTGCCTCCCCCCGGAAGCCCATTGTCGCAATTCCGTCCAGGTCTTCGGCCGTCCGGATCTTGCTGGTCGCGTGCCGCTCCACCGCAAGCAAAGCGTCCTGCTCCCCCATTCCGCGGCCGTTGTCCACCACCTCAATGAGCCTGCGCCCCGCCGCCACCACCCTCACGCTAATGCGCGTCGCCCCGGCATCCAGGGCATTCTCCACCAGCTCCTTCACCACAGACGCCGGGCGTTCGACCACCTCCCCCGCGGCAATTTTGTTTGCCACGTCCTCCGGCAGCACCCGGATTTCACTCTGGTGTTTCGTCTCGGCCAAGGCAGTCCTCTCCCAAACAGGACCATCGCAGTATATCAGAAGCCCCGGCATGCCGCCGCCCCCTCCCGAAGGCGGGCCTTCGCCCCTGATTCAGGTGCCATAGCGCACCCGGCCGCGGTCGGCGTGTTGCGACTTGGCCTTAATCCGTCAACACGGGCACGGTGTAGGGGGCAGAGGGCATCCAGTAGCACGTGGGCTCGGTTACGCCGTTGGCGGCAAGCTCGGCGCGAAGCGTCTCGAGCGCTGCTTCGAGTGACGGTGCCTTGCGCGCGCCCAGCAGGCTCACCTGTGCATCGTCCAGCTCGGTCACCATGACGGCGCTCGGCGCTTTCTCGAGGGTGGACAACGCCGTCTGGCCGTTGATTTCGGCGTTGCGCCGCAGTTCGGCAATCACCGCCTCACGCGTGCCCAAGCTCAGCCACTGCTGAAACTTGTTCCCTCCGTAGCCCTCCTCGGCACGCGCCACGAAAAGCATCCTCCCGCCGGGCTTCATGGCCTGATAGGCATTGAAGAGCGCCTTGTGGCTCTGGATGAAATTCTTCGCCTTGCCCGCTGTGGCCAGCACAAGGTCGGCTTGTTCAGGTATAGGGGCGGCGAAGAGCTGCCGTGCATGCTCGCAGGCCTTGCGATGCGCCGCGTCCAACTCGCCAACGTAGAGCCCCGCAATCGCATTGGTCCGGTTCAGCACGGTGTTGATGATGAAGTCCACGGGACAGAAACGCGCGGCCTCAAGCATATCCTCCGCAACAGGATTGCCATCCAGCGTGGCGATGCGAACGTCCGGGTTGAGCGTGTCTTCCGTGGGGTGCAGGTTGCGCGCATGGTTGGCCGCGATGCTCTCCCCCCCCGCGCAGCCCGGCACCAGCGATTTCCGTCCGCCGCCATACCCGCCGAAATAATGCAGGATGACCGAACCGGTGGCAATGACCCTGTCCACCTCGAAGAAGCGCCGGTTCAACCACACAGGAGTACCGCGGCTCGTTGTCCCGGCCAGCCGCAACTCGCCTTTGTCAAAGGGGTCGTGGGTGATGAACCGATCCGCGAAGCGCGCATAAACCTCCGCCCCCAAAATCTTCGCCCCCTCTTCCGGCGTGGGACCACGGTGGGTGCCGGTTGCCACGAGAAACGCGATGTCCTCCTCTGCAATGCCACGGTCTGCCAGACGAGCCAACAGGCGCGGCAGCAGCTTTTCCACCCCGGTATAGCGGAATGAATCGGACACCACTATGAGCACCCGCTGCCCCGTTGCGAAGCGCTCGAGAGCAGAACCACTCATGCCGATGGGATGCTCCATGCCCGCGTCGAGCGCCTCCTCCGGGTCCGCCATCGGCTCCGCCGGCGCCACCTCAAGCGTGCCCAGGGGACGCGCCCAGGGGATGTTACCCCTCAGTTCCTCTTCCCCATAAGCCAGGCTGAATTCCATGCGAAGGTTCCCTCAGAAATCGTAGGGGTCGGCGTCGGGCCGGCTCCCGTGGTCCCGTTGGTGCATGCACACCCGCCACATCGCCGCGAAAGCCAATATGTCGAGAAAAGCTACCGGCAAGATCAGCAGCGTCTGCGCCATGGGCGACAGCCCGCCAGCCGCCATCAGCCCGCCCAGCGCCGCGTGCGTCAGGTAAGCGGTGAGGTGCACAAAGATTACAGGAAACACCAAACCCGGAAATTGAAGGAAGGGCGCAAAGGCTTCCCCCAGCTGGCTCCATACCAGGCGTCCCTGATACATCACCGACGCCGCCAGCATCGGCAGCAGGATGGTCGCGAAGAAATTGAGCAGTTCAAGAAACACCACCAGCTCAGGCAGATTCGCCACTGCCGCACGCACCTGCACCCGGATCAAAAGCACGATGATCCCGTTGGCCAGCAGCCACACCACAAAGAAGCGGCTCAGGGCGTCGCGGTGGCCGCTGCAGCGCCAGAGCGGGCGATCCATCTCGCGCCCAACCATGGCAAAGAACAGGGCCTGCGCCGCGCTAACCCCCAAGAGCAAAAGCACATCCTGTGCCGTCGATAGCAGAGGCAGCCATCCCGGCAGCGCCTCCTTGGGATAGGCCCCTGACACCCACGCGTCGGAAAAATAGATTGGCCCCACCACCAGCATGGCCGCCGCGAGATAACCCAGCAGCGCCACCGGCTGACGGCGCAAGGCCTTCCAGGCTTCCAGAATCACCGGCATCGCGCGCCCCGCTCAGCTTTCCAGCGCCGCGCGCTGCTGCGTCTGCCGCCGGAACACGTACTGCGTGATGTGATCGCGCTCTTCCTCCGCCAACTCCACGAAAGCGCAGCGAATCAGGTAACGCCCGCCAAAGAGCGACTGGCTCCCCACCACTTTCCCGTGCGCCGACACAACCCCGCCCTGGCTGTCCAGCCTGATGGACACCCGCAGCAACACCTGCGGGGGCAGGGGTTGTGAAATCGCAACCGCAAAGCCACCTCCGCTCAAGCTCGTAACCCGCCCCTGCAACACCGCCACGGCCTCCTTCTCGACCGCAAGCGAATAGTCGCCGCCGCGCGGCGCCTCCACAATTCCGATCTCCGCCGCCTGGTCGTGCGATATCCGAAAGTGCGAACGGTCTTGCGTCCGTGACAGGTGCTCCGTGTGCGCGAGCATCCAGCCCGCTGGACGGTTCTCCTTACGCACCAACAACGCATCGAACGAATAACGCGCGTCCTCCTCGCGCCATAACCGGCAATGGAGTTTCCCACCCTCCTTTACCGTCACGTGCTGCGGATCGTCGAGGCTTAGGAAGAAATGCGCCTCGTTAATGCGCGTCACCCGGCCGCCATGCCAGTGCGCCGCGTCATCCGAGCCAGCCGGCGCCACCCATACCTTCTGGTCAAGGTAGAGGTCGCGGGTGCTTCCAATGCTGAACCCAACGGGGATGAAATCCAAGCCCAGCGAACACCGTATGCCACGCCACATCTCCCCCAGGGCATTGAATTCATCCACGCCCTTCCCCGCCCGCCCCGAGGCTATCTCCTCCCGGAGCATTTCGTCGAAGGCCGCCCGCTGCGTGATGGCGCGGTAGGGATGTTCCGGCGCGCGGTTTCGCAACAGTTTCTTCAGGACTTCCCGCTCTTCCGGACCCAGCTCCTTTTCTTTTATTATGGTCTCCACCCCCGCCCACTCCGCTGCCAGACGCGCCCGCTCCTGCCCACGGCGCTGCCGCCGCACCAGCAGCACCGCCGCCACGAACATGCCCACCGCTATCGCCAGCACCGTCAGGTACGTGCCGCTCGTGGCTTGGGGAAAGATGTAGATGGGATCGTTCAACCGGGTCGTTCTTCCAATCGAAAACGGGGTGGCGAGAGAAAAGCATCTCTTTACCGTGCAAACCTTTGCGATTATAGAAACCCACCGCAGACCGTGCAATGCGGTGTTGCCACTATCTGCCCGAGCATCTCTAATCGGATGACAAAAGATGATAATTCTTGTAAAAAACCGTCTGCTTCGGGGTATACTGATTGAGCGGAATCTACTGTATGTTTCGGAGGGGCAAACAGCATGGATGAGAGTACAGCGGAGTTCGAAAGACTGCGACGCTTGATGACGGGCTCTTGCGTGCGCCCGCTGGTGCATGAAGTCAACAACCTGCTTGGCGCTGCCATGGCCTACACCGAACTCGCCCAGATGGAAGCAGAAGGCGCCCCCAAGACCAAGCGGCAGCTGGGCGAGGCCATGGGTGCGCTGCAACGTTGCTCGCAGTTGGTGAACGTCTTTGCCCAAGTGGTCCGCCCCATCCGGCAGAGCGCTTTCAATCTTCAGGATATCGCGCGCGCCGCGCTCGATCTGCGCATGTACGCCCTGCGCGCGCAGTCGGTTGCCGTGGATTTCCAGACCCCGGAAGAGCCCGTACAGAGCCAAGGGGTTGCCGCAATGACGCAATATGCCCTGCTTTGCCTGATGATGGAATGCGAACGTCGGCTATCGAGCGTGCCCTCGGGGCGAAGCCTCCAGGTGAGCGTGACTTCCACTTCCGCCGGAGCGGGGCTGCGCTTGGCGGCCAACGCCCCCGCAGCGGCTGGGCATGCCTTCGAGGCTTCCCGGCTGACCTCACTGGGACTCGACCTGCCCGAACTGGATGTGGAATCTGCACGCAGGTTCATTGAGGCCCAGGGGGGCAATTTGGTCGTCCAGCCCGAGACAAGCTTTCTCGTCATGTTACCCGCCGCCACGCCTGCCTGAATGAGGCAGGGCGGAAATGGACTACTTCTCGCTCAGGAATTCCACCATGTTCTTGATGCCGCCCAGCGTCATGTCCTCCATGCGGAACACCTCGCGAATGCGGTTCAGGGTGTGGTGGCCGTAGGCTGAACCCCAGTGTTCGCGGGGTATCGGATTCAGCCATACCGAGTGCGGGAAGCGCTCGGCGATGCGCCGCAACCAGTAAATGCTGGGCTTCTGTTCGCGGCCCGCGTAGGAAGTGATGGAGCCGCCCCACGATTCGAGCTCTTCGGGGGCCATGGTCGCGTCCCCCACAATGACCACCCGCACGTCGTTCTTGCGCAGCAGCAACTGCTCCAAAGAGTACCCGCGCAGACGGCGGTGATCGGTGTAGACCTTCTCATAGATGGTGTTGTGAAAGTAGTAGGTCGTCATGTCTTCGAAGCGGTCATGCAGCTTGCCGAAGAGCAACTGCACGATCTCCACGAAGGGCGACATCGAGTAGCCGCCGTTGTCCACCATCAGCACGACGGATATCTTGTCGCGCAGGTCGCGCTCGAATACGAGGTCAATGTCGCCCCCGTTGCGGGCCGTCTCGTAGATCGTTTTGTCCATGTTGAGGCGGTCGCGCGGGCCCTCGCTTTTCATGTGCTTGAGGGATTCCAAGGCCTGGCGCAGGTTCTCCGCACGCAACTGGTTGCGCTCGCTGTACTGCACGTAGCGGCGGTCACCAATCACCTTCAGCGCCGAGCGGTTCCCGCCCTGCCCCTGAACCCGCACGCCGCGCTCCGAGTTACCGCTGTGCCCGAAGGGCGAGTTCCCCTTGGTGCCCACCCACTTGCTTCCGCCGTGATGCGCCTCCATTTGCTCGCGCAGGGTATCCCAGAATTTCTCCATCAACTCATCAAGGTCGTAGTGGTAAAGCGCCTTCTTTGGGATGTTGCCCGCCTCGATCTGCTGCGCCAGCCATTCCTGGAACTGTTTGGTCTTCAGCAGCGCGATGTCCCCCTCCTCGACGGCGGGGATGTCGATGCCATAAAAGTAGAAGCAGAAGGCACGCTCGAAGGCGTCCATGTGCTCGACCTTGCGCACGAAGGAAAGCCGGGCAAAGATGAACAGGTCGTCGAGGCTCTTTACCACCCCACGCTCCAGGCCCTCATTGAATTCCAGAAACTCGCGCGGGCTGGCTGGCACGCCATACTCCCGCAGCAGCAGCAGAAAATCCGTGAACAAAGCATTCGTATAGGCAGGCCGTGCGCTCATGCCCCAAGGATAACAGGAAGCCCCGGGCTGGCGACACTCAAGCGATCCGGCCATAGGAAATCGTCCGGCATGACGACTATACTGCGGACCACCCAACGCAGGAGGATGCGGCCATGGCGCGATTGTCGGAACGGTATCCGGGAGCGGCCCTCATCACGGGCGCAAGCGCGGGACTAGGCGAGGCCTTTGCCCGTCGTTGCGCACGTGAAGGCACGGACCTGGTCCTCGTGGCGCGGCGGCGTGATCGCCTCGATGCCCTCGCCGCCGAATTGAAGAAAGCCCACAAGGTCAAGGCCCTTGTCCTGGCGGAAGACCTCTCCCAGCCGGGCGCGCCCGACGCCATCAAGGCGGCCTGCGATGAAGGGGGCTTCGCCGTGAGCATGCTCATCAACAATGCCGGCTTCGGCAGCCATGCCCTGTTCCACGAGACGGATCGCCAGTGGCAGCGAGACATGGTCACCGTCAACTGCCAGGCTCCGGTCGCCCTGACCGATCTCTTCCTGCCGGACATGGTCGAGCGTGGAAACGGCGCGCTTATCTTCCTCGCCAGCACCGCCGCCTATCAGCCGACGCCCCACTTCGCGGTATACGGCGCCACCAAGTCCTTCAACCTGATGCTGGGCGAGGCCCTCTGGGCGGAGCTGCGTCCCTTTGGGATCGACGCGCTCGCCGTTTCCCCTGGCTACACCACCACCGAGTTCCAGACGGTGGCCGACATCAAGGCGCTGCCGCCGCGCGCCATGTGGCGCACGCCGGACAATGTGATCGATTCCTGTTTTGCCGCCCTGGGCAAGCAGCCGTCCGTCATCGACGGCGGCACCAATGCCCTCGGCGCCTTTACGCTTCGCCTCGCGGGACGCAAGACCGTAGCGCGCGTGGCCCACGCCATGCTCAAGCCAAAACCCTAGCGCTGGAGACCCGTCATCATGACGCTGCTTCGATGCACCCTCGCCATGCTGCTGCTCTTTAGCGCGGCTGCTACCCACGCCGAGGAGCTTTTCCGCATGCCCCCCGCGGTCACCTCGCACTGGACGAGCTTCGAGAACCCAAGCGGGGCCAAGGGCGCAGGGGGCAAGGCCAATGCCGGGGCCAAGGGGGCCGCCTTCGCCCCCGTGGCACCCGGAGAGGAAAAAGTGCTGCTCGACGTTGAAGGCAGCGGCACCGTGCGCCGCATCTGGATGACCATGAACGCCCGGGTGCCGGAAGCCCTGCGCTCCTTCGTCATCCGGATGTATTGGGATGGCGAGGATAAACCTGCCGTCGAGGCCCCCGTCGGGGACTTCTTCGGCCACATCCTCGGGAGAAGCAAGGCCTTCGAGAGCGAATTCTTCTCCAGTCCCGAAGGACGCTCCTTCAACTGTGTGATCCCCATGCCTTTCCGCAAGGGCGCCAAGATAACCTTCACGAATGAGTCCGAACTGAATCTGCCGCAGCTCTTCTACGACATCAATTACACCCTTGGAGACGCGCACCCCGACGATGCGCTCTATTTCCATGCCTTCTGGCAGCGCGTCCCCCGCACCGAGCTGGGCGTGGATTTTGAGATACTTCCCCGGGTGGAGGGAGCCGGTCGCTACCTCGGCACCCACATGGGCATCATTGGCGGGCCGGACAACATCGGCTGGTGGGGGGAGGGCGAGGTAAAGATCTACCTCGACGGCGACACCGATTACCCGACCCTTTGCGGCTCGGGCACCGAGGACTACGTGGGCACGGCCTATGGACAGGGCGAGTACCACAACCGTTACCAAGGCTCGTTGCTCATCGACAATGCCAATCGCCGATGGACCTTCTACCGCCTCCATGTGCCCGACCCGGTCTACTTCCGCAGCGACGCCCGCGTCACCATCCAGCAGATGGGCGGCAGCACCCGCAAGTCCATCATTGATCTCCTGAACAAGGGCGTGGAAATAAAGCCGGTAAGCATCCAGAATGATGACGATGGCTTCATCCCGCTGATCGAGGGCGAGAAGGACCTCGCCGATCCTGCGTTGCCGGACGGCTGGACCAACATGTACCGCCGCGACGACGTGAGCGCCGTGGCTTTCTTCTACCTTGACCAGCCCGCCAGCCAGCTCCCCCGCATTCAACCGCTGGCCGAGCGCATTGCCAACCTCTAGTGCCGTTGAGGGTTACCTTCCACCGGAGAAAGCTCCACCCATGACACGTTTGCTGTTTGCCCTGTGCCTCGCCCCAATAGCCGCCCTGGCCGCTGAGCCTGCGCCTGACACGCCCTTCCGCCAGGAGATCGCTGCCGTGCGCACCTACCCGGAACACGCGTTGGGCGACGCGCTCTGCGTGGCTTTCGATGGCAGCTCCGTGTATGTTGGCCTCGCCGAGGGCGCTCTGGCCTACGAACTGGGGTTGGGACAATGGCGCAACCTCGCCGAAGCTGGCCTGCCCGCGATGCCCGTCTTCGCGATCCTCGCCCACGAGGGCGCGGTCTACCTTGCCCACGGCCTTGGCCTGAGCCGGCTCCAGGAAGGGCGGCTGGAGAGCATTCTCGAATCGGAACGCCCGCTCTCCGCGCTTGCGGTCCACGATGGCGAACTTCTCGCCGCGGGTCCCGCAGGAGTGTGGCGTGTGCACGAGGGCGAAGCGCGCCGCGTGGAAACCGGCCAGTTGGCGCGCGGGGTGCGCGCCCTCGCCATCGACGCGGCGGGCCGGCCCTGGCTCGCCACGGGTCTCGGCCTATACCGCCTCGACGACGGCGGTAGCTTCCAGCTCTACCAAGCCCCCGACGAAATTCTCTCGTCCTACGTGCACGACGTGTTCGCGCTGCCGGATGGCCGCGTATGGGCGGGCGGCCTGGGTGGCCTCTCCATTTACGAGGAGGGCGCGTGGAAAGAACGCGTCACTCCTGCCGAGGGCCTTCCGAATGCGTGGGTCAATGCACTCGCCCGTGACACCGAGGGGGGCGTCTGGGTCGGCACCGAACTTGGTGCCGCACGCTTTGACGGCGCCCGCTGGTCGGTGCGCCACAGCCGCCGCTGGCTGGCCGACGACCACGTTGTCGATATCGCCCCGGATGATCACGGCGGCGTCTGGATTGCCACCCGGGGGGGCCTCAGCCACATTGCCGCGAAAACAATGACCCTCGCCGAAAAGGCCGCCTACTTCGAACAGGTGACCGACGAGCGCCACATCCGGGAGCCCTGGCTGGTGGAAAAGATTCGTCTCGCTCGGCCGCATGACCTCTCCGAATGGAAGCCCGAAGACGACGACAACGACGGTGAATACACTTCGCAGTACCTTGCCGCGCAGGCCTACCGCTGGCAGGCCACGGGCGACGAGGACGCGCGGCAAAAGGCGCGCCGCGCCTGGGAAGCCCTTGTGTTCCTGCAGCAGGTCACCGGCACCAGCGGCTTCATCGCCCGCACGGTGATCCCGGCGGACTGGGAACCCCTGCACGATCCCAACCGCGACTACCCCGAAGCCGAGCGCAAGCGGCTGGAAGTCGAGGAGCCGCGTTACAAGGCCGTCGAGCAGCGTTGGCGCCCCAGCGCCGACGGCCGCTGGAAATGGAAGGGCGACACCAGCAGCGACGAATACACCGGGCACTATCATTCGTTCGGCGTCTACTACGACCTCGTGGCCACCGAGGAGGAAAAGCCCGCCATCCGGGACCATGTCGCCCGAGTCACCGACCACCTCATCGCAAACGACTTTAACCTGCACGACATCGACGACCAACCCACCCGCTGGGGGGTATGGTCGCCACGCCAGCTCAACCACGATCCCGAGTGGCGCGCCGAGCGCGGCATCAATTCTGCCGAGATGCTCAGCTACCTCCTCACCGCCTGGCATGTGACCGGGGAGGAACGCTTCCTCCGGCACTACCGCGATCTGATTGAGAACCATAACTACGCGGAAAACGCCCGGCACGCCAAGACCTCCGCCCCCGCATGGATCACCCACATCGACGACTGCCTCCTCGTCATGGCCTATCGCGCCCTCATCCTCTACGAGAAAGACCCCGAGCTTTCGGCCCTTTACCGGGCCAGCATGGATGACTGGTACAAAGGCATACGCCACGAACAAAACCCTTGGTTCAACTATGTCTACGGCCAACTCACGGGCGCCGAGCCGCAGCGCGAGGACTCCCTCTTTTTCCTTCGGGACACCCCGATTGACCTTATCGCCTACACCGTAAGCCAGCTCGGGCGTGAGGACCTCCAGCTCGTGCGTTCCCCGATTTTAGAAGTCATCCAAACCAATCGTCTGCTCCCGCCCAGCGAACGCGCCACGGTCCGATGGGACAAGAACCCGTGGCAGGCTGTCGACGGTTATGGCGGCATCAGTGAGTGGGCGCCCACCTTCTGGCTCATGGCCTACTGGCAAGGCCGCCATGCGGGCTTCATCGCAGCGAACCAATAATCCGAGGCAGGCTGTCACTAAATTATTGACTAAACAACGCAAACCACGACACCCTAATCAGATGCCCCTAGCATATCTTTCTGTATCTCCCATATCCTCAAGCACTTACCCCATTTATTCTCCTTGCGCGGTTTAATCGTCTCTGCTATACTGCGTCAACAATAGGTTCCATCCGGGGAGCGCATAGCGGCGATGGCGGATATTCTGAGTCAGGACGAAGTTGATCTGCTGCTGAATGCAGTTTCGGACAGCGCCGTCTCCGACATGGCCTCGGAAGCCCTGCCCGAGCAGGACATGCACCTGACGGCCTACGATTTCCGCCGCCCGGAACGTGTTTCGAAAGAGCAGCTCAAGGGGCTGCAAAGCCTCTTCGAGGCCTTCGCCCGGGAAGTAAGCATTCTCTTTCCTCCGTACCTGCGCACCGTGGTTCGCGTGGATCTGACCTCCATCGACCAACTCACCTACGATGAGTTTATTCTTTCGGTGGCGCGCCCCACATCACTCAACGTGGTGGACATGAGCCCGCTCGAGGGGACCGCCGTGCTGGAAATGAGCCCCTCGATGGTTTTCCCCATCGTGGACCGGGTGCTTGGTGGACGCGGCATGACCCTCTCGGAACCGCGCGAGCTCACCGAAATCGAGAACCGCATCATCGGCCGCATCACCATGATGATACTCGACAGCCTTCGCCGTTCCTGGGACCAGCTCATCGAGTTCGAATTGCAGGTGATCCAGCAGGAGAGCGATCCGCTCATCGTGCAAATCGTTGCCGGTTCCGAAATGGTCATCCTCGTCGGCTACGAGGTGCACATCGGTGACACGGTCGGCACGATGAATTTCTGCATTCCCCTGCTCGTGCTCAATCCCATCCTGGATCAGATATCGCAGCAGGCCCACTTCGCCCGCCGCATGTCGGAAGAGACTGCCGCAGAGGCCCGGGCCGCCATCCAGCGGCGCCTCTCCCGTGCGCTGTTTCCGGTCGAGGCCGTGCTCGGCAGCGCCGAGCTCACCATCCAGGATTTGGCCAACCTGCGGGTGGGCGATGTGATACAGTTGGACTCCTCCCCCTACGAGGAGTTGGCGGTCTCGATTGGCGGGGTGGAGCGCTTCAAGGCGCGGCCCGGCAAGCGGCGTGAATACAGCGCGGTGCAACTGACCCGATTTTCCATGGACTGAGGACAACCCGTGAACGAGCAGCTCGGCAAAGTGGCGGCGGAATCCATTCTGCGCGGCGCCAGCGATGTGCTGGATGCCCTGCTCTCGCTCGTGCTGCAAGTCAAAGTCAACACCGTGGAGCCCTGCTCGCCCGAACTGCTGCCGCTCTGGCTGGGAACCTATCCGGTTTCCACCAGCATCCGCACCGAGACTGGCCACGGCGTGACACTGCTCATTGAAACGGAGAGCGCCGCTACCTTGCTGGACCGCATGGCTGGAAAGCCTGCGGGAGAAAGGGAGGCCCTGACCGATGAGGATCGGGAAACCCTGACTGAATCGCTGGGAATTGCCCTCACTCAGGGGTTCTCCCACTTCTTGTCCGAAGCCGGGGAGGCCGCCCCGGGGGATGACGCCGTTACCGTGCGTTCCGGCGGTGACGCCGACGCGGCCGCGATACTCAATGTTATCGGCGAAAGCGCGGGCGCGGTGCAGGTTACCTTGAGCTCCGCGCCCGATTTCGAGTTGGACGCCATGCTGCTCTACAGCGAATCCATTGAGCCGCTAGCGGCGGGAACCCTGGCGGCCGACGCGCCCCCCCAACCGAACGTCCTGAGTCCCGAGGAAATGAACGACATACTCAGCGGCTTCACGCCCTCCCCCAACGACATGGGGCTGGGCGGCGGTGGCGTCTCCTCGACGCCGCTGCCCATGAATATCGACATGGTGCTCGACATCCGCCTGCGCGCCACCGCGCGCCTTGGCAGCATCGAGCTTCCCCTGGGCGACGTGCTCTCCTTTGGGCCCGGCACCATCATCGACGTGGGCCGCCTTGTGGATGAGCCCGTCGACCTGCTGGTCAACAACAAGCTCATCGCGCGCGGCGACGTGGTGGTGGTGGACGAGAAGTACGGACTGCGCATCACCGAGATTGTCAGCCCACGCGAGCGCATCGAGAGCCTGCGGTGACCGAGGCGGAGGAGCGGGCCTGGTGGGCGGCCTACAAGGAACGCGGCGACGCTGCCGCCCGTGACCGGCTCATCATCCACTACATGCGCACCGTCAAGTACATCGCCGGCCGCATGGCCATCCACGTGCCCTCGACCGTCGACATGAACGACCTCATTGGCTGGGGCACGATGGGTCTGCTCGACGCCACCGAGAAATTCGACCACCGCCAGCAAATCAAGTTCTCCACTTACGCCTCCATCCGCATTCGCGGGGCCATTATCGACCAGATCCGCAGCCTCGATTGGGCGCCGCGTTCCCTGCGCACGATGGCCCGCGAAGTAGGGGCGGCGCGCGACCGGCTACGCCAGGAGCTGGGCAAGGAACCCAACTCGGCGGAAATCGCCCAGGCGCTGGGCACCACCGAAGAGGCCGTGGACGACACCATCACCCAGCTGCAAACCGCGCACGTGCTATCGCTCGACGACTACCTCCCCAGCGAGGACAGCGAGGAAGTGCGCAAGGTCAACGTGGTGAGCAATGCGACCGCGCCCGATCCCGGTTATCTCGCCGAGATGCAGGAGCGCAAGGAGCTGTTGGTGCAGGCCATCATGAGCCTGCCGGAACAGCAGCAAAAGGTGCTCACGCTGTATTACTATGAAGAACTCACGCTAAAGGAAATCGGTCTGGTGCTTGACGTGTCAGAGTCGCGCATCTGCCAGGTGCACCGCGCCGCCATGAAGCAACTCCAAAAGGCGCTGCGCGAAGCCGAGGCCCACTGAGGGGCGCAACGTTGCCACAGCCCATCGATCCAGCCAGCGAGCTCGGGCGTATCACGGCGGCCGAGCGGGTGCAGATGACCCTGGACCGCGCGGCCCAGATGGCGCAACTGCGCGGACTCGACGAGGCCACGCGGGACTCGGCCCGCCAGCAGGAACAGGTGCGACAGGCCGACCAGAAGGACACGCAATTGGAGGAGGAGGCGCGCCGGCGTAACCCCTACCTGATGGTGGTGAAGAAGCGCAAGGATGGCGACGGCGGTGAAGCGGCGGATTCATACGATGCGAAACAAAGAAAGCAGCATCCGGACGACGGAGAGCACATGCTCGACGTGACGCTCTAGCCAGCGCGACGGAAAGGAACCATGCAGAGCCTGATCTTCTACATCCTGCTTGCCACCTCCTGTGTGGGTTGGTTCACCTTCGCTTTTTGCGCCCTGTGGTATTGGCAGCGTGAGCGGCGCGAGCGCACCCGCATCCGGCAGACCAAGGCCGATATTGCCGACATCATGCTGCTTTTCCAGACCATGCGCGACGTGGTGATGCAGCAGAAGCAGCTTGCCAACGACTTCAACGAGGAACTCGAGCGCAAGGTGGGAGGCGTAAAGCAGATCTTGTCGAGCTCGCTGGAAAAGAACGAGCGGCTCTATGAGCGCCAACGGGAGATCGAGCGCGAGTTGGAGGAGACCAAGGCAGAGCTGCACAGCCTGCAACGACAGTTGAGCTACATGCCCCTGCCCTCCGAATCACGGCAGGGCCGCCCCGCGCCAATGCGACCCGAGGGCGGTTCCGTAATGCAAGACGACGCGCCGCCCTTCGTGGCGCTGCCTGGAGAAGACGCTCCACCACCCGCCCCTGAAGCGGTGTCTGAGTCTCCTGCCGCCGCGGATACCAGCGCATCCGCCGAGGCGATGCTCTGGGAGCAGGTGGACCTCGCAGCGCTTTCGGACAACACCGTGCTCGGTGGGGACGATGATGAGGAAGAAGAGTTGCTTCCCCCTCCTGCCGACGGCGAGGCCGCGCGCGAGGCCTTCCGCGCCTTGCTGGACCTCTCCACCGCGACGCCCCCGCAAGAGCCGGCTGGGGGGAAACAAGCGACCCCGGGTGGTGTGGCCCTGCAGCAGCGCATCCTGCAATACGCCGAGGCGGGCATGTCAGTCGGTGACATTGCGCGGGAACTGGGCATCGGCAAGGGTGAGGTGCGGTTGATGCTAAGCCTTGCCAAGCCGACGCAGTCGTAGTACGGCATGGCGGGCGGCCTGCCTGCGGTAAACGTGACCCTCCCCCAGGGAGCGGCTCCGCTGCGCATGGACCAACCGGTGCAAACCGTCGTGCGGGCGGATGCCAGCGGCGGGCGCTTCATACAGCTGGCCGGGCAGCGCATCCCGCTTCCGGCAGATTCCCCCCTACAAGCCGGGGACCGCGTGTCGGCCCAGCTAAGCGGTGGCCGCGCCGCGCCACAATTGCAGATCACCCTGCTGGCCTCGGCTCCATCGAGTCCCGCCAGTGGCCTCGCCAGCCTGCTCAGCCGCCTCGCGCCACAGCTTGCGCTGGAGGGGGACGCACCATCTGGCGCCCAACTGCTACCCAGCGCACTGCTCGCCCATCCCACCCAAGGCGCAGCCGTGCTTGCGCTCTTGCTGGGCGATGAGGGCCCCGGAAGCGCATGGAGCAGCGTGATGCAGTGGCTCGCAGCGGGCAAAGCCGCGCAACGCCTCTCCCCCGGCTCGGCTGCCGAGTCCCTTCTGCAACAACTCGCCACTTTGGAGCCCGGCTGGGAAGAGGCCCTGCGACTCACTGCGAAGGATACCCGACTTGAGGCGCGCCTCGCCGCGATGGATGCGAAGACTCAACAGCGTATGCCGGAAGGATTGAGGCCGCTCATTGCCGGGCTGCTGGAGGACGAAGCCTTCAAGGGATTCCTTCAGGAACGTGGCGCGCTGGGTGCCTTTGAGAAGTCAACCGGTGAGATCCTCTCACGCCTCGATGCCGCCGCTGCCGCAAACCTGCGCGGCCTCGATCAATCCTACCGCTTCCTTGAGTTCCCCCTCGCCTTGCTGCTTGGCTTCGACCGGGCCCAAGTCCATTGCTTTGGCGATGGGTCAACGGGAAAGTCTCGCGGAAAACGCCATGACGCGGCACTTGTGCTCGACCTCGCTGTCGAACCCTTGGGAGAACTTTGGGTGCAGCTGAGTCGGAACAACTCCACGACGCGCTGCGAGGTTTGCGCCGCGCGGCCCGAAAGCCGGGAACTGATTGAAGCCGGGAAGGAGGCCCTGCGTGACGCCCTTGCCGATGCGGGCCTGCCGAACCCACAGGTGCTTGTGAGAGACTGGCTTCCGACAGAGCGAGCCGCCCGCCTTGCCGCGCTCTTCATGCCGCCCAGACCGCTGGACCTTGGCGCATGAACAGGCGCGCGCCATGAGCAGCGAGATGGATCGGGCGAAACGCCGCGCGGTGGCCATGCGTTACGATGCCGCCCGCGATGGCGCGCCGCGCGTGATCGCCAAGGGGCAGGGCCATGTGGCCGAACGCATCCTCGAACTCGCCCGGGAGCACGGCATCCCCGTGCATCATGACCCCGCGCTGACTGCCCTGCTCGCCAAGCTCGAGGTGGACCGCGAAATCCCCGAAGACCTCTACAAGGCCATGGCCGAAGTCCTTGCTTTCGTCTATCAGGTCAACCAGCGCGCGGCCCGAAAGTGAAATCAGATTGCCTGAATCCACCGTGCAATTGATAAGGTCCATCACGCGTAGAGACAGGGAGACTATCTGTTTGCGCTCGCGCATGCAGGGGACTACACTGGAAGGATGATGGGCATGCGCTGGATTTACCGGGATATCTTACGGACTGCGCTGTGTTCCGCAGGGGCACTGCTGGCAACGCTGCCATGGGCCGCCAGCGCGGAGCCGGTGCGCTACAGCCGCGATATCGCGCCTATTCTCGCCAACCACTGCTTCACCTGCCACGGCCCCGACGAGGCGGGACGCAAGGCGGGCCTGAGGCTCGATCGCCTCGACGGCGCCACGGCGATCCTCGAAAGCGGCAAAGCCGCGGTGGTTCCCGGAGATCCTGATGCCAGCGAGCTGATCGCACGCGTTATCACCGATGACCACGCCGACCTCATGCCGCCGCCCGGCAAGACCGCTCCGCTTGCCCCACGCCAAATCGCGCTGTTGCAGCAGTGGATCGCCGAAGGGGCGAATTACGACGCGCACTGGTCTTTTGTGCCCCCCGTGAAGGCGCCCCTCCCGACCCCCACGGCACACGCCGGGCGGACACGGAATGCCATCGACCACTTTATCTTTTCGCGGCTTGAGCAGGAAGGGCTGGAGGCCAATCCCCCGGCTGAGCCAGAGGTACTCCTGCGACGCGTCTCGCTTGACCTGACTGGCCTGCCCCCCACGCTGGAAGCGTTGGACGCATTCAAGGCCGACCCGTCGCCCGAGGCCTATGAGCGCGCGGTCGACGACCTGCTCGCCTCGCCCCGCTTCGGCGAGCAGTGGACCCAGGTGTGGCTCGACCTCGCGCGATACGCCGACACCAAGGGCTACGAGAAGGATGACCGGCGCACCATGTGGCCCTTCCGCGATTGGGTTATCAAGGCCATCAATGCCAATATGCCTTTCGATCAGTTCACCCGTGAACAACTGGCGGGTGACCTGTTGCCCGAGCCAACCACCGACCAGATCATAGCCACGGCTTTTCACCGGAACACCATGACCAACGATGAGGGCGGGACCGACAACGAGGAGTTCCGCACCGCCGCCGTGTTCGACCGCGTTGATACGACCATGCAGGTGTGGATGGGCATGACCATGGTCTGCGCGCAGTGCCACACCCACAAGTACGACCCCATCGCGATGCGCGAGTACTACTCGGTGTTTGCCTTCTTCAACCAGACCGAAGACGCTGACCTTTATCCTGAGGAGAAGCCGCTGCTGGAGCTGCCCTCCGACGAACAACGCGCCGAACTGAGCGAGAACAGCGCGCGACTCAACGCCGCCGAGGCGGCCCTGAAGGAACTCGTGGGCGAACCCGCCCCGCCCCCGGCTGCTCCCCAGCTGGGCCCATGGTATGCGCTGGGTCCTTTCAATGCCAATTCCTTCGAAGCCGTGTTTGACACCAACTTCGGGCCTGAGTCCAGCGTGGACCTGGCGGCCGCGCATGACGGGAAACGCTGGCGTCAGGAACCCACCCTGCAAGACGGGGCGGCGCTGCCGCTTGAGGGCCGGAACGCCGCTTTCTATTTCTACCGCGTAATCGAGGCCGCACAGCCCATGGCGGTGGAACTTGGTTTTGGGAGCGACGACGGCATCAAGGCCTGGGTGAACAACCAGCCCGTGTTGGCGAACCCCGCGAAGCGCGGCGTGGCTCCCGACCAGGAAGTGGTGCGAGTCGGCCTGCACGCGGGCGTGAACACGCTGTTGGTGAAGATTGTCAACGGCGAGGCGGGCGGCGCAGTTTACTTCAAGTTGCGCGACACCCCGATCCCCGCCGCCCTCGTGCCCGCACTGCTGCAACCAGAAAGTTTACGCGATGAGTCAGCGCGCCAGTTGTTGGCCCGCTACGATGAGCTCCAGAGGGATATCACCCGGGCACGAAATCGGCTGGACTTGGTGGCGAAGGAAGTTGCGAAACTACCCGTTATGCGCGAACTTCCTGAGGAACAGCGCCGGCAAACGCACCTTTTTGAGCGCGGCAGTTTCCTGAGCCCCAAGGATCCCGTTGAACCCGGTGTGCCGGAGATCTTTCACCCCTTCCCGGCCGAGGCCCCGAAGAACCGGCTCGGGCTGGCGCAATGGCTGGTGTCCCGAGATAATCCCCTGACTGCCCGCGTCACCGTCAACCGCTTCTGGGAGCGCTTCTTCGGGCAGGGCATCGTGCGCACCACCGAGGACTTCGGCACACAGGGCGAATGGCCCACGCATCCCGAACTGCTGGATTGGCTCGCGGTGGAATTCATGGAGTCCGGCTGGGATATCAAGGCGCTCTGCAAGCTCATCGTCCTGTCGGAGACCTATCGACAGTCCTCGCACGCTACGAATGAGAAACGCGAACGTGATCCCCTCAATGAACTTTACGCGCGCGGCCCGCGTTTCCGGCTGCCGGCTGAGGCGATTCGCGACCAGGCGCTGAGGGTATCAGGGCTGCTGAGCGAGAAGATGTACGGTCCCTCGGTGATGCCCCCACAGCCCGAAGGTCTCTGGCAGATCGAATACAGCAACGACAAGTGGGTGGAGAGCAAGGGCGAGGACAAGTTCCGCCGGGGCCTATACACCTTCTGGCGGCGCACCGATCCCTATCCTTCGATGGTCGCCTTCGACGCTCCCTCGCGCGAAGTCTGTACCGTGTCGCGCGTGCGCACCAACACTCCCATCCAGGCGCTCGTCACCATGAACGACCCGGTTTTCGTGGAGGCCGCGCAGGGCTTGGCCCGGCGTGCCGTGACGGAGGCCGGCCCCTCAACACGGGCGCGTGCGGCCTTCGCATTCCGTGCCGCCCTGTGCCGAGAACCCACGCAGGAAGAAGTCGAGGTGCTCATGGGGTTATACCGAAGTGAGCTTGCGCATTACCGCGAAGCGCCCGAGGCCGCCATGGTGATGGCCACACAGCCGATTGGCCCCCTGCCTGAAGGCGCAAACGCCTCCGTTCTGGCGGCATGGACAGTCGTTGCCAATGCCTTGATGAACACCGACGAGTTCCTAACCAAGCGATGAGAGGAGCAGTATCATGAATCCTGTCGAGCAACATTACGAGCGTCTCACCCGCCGTCACTTCCTGGGGCGTTTTGGCACCAGCGTCGGCGCGGTCGCACTCGCGGGAATGATGGGCGAGGCCTCTGCATCACCACTATCGCAGGCCCTCTACGCCGCGCCCAAGGCCAAGCGCGTGATCTATCTGCACATGGTCGGCTCGCCGCCCCAGCAGGACCTCTTCGACTACAAGCCCGCCCTCGAGAAGTGGAACGGCAAGCCCTGCCCCGATGAGCTCTTCAAGAAGGAACGCTTCGCCTTCATCAAGGGACACCCGAAGATACTCGCCAGTCCCCACAAGTTTGCCCAGCATGGCAAGAACGGCGCCTGGGTATCGGAGCTTCTTCCTCACTTCAGCACCCTGGTCGACGACGTGACCATCATCCGTTCTATGCACACCGACCAGTTCAACCACGCGCCCGCCCAGCTGCTGCTCTACACCGGCTCCCCCCGCCTGGGGCGCCCCTCGATGGGAAGCTGGATCAGTTATGGGCTCGGCAAGGAGAACGAAAACCTCCCCGCCTTCGTCGTGCTGGTTTCCGGCGGCCAGACGCCCTCGGCCGGCAAGAGCGCCTGGGGCAGCGGCTTCCTGCCGACCCTGCATCAAGGCGTGCAATGCCGCACCACCGGCGATCCCGTGCTCTACGTGAACGATCCTCCCGGCATGAACCGCGAAGTGCGCCGCCGCAGTCTCGATGCCGTGCGTGCGCTCAATGAACTCCATTACGAACAGGAGCTCGACCCCGAGACCCTGTCGCGCATCGAACAGTTCGAGCTGGCCTACAAGATGCAGGTCTCCGTGCCCGAGGTCATGGACATCTCCAAGGAGCCCCAGCATGTGCTCGACATGTACGGCGCGCAGCCGGGCGGCACAGGTTTCGCCAACAACTGCCTGCTGGCCCGCCGACTCGTCGAGCAGGGAACGCGCTTCGTGCAGCTCTTTGACTGGGGCTGGGACCTCCACGGCACGGGACCAAGCACCGACCTCATCACCGCCCTGCCGAACAAGTGCAAGCAGGTGGACCAGCCAATTGCCGCCCTGCTGACCGATCTCAAGCAACGCGGCCTGCTTGACGACACCATCGTGGTGTTCAGCGGCGAATTCGGACGCACCGCCATGAACGAGGAGCGCGACGGCTCCAAGTATCTCGGGCGCGACCACCATCCCGGATGCTTTACCATTTGGGCCGCAGGCGGCGGATTCAAGCGCGGTGCGGTTATCGGCAGCACCGACGAGCTCGGTTACGCCGTGGCGGAAGACCCCATCCACGTGCACGATTTCCAGGCGACCCTCCTGCACCAGCTGGGCATGGACCACACCCGCCTGACCTATCGCTTCCAAGGTCGCGACTTCCGCCTCACCGACGTGCATGGCCGAGTTGCCCACGAGGTACTGGCGTAAACAGCTTGGGCGGGGGATGATTTCCCCCGCCCTTTGGAAATCATATTCAGCGGAGCATCACAGGCATGGCCAAGAATCTGGTGGTGTTAATCACCGGCTGTTCCAGCGGCATCGGGCGCGCGCTTGCGCTTGAGCTGGCCAAGAGGGACTGCACGGTCTATGCCAGCGCCCGCAAGCTCGACTCTCTGGCCGAGCTGCAAGGCCCCAACCTGCACACCCTTACGCTCGATGTGTGCGACGAAGCCAGCCGCGAGGCCGCCGTCGCGCGCGTCGAGCGAGAGCAGGGACGCCTTGACGTGCTGGTGAACAACGGCGGCTATGGGCAGATGGGGCCGCTGATGGACTTGACCCAGAAGCAGCTTCAACGGCAGTTCGACACCAACGTGATTAGTCAGGTGCTGCTTATCCAGCGCGCCGCGCGCGGAATGATGAAGCGCCGCAGCGGCTGCATCGTCAACGTTGGCAGCGTCTCCGGCATCATGGCCACCCCCTTCGCCGGGGCCTACTGTGGCTCAAAAGCCGCCCTCAATGTCATGTCCGATTCGCTGCGCATGGAGCTTGCCCCCTTCGGGGTCGATGTCGTTATCGTCGCGCCCGGCGCTGTTAAATCTAGTTTCGGTGACAACGCCGCCGCTCAGGTGGACATCCGCGAGGACTCCGCCTACGCCGCC
>JBJOID010000329.1:0-15733 GCA_046047315.1 Candidatus Hydrogenedentota bacterium | reverse complement strand
AACCGGGCGAGCGCAGCAACCGTTAACGGACACATGGTCTCCCCCTGAATCAAGCCTCGCACACGATTAATCCTGATGCAAAGAAAATCGCCGCTTCCCTGGAGAAGCGGCGATTCTTTTGGAACTGTTGTGCGAGAAATTAGCGCGAGTAGAACTCGATCACGTACTGCACGTTGACCGGGATTTCGAGCTCCGGGTCATAGGGCAGGCGCTTGACGGTGCCCTTGAACAACTGGGCATTCAACTCGAGCCAGTCCGGGATGGCCAGGCTTTCAGCGCGGGATAGATTTCCCAGCAGCAACGGCGACTGGCGGCTCTTCTTGCGGATTTCGATGACGTCGCCTTCCTTGCACTGGATGGCGGGCTTGTTCACCTTCTTGCCGTTCAGCATGAGGTGGCAATGCACCACAAGCTGACGGGCCTGCAGACGGGTACGGGCAAGGCCCAAGCGGTACACCACGTTGTCCAGGCGCGTCTCCAGCAGCTGGATAAGCACAATGGCCGTGTTGCCGCCACCACGCTTGGCGTGGTCCACATAGCTGCGGAACTGGCGCTCACGCAGGCCGCCGTACAGATACTGCAACTTCTGCTTCTCGCGAAGGTGCAGCGCATAGTCGGACAGCTTGCTGCGGCCGCCCGTGGGGCCATGCTGGCCCGGGGCAAACTGCCGCCGCGCAAACGCTTCGGCGCTGCCGCCAATGAACACGCCGAGCCTGCGGCTCACCTTGGTGCGAGGTTTCATGCTCCTACCCATGGATTGGTCGGTCTCCTATGGCCCGTGACTTCGGGCTGCTATTTCTTCTCGCGGTGCAGCGTATGCTTGCGCAGCTTCTTGTTATACTTCTTCAATTCAAGGCGCGCGGTCGTGGTGCGCGCGTTCTTGACGGTGTAGTAACGCGAGGTGCCTGGCGCCTCGGTGCACTCCAGAATCACCTGACGGCGGGTCTCTTTTGCCTTGCCGGCCATGTCTTCTTATCTCCTCAGGGTAACGTTCGCGCCTGCGCGCACTCCGCGCGCCTTACATGCGCAGGGGACGCCTCGAACAGGCGCGGGAAACCGATATGATAACAAATTTCGCGCCCGATTCAAATATTTTTCCCTCCAGCATTTACGGCGCACCCTGAAGCGCTTGATTCCAGCTGTGCTTGGCGTGCTCACGAATTGCAGCGGACAAGCTCCGGCAGCTATTTTCTAGGGGCAGCGCACGAGGATTCGAACTTGGTTGAGCCCCTAATCCAGAACTCCCGGCGGCTTGGCATCCTGCTGGCCGAGGACGACGACAACATCCGGGTGGTCACCGCCCGCATACTCGGTGCTGCGGGGCACGAAGTATTTGCCGCCCGCGATGGGGCCGAGGCCGTCGCCCTGTTCGAGCAACATCACGATCATCTCGATATTGCCGTGCTCGATTTCGTGATGCCAAAGCTCACGGGCAAGGGGGTCTATGACGCGATTCGAGTGAAGGAAGCCAGTTTCCCCGTTCTGTTCACCACGGGGTACAGTCCGGTTGATTTGGAACCCCTGCTCGAATCCGACATCAACGCGGCCCTGTTGAACAAGCCCTACCGCGCGACGGAATTGAACGAGCAAATCGACACGCTTATCTCGAAAACCGGGACTTAAACGAGCTAGCCCCCGAGATTGGTTCGCGCAGCCTTTGCGCGGTCCACGATACCCGGGCGGCCGCTTTTGTTTTCCACGCTTTGCAACGCATCGATGCTCAATGCCTTGTGCGCTTCGTCCTTGCCTAGTTCCGCGCAGACATTAATCAGGGCCGCCGCAGCCTCGTCCTTCACCTCTTGATCGTCCAGCAGGGGCAAGAGCACTTCCACGGCCTGCGGGGCGATGGCGGTGCCATAGGCGGCCAGCACCGTCCAGCGATCTTCTTTGCTCCGAGACAATGCCATCGCCTGCGAGAGTTGCGCCGCTTTCTTGGCTTGGTCTGATTCATTTCGAACAAGGCGCACGTAGCCGCGCAATCCGCGATCATGATGCGCCGCATTTTCCGACTCCGCCAGTTTGAGCAGATACGGCAAGGCTTCGGCGTTGGGCCAATCCCCGAGAGACTTGGCCGCCTCGTCCCGAACGCCCATATCTTCGTGTTGCAACAGGGTCGCCACCGCGGTCAGGGCCTCGGCGCTTCCGATGCGCTCAAGGGCGCGAAGCAACGCGGGGTACTGTGCGGGCTCTGCTCCGGCCAGCGCGTTCACCAGCAGGGGCGTTACTGCTTCGCGGTTGTGCGCGGCAATCGCCCCCAGGGCCTTGATGGCGGCGGCTTGTTCCTCGGTGTCAGCCTCGGTCGGGAGCAGTTCGATGGCCTTGGGGAAATCCTCTGCCGTGCCCAGCTGCGCCAAGGCCCGCCACGCCGCCACACGCACCACCGGTTCGCTGGTACCCGAAAGATAACGCAAGCCCGCGTCCACGGCTTCGCGCGCCATCCGATCTGTCAAGAGGTCGAGCAGGCGGGCGCAACGGTCGGGGGCCGCGCTGTCAAGCCCTTGCGCCAGCAACGCGTCGACGCCTTCCACCCGGGAAAGGCGCAAGGACTCATAGGCGGCCTTGGCCTCCGGAGCTTCCGCCGGGGTCAAGTAGTCCGCCAAGGCTGGAATGGAGCCGGGCGTGTCAAGGGCGCCGAGAGCCTGCATGGCGGCGGCGCGAACTCCTGGATCCTCGCTGCCGATGGCGGCGATGAGGGTCTCCTCGACGGCCGCGTCGCCACGCAATCCAAAGGCGCGAAGCAGGGCGATCTGTCCTTCAACGGGCAATTTCCATAGCGTGCGGATGTATCGCGCAACCGGACTCTCCGGAAGCGTGGCAATGATCATGGCCGCGAAATCGCGCCGCTTGGAATCTGTTCCCGCGAGCTCTTCCAGCAGGAACGTATGTGCGCCTCGGGGGCGCGCGCGTGCCTTCCATTCGAGGAGGCCAAACTGCACGTGCTCCGGCAATCCGTTGGTATCGATCTTGTTGAGGGTGCGATAAGCGACCTCGGGATCACTCTCGGCAATCAGGTGCTGGGCGGCCGCAATGATGCCCTCACCTGCCCAGGCCTTGCGGTCATCGGGTGCATCCATGAGAAAGGACGCGAGCGTTTGAATGGACTTGTCGCTGCCGATTCGGCCCAGCGCGGCGGCCGCCGCTTCGGCCAACTGCGGATTAGCACTCTGGAGATATGGCGCCAAGGCATCCACGGACTCCGCATCGCGCCGGGCGCCAATGGAAGCAAGAATTCCGCGCTGCAATTCCGGAGCGGCCGTTGGCAGTGCGTCGCGCAGGGCAGCGGCCGCTTCGGGTCCAGGGATGTTCTCGAGGGCGAAGCGTGCATAGTGGGAGAGTTTGGCGTCACCCAGCAGGCTACCCAGCGCGGCCGCCGCCGCGCCGCTGCCTTTCTGTCGCAATTCGCGGCAGGCTTCGGCCTTGCTTTCCCAAGTGGCATCAGCCGATGTAATCACCGCGATAAGTTCGGGTTCCGCAGCGGCGTGCGCCGTGGGCGCGCCCAGTGCAACCAGCGCGACAAACAGGGGAAGGGCTTTCAAATAAAAGCGTGACATGATGCGACAGTCTCCGGAAGGGATTTCATTTGGATGAGGGGGTAGGGAAGTCTACAGGTACCACGGTTCGCGATATGCGCGTGAGGTCAGGCGATTCGCCTCGTCGTCGTCAATGCAGGTTTCTGTCTTGGGGTCCCACTTGATGGGGCGGCCAAGACGCTTGCAGATGTTGGCGACATGGCAGGCGCTGATGGAGCGATGCGCGGCCTCGGCGTTGGACACCGGTTCGGTGCGGGTCTTGACGCAATCAAGGAAGGCACGCACATGGTTGTCAGCGGGATAGCCCCCGTCGAATCCAAGGTTGCCCAGCAGGGAGCGCGGGTGCGCGTCAATCTCGCCGGAATCGCCCACTTCCACCCAGCCTTCCTCGCCCACGAATTTCACGGGGCAGGTGCCGAAGCGCAGCCCGCTGCGAATGATCAGCTTGGCGCCATTCTCGTAGCGGCCGCAATAGGTGTCACCTTCCTGCCAATATTCGACCGGGCTGGTTTGGTCAGCGTCGTTCGCCCACTGGCAAAGGTCCACCGTGTGGCTGCCCCATTCGGTGATCGAGGCGCCGCTGAAATCGACGTGGTCGCTCCAGTAGCCCCGCGTGTAGGTCTCCGCGTTGAAGGGACGCCAAGGGGCCGGCCCCAGCCATGCGTTCCAATCCACCACTTCGCGCGCAGGTTCGGGCTGCTCCGGCAGATAGCCATACTTGAACTGCAACATGCCGGGAGCCTGCTCGGCGTGCAACTCGGTAAGACGGCCCAGCTTGCCGCTTCGGGCCAGGTCGACGGCGAGCCGGAAGTGGCTGATGCTGCGACGCTGGGTGCCGCATTGGAAGATGCGCCCCAAACGTCGCATGGTGTCGGACACGGCGCGCGACTCCGCAATCGTCACGCTCATGGGCTTCTCGCAGTAGATGTCCTTGCCTGCCCGTGCGGCCATCACCGAAACACCGGCGTGCCAATTGTCGCCGGTGGCAATCATCACCGTGTCGATATCTTCGCGGGCGAGTAGTTCCGCCATTTCAATGTAGGCCGAGCAGTCCTCGTTTCGGTAATGCTGGTTGACTTGCTGGAGCGCTTTCTCACGGCGTTCCCCAATCACGTCGCACACCGCAAGCACATGGGCGTCGGGTTGGGCGAGAAAGGCGCCGTTCACATACTGACCTCGACCTCCCATACCGATGGCGCCGACGGTGATGCGGTTAGACGGGGCCACGTGGCCGTCACGCCCCAGTGCGGAAGCTGGCACGATGTACGGAAAGCCGAGGGTTGCCCCGGCCGCCGCCATGGAATTCTTAATAAACTGTCGGCGGTTGATCGGCGTGCGTTTCATGGCTCGTTCTCCAGAGACTTGAGGGGTGACCGCAGGGGAGCCCATCCGCCCGCAGCGTTTGCCTAACGCCATACTAACCGGAATGTCATTCCGGGGCAAGAGGCGATACCCCTAGCCCAAAGCCATCAAGCCATTAAGGAATTCCGGGTGTCAGCGCGCCACGCATCGATCTTTTTAAGGGCATCGCCAACGGTATGGAGTATTTGCTGGCACTCGATCGCGTCTCGAATTTCAGATGGAAAATGCTGGCGGAGCCAACTCGTGCCATCCTCGGGACGGGCTGCGAAGCCGGTGTCGATTGTGCACAACGCCGCTGCCGCGCCCAGGGCCAGCCGCGTGGGAGTAAACCCCTGTGAACGCGCCACGCGCATCGCGCCGATGAGCCGGTCATCCCATCCCAGCTTCCGTGCCGTGTCCCGTGTGACGCGCTCAATGGCGTCCCCCAAGTACGGATTCGTCATGCGCTGAAGCAGGTCGTCGGCGTAGAACGCGAATCCATCCCGGGTGAACAGCGCGTCCTTGCCCGCGTACTTCGTCACCAGCGCCGCACCGCTTTCCTCGACGAAGGCGTCGCGCAGCAGTGCCATCAGATCTGGGCGGCTAGTCAATTGATCAAAGGTGGTCATGTCCAATAGCGACGCCAGGTATCCTCCCATGGCGTGAATGGCGTTATGCCCGTAGAGCTTCGCCTCCTCGAAAGGCAGCAGGTCGGGCTTTTCCTCGAAGACGTCGATGCAACGGCGGATCGGATTGCCGCCGAATCGCAACGTCACCGCGCTGACCAAGATGCGATTAAAGGTCTCGACCAGAAAGGCACGATCCAGTCCCGGTGCAATGGGGGCAAGGGAGGGATTGGTATTGCCCGACAATGGGACGATACCGCTCATCTTGCCAATCACAGTGTTCAAGAATTGGCAACGGTCGGCATAGTCCGGGTTGTTATGTTCCACCTGCCGCCCGAGTATTTCGGCGGCATGGTTGTGGTTCTCAGCCGCATAGAGCACGGCGGGGGGGAGGCGACGCAGGCTTTTCCGGGCAAGGCCTTCCGCCAGCAGGGCGTGGGGCGCCCCTGGGTGGCTTGATGCGTAAAAAGCCACACTCGGCAAGGCGGTCGCCATCTCGCTGGCCTCGGCAATCGCCTCAATCAGCTGTTCGCGATCGCCGTCGTCATTCGGATTCAACAGTTCAACGGGTCCAACCTCGGCCACCTCGATTCGGTCGGCATGGGCAATGTTCACGCTAAAGCGGTTGCCCGCGCCTCGCAGGGCCTCGAGCACTTCCGGCTGGACTTCCGCCGCGACGAGCCGGGAGAAGCGTCCCGTTCTGTGGGCCTCATAGAGAAAGAGTCCCGCCTGTATGGCGCCGAATCCGAAACCAACGAATGTATTGCCGCCGCTCATTGCAGGTAGATGCTTTCATGCCGGGCCCAGCCTTGGGCTATGCGCTGTTGGAGGGCATCCCAAGGGATGATTCCGCCTGTCGCATCGGACTGCTCGACGCAGCATGCTCCCGCGCCTACCGCGGCAAGCAGGGTCGCTTCAGGTCCAAGTCCGCGCATCGCACCCGCAATGAATCCCGCGATGGTGCAATCGCCCGAACCTGTGGCCCCCGCTTCTTCGACGCGGAAACAAGGGGCGATGTGTTCCTGCCCAACCCAGCCGGCGCCAAACCGCGCCAACCTTTCTGGACTTGCCGATGTCATCAGATAAAGTCCCCAATGGCCCAGCTTGATCGCCGCCATGCCCGCGCCCATGGCAATAAGTTGGCTGGCCACTTCGCGCAAGAATGCCGCGTCAATGACTTCCGGAACCGGCTTACCAAGCATGAAGGCAATCTCATCGAGACTGGGAAGGAATACATCCACGAAAGGCAGGGTCTTTGTCAGCAGCACGGGCCAGTCTGTCTTGGCGGCGTCTGAAGCGGGATCGACATAGGCCATGTCGAGCGAGGTTAGCAGACCTGCATTCTTCGCCTTCGAGAAGACTTCCCTCAGAGCGTTCCCATTCCCGGCGCGCATGGCGCGCATCAGCGGAGGATAGCCGAAGTGGAACCATCGTGCCCCGTCGAGATGTTCAGCCTTAAGGTCCGCAGGCGTAAAGGTGTCGTTGGTTCCGGGATGGTGCAGGAATGCGCGGTCGGCGCCGGGCAAATTCATCACCACTGTGTACGAGCTGCTTTCCCCCTCGGTGATGATCATGCCCTCGGCCAGGGATGATTCGACGCGACGGAGCACATCCAGCACCGCGGCCCCCAAGGGGTCCGCACCGACCTTTCCCACCAGCCGCACGGAGCTGCCCAGCTTGTGCAGGGCCAGGCCTGTATTGGCCACCGCGCCACCTGTCGACACTGCGGCGGGCCCCACGATCGTGAGCTTGCCTGGGGTAAGCAACGACTCAGCGGGCACATTTCCCGGTAATTCTGGAATCACATCCAGGCAGATGTGCCCGGCAACAACGACCTCCAGCATGGGCGATCCTCCTCGGTGCGGCTAGCATAGCGCGAAAGGGGATGCCTCGTCCCTTTTTTATACAAGCATTGCCCACCGGGAGGTTCAGGTCGTATACTTCCCCGCTTAGCCCTAATTTCGCGAGGCTTCTGCCATGCCACCACGCCGCGTCCGAAAACATCCTGAAGCTCCCAACACGGCCGAGCCCATGCGCCTGCCCGTGTTGCCCCTTAAGGACGCCGTCGTGTTCCCACGCATGGTGCTTCCGCTGCTCGTGGGACGCCCAAGTTCGGTCGCTGCGGTGGACTTTGCCCTCGACAAGAATGTCCCCATTCTCCTCTGCGCCCAGGTTGATGCCACTGTGGAGGAACCAAAGGCGGACGACATGCACCGAACCGGCACGGTTGCGCAAATCCTCCAGACGCTCCGCATGCCGGACAATACACTCAAGGTGGTGGTGGAGGGACTCGGGCGCGGGCGCGTGGAAGAGTTCGAGATGGAGCACCAACCGGGCCTTGCGCTGGTCCGCCCGGTAGAGAGTGATACCCGCATCGACCGGGAAATGCGTGGCCTGATGCGGAGTGCCATTAATCTCTTCGGTGACTACGCGCGCCTTACGCAGCGCATCGCTCCGGAGATTGTCCTTAGCATTCAGGACTTGGAAGAGCCGGATATTCTCGTGGACACCCTCTGTGCCTACCTTCCGCTGCGGGTGCAGGAGCGACAGGGGCTGCTGGACGAGGGCTCCGCCCGGAAGCGTCTCGAGCAGATCAACTCGATACTCATGCGCGAGAACGACCTTATCGGCATCGAGCAGTCCGTGCGACAGCGTGTGCGTGAACAAATGGAAAGCGCGCAGCGCGAGCATTTTCTGCAGGAGCAATTGCGCGTCATCCATCAGGAGTTGGGTAACCGCGAGGATGGGGGGGACGAGTTCGCGGAGATGCGCCGCCTAATCGCCGAGGCCAACATGCCTGCCGAGGTGAAGGCGAAGGCCGAGCGGGAGTTTGCCCGCTTTGAACGCATGCCCATGTTGAGTCCCGAGAGCGGGGTCATCCGGAACTATCTCGAGACCCTCTGTGATATCCCGTGGGATAAACGCAGCGAGGACAACATTGATCTAAGCCACGCCCGCGAGGTGCTCGACACGGACCATTACGGTCTCGACAAGGTCAAGGATCGCATCCTCGAGTTTCTCGCAGTGCGCAAGTTGAAGCCCGCCGCCAAGGGTTCCATCCTTTGCCTCGTCGGTCCCCCGGGTGTCGGGAAGACCTCGCTCGGGCAGAGCATCGCCAAGGCCATGCACCGGCAGTTTGTTCGCATGTCGCTGGGCGGTGTTCGCGACGAGGCCGAGATTCGCGGGCATCGACGCACCTACATCGGCGCGTTGCCGGGGCGGATCATCCAGGGCATGATTCGCGCCAAGGTGCGCAACCCGGTGTTTGTGCTCGACGAGATCGATAAGATGAGTGCTGACTTCCGCGGGGATCCCTCCAGCGCGCTGTTGGAGGTGCTCGACCCGGAACAGAATCGCGCCTTCAATGATCATTACATCGAGGTGGACTATGATCTCTCCGAGGTCTTCTTCATCACGACGGCGAACAATGAGTTCGACATCCCCTACGCCTTGCACGACCGGCTGGAGATCGTGCGTGTTAGCGGCTATACCCTGCACGAAAAAGAGAAGATCGCGTCGATGTTCCTACTGCCCAAGCAGATTGTCGAGTGCGGTCTGAAGAAGTCCGATCTGAAACTCAGCGCCGATGGACTGGATACCCTGATTCAGCGTTACACCCGCGAGGCCGGGGTTCGGGAACTCGAGCGCCAGATAGCCAACCTCTGCCGCAAGGTCGCACGCAGGAAGGTCTCCGGCGAGCTAAAGGGTGGCCTCAAGGTCAATGGCGCGATGGTGATGGAATTGCTCGGTCCGCCGGATTATTCTGCCATTCGACCGGAAACGGAAGCGCGTGTAGGCGTGGCCATTGGCATGGCATGGACGCAAAGTGGTGGCGACGTGCTCACCGTCGAGACCTCCACCATGCCGGGTAAAGGTAAACTGGCCTTGACGGGACGTCTGGGCGACGTCATGAAGGAGTCGGCCGAGGCGGCCTATACCTACCTGCGGGCGCACGCCGAGGCGCTGAAGTTGCCCGCGGATTTCCATAAGGAGATGGACCTTCATATCCATCTCCCCGAGGGCGCGATACCCAAGGACGGTCCTTCGGCGGGAACGGCGCTGCTGGTGTCCATGCTTTCCGCCTTGACGAACCGGCCGCCCAAGGCAGCCTTGTCGATGACCGGAGAAATCACCTTGCTCGGGCGCGTGCTTCCGGTGGGTGGCATCCGCGAGAAGGTCCTTGCGGCCCACCGCGCGGGGATACGGCATATCCTGCTGCCGGAGGAAAACCGGAAAGACCTGCCTGAAATCCCAAATGAAGTGCGCGAGGCCCTCAAGATTCAGTTCGTTGGCGAAGTCTCTCAGGTGCTCAAGGCCGCGTTTGGATAAGCGCTAAAACTAGGCTACCGTGTGGGCGCCGTTAACGCAGATGTTTTGGCCAGAGATGTAGGAGGCTTCGTTGGAGGCGAAGAATGTGACGGTGTCCGCTACTTCCTGGGGAATGCCCCAGCGCTTCATGGGAAGTCCGGCGAGGTAGCCATCCTTCAATTCCTGCGGGTCTTTCTCGTGACGCTCCACGGGAATCCAGCCGGGTGAGATCATGTTCACCGTGATTCCCCAAGGCGCCAGTTCCGTGGCGAGGCTCCGGTTGAAGCCGCACTGCCCGCCCTTGGCGGCACAATAAGCCGTGAAGTTGGGCACACCACGCTGAAACACTTCGGAGCCAATGTTGATGATGCGCCCCCAGCGCTGCGCTTTCATGTGGGGGAGCACCGCCCGGCAAAGCAGGTAGGGACTCTTGATAAAAAAGTCCAGCATGGACTGGTAGAAATCCCAATCGTATTCCTCGATGGGCTTCTGCGGCTGGTCGGGCGTGGCGTTGATTACCAGAATGTCGATAGGCCCAAGGCTGGCCGTCACTTCGGCAACGAGACGATTAACCTCGCCCTCATCGATGACGCTCGCCCGGAACATTGCGCCCTCATGGCCCGCGGCCTGATATTCGGCGAAGGTCTTGTTGGCGCGCTCTTCGTTGTTGGCATAGTTCAACGCCACTTTGGCTCCGGCCTTCCCCATCGACATCGCCATCACCTTGCCAAGTCCGGTGGAACTCCCTGTGATCAGGGCCACCTTGCCGCTCAAGTCAAACTGCTTTTCGCCCATAATTCTGCTTCTCCTTCAAAGCCTATCCATTGCAGTATAGCGGGGGAAGAGCCTACTGCGAAAGATCGGCTGGCTGAATTATTGTTGGATGGCGCGCCTTGGGGTACACTCTTGGCGAGGCAGGCTTCCAAGTGGAAGCAATTGATTCGGGATAAGCATGCGCGCATTAGTTTTTGTTATTTCCCTCTCGCTGTTGGCAATCGCCGAGGCACAAGAGTTGCGCTGGGAGGAACGTCTCCCTTCAGGCGTGTTCGTGGAGGGGCTTTGCCAGACAGGGCCGGACGGACTTCCGGTCGTGCACTACTTCAAGGATGGAATGCTTTTGTCCGAGGCGGACGCGCGCGCCCTTGGGATTGTCGAGAAAACGTGGAACGTCATCGCGAATGTCCCAGCGGCTATGCCATCCCAACCAGATAAATCCCTGCCAACGTCGCCCGTCCCGCGTCTTTCAAAAGGGGCCAAGCTCAATCGTCTCGACGCCACCCCGGACAGGGCAGCCTTGGCCAAGTACCGGGAAGATGCGGTGGCGGATGCGGAGAAGGGGTTGTTGCGCACGGGGATGTTTTCCTCTCTGGAGACGCCCTTCGTGCTGGACGACAGTGCTGCGCAGCCACGGTCTTGGCAGCGTGTCGACGGGGGCAGGGTTTTCGGCGTCGAGATTGTCTCTGCTGGCGCAGTTGGAATCCGGGTCGAATTTTCGGCCATGGTGCTTCCGCCGGGCGCTTCAGTCGTCCTCTATGACGTTGGAGGGAACACGGTCTTTGGACCGTATGACGCGATGCCGTCGGATACGGCCACGCTGTGGTCGCCCACCGTACCCGGTGACTCGGTCGTCGTCGAAGTCTTCGTGCCGGAAGGGGGCGCTACCAAGGACCTGATTCTCCAGGTACAACGTGTGGTTCACCAGTACTACGACCCTGCGGATTTGATGAAGGCTAACGCGGGAAACTGTAATCTCGATGTGACCTGCTATCCCGCCTGGGCGGCGACGGCCTTGGGCGTGGGAGGATTGGGCGTTATCGGAAGCACGGGCAGCCTTTTCTGCACCGGCACTTTGCTCAACGACGAGGACCCCTGCACTGACGAGCCCTATCTGCTGACGGCGCGGCACTGCGTGGGCGGGCAGACGGCGGCCAGCACCCTTGAGTTTTATTGGGAGTACCAGACGCCCTCCTGCAACGGCACGCCGCCCTCGCCCAGCGTGGTGCCCAGAACCACCGGAGGCGCGGATTATCTGGCCGGCATGGGGGGCACAGGGCAGAGCGGGGGCGGGAATGATTTTTCGCTGCTGCTGATGAGGAACGATCCCCCGGCAAACCTCACGCGCGTGGGGTTTAGCAGTGCGGTGCAGTCCCTCGGAACTGACGTGACCTGCGTGCATCATCCGCGCGGGGACTACAAGCGCATCAGCTTCGGCGACCTCACCAGCACGAGCAATCCCCATCAGGCCTTTTACCATGAGGTAATCTGGAACGACGGCACCACCGAGCCGGGTTCGTCGGGCAGTCCGATGCTGTTGACCGCAACGCAGCAGATTATTGGCCAGCTTTGGGGCGGCGGGGCTTCGTGTTCCAACCTTAGCGCCCCGGACTACTATGGCCGCTTCGACATCACGTATCCCATCATCGCGGGAACGATAGGCCCCAATACGGTTGCCTTTGATGCGGCCACGTTCGAGGCAACCGAGGACAGCGGGATCGCGCTTTTGGAACTGCGCTTAACAAAGCCCGCCCCGGCAGGCGGTATTGCGGTGCAATGCACCGTGACTTCCGGCACGGCTATGCCGGGAAACGACTACGAACACTCCAGCCCCGTCGCACAGTTTAATCAGGGAGACACACTGGCGGTCGTGAGCGTCCCCTTGGTCAACGATTCCCAGACCGAGCCCGATCAGACCTTCACGGTGACGCTGGAGAATCCCGGCGGCTGCGCACAGCTCGCCTCGATCAACACCACCGCCGTGGTGACGATCATCGACGATGACGTGGATGGCGATGGCGACGGAATTTCGGATACGGATGAACTAGCAGGAACCTACGGCCATGTTACCGAACCGTTGCTTTGGGACAGCGATGGGGACGGCCTGAGCGATCGGGAAGAACAGCTGGGTATTCGCGGCGGGCCGACCGATCCGAATCTTTTTGACTCCGATACGGACGGCATCAGCGATGGACTGGAATGGACCTTTGGCTCCGATCCGAACGTGCCGAACCTGAATTACTTGCCGAGTCTCCCCATACCGTTGTTTGAGGAGTAATGCTTCCCGATACACCCAAGTTGCTGGAACGTCTGTCTCAGTTTGTGGTGGACGAGCGCGCGGTGCAGTTCCGCGATTCGGATGCATTGCTCAGTCACCTGAAGTTCCTGCCCGAGACCAGCTATCAGGAGATAGGACGCTCCCGTGAGGGGCGCCCGCTCTACGGTGTTTCCTTCGGCACGGGGAAATTCCCTGTTTCCATCATCGCGGGCTCCCATGCCGACGAGCCCGTTGGCCCGATGACTGCCCAAGCCTTGCCACTCTTCCTCGCGGAATCGTTCCCAGAGTTTCTCGAATGCTGCACGTTTCGCGTGGTCCCGCAGATGAATCCCGACGGAGCGAATCGTAATCGTGGCTGGTTCAAGAGTCCCCCGGATTTCAAGACCTACCTTCGGCATGCGGTCCGCGAGCTGCCAGGGGATGACATCGAGTTCGGTTTCACAGAGGAGGGTTCAGCAAGGCCCGAATGTCGCGCCGCCATGGCCTTCTTGCGCGGAGGAGTTCCGCCTCGCATCCATGCTTCGCTGCACGGGATGGGCTACGCGGAAGGGGCGTGGTTCTTGCTTTGCAAAGAATGGGCAGAAGCTGCGTGTCCGTTGATGGATGCGATGGCGTCGTTGTGCACGCGCATGCGGTTTCCCCTTCACGACATCGACCGACAGGGGGAGAAAGGCTTCACGCGGATTCAGTCTGGCTTTTGCACCACGCCCACATCCACCGCTATGCGGGCGCACTTTCTTGCAGGGGGAGACCTGAAGACCGCACCTCTTTTTCAGCCTAGCAGTATGGAGTTCGCCCGGTCCCTCGGGGGAAATCCCCTTTGTCTCGTCACCGAGATGCCGCTTTTTCTCATACACGGCGCAAGCAGCCTTGAAGATCCCATTTACTGGCGCTTTCGCAATGCCGTGGCCGAGGCACGCGCAACTGGAGACCTCGAATCCTTGGAGCGCGGCTTCAATGTTCAGGCCGTGCCCATTGCCTTCCAAATGAAGATGCAACTCGCCTACCTGTTGCTGGGCATACAACAAGCCGCTGCGGCTAGCGGTGGGCCTCTCCCCTAATCAGGGGCATTTTTCTCCAAGTGGCGTCGGGGCCGAAGCGCTTCATGACGCTGGCATGCCCCGCCGCGGAGTCGCCGTAGACGAGGCGCACGGGAATCGTGAGGCTGGCAGCGAGGATGATCGTTGTGAGCACGAGGAGGATGGCACGCCTAATCGGTGGGGCGTAGTTCCAGGTGATTATTGCCGGCGCAGGCCATGGAGTCATGCGTGGCACCAACAGGATCAGCATGGAGGCAATGGCTGCGTTAATCAGAATCACGCCTTCGGTAAGCAGGCGACCCTGCGCGAAGCCCGGGAGAGCGCGCTCGTAATTCATTACGCACACGCTCCAAAGAAACAACAGGTAGAGCAGCTGCGCGCGTCCCAGGCTGGACTCCGGCAGCATGGCGATGGGCCGGCGCAGTTGGGCAGCCATGAGCAGCATGCCGCTGCATGCTACGGCAAGATAGATGAGCACGAACCAGGCTCCCGCGCTGAGGGTGACCGTATCGAACCACGGCGCGGTCATCGTCTCGGGCACCAGTTTGGTGCGCACCCACTCGGGCACGTTCTTGAACATGTTCAAGAAAAGCACGCCGAAGAGGACGAAGGCTGTCGCCAGCACGGCGGTGCCGCGGGCGGTGCGCGGTCGGTCGGACAACGCGGCTCCGCGGCGGGAGAGAAGCCCCATCGCCACGGCGATTCCAATGCCATTGAACAGGCCATAGCTCTGTTCGAGGAAGCTGTGCCAGTTGCTGCCCTGATAATGCGCCCATACCGCAACCAATTCGGGATTGGTGGTGATGGCGGGATTCCCGAGGGCGGTCATCATCAGCTTCAGGGCGGCTGCCCCGCTAAAAGCCAGTCCCCCAATCGCGCCCGAAATGAGCGCTGCGTAGACCACCGGCACGGCGTTGTGCCGGCGAAGCCACCACATAGCGGCGAGGAAGACGCCGAGGATACCCGCCCAGTCGTCGCCGCGAGGCGGCGTCATGCGGAGTCCGGCCCCGCCGAAGTTGAACAGCGTGGGGAGGAGTATGAAGGCCAACAACCATCCGCTGGCCATGGCAACAAATAGGCCCGCGTCACGTTCGAAGCGTCCGTACCGACGGAAATACAGGACCACGCCCCCGATGGCCCCGATCATCCAGCCAAGATGCTGCGGGATCACCTTGAAGAACTGCGGCCAATTGATGAGCAGCTCGGAGACAGCAGCTTCGTAGGGAATTCCCTGGGCCTCTGTCAGCGCGCGCAGCGCAACGAGATCTCCCTGCGGCCATACCAACAGCCAGACGATCAGGCGCGTGAGACCCGTAAGGTAAAGCGCACCATGAATCAGCGAGCCCAGCAGGGCAAACGCGGCGGCATAAGCCAGCAGACCCATGAGCGGCGCACCCGCGGCCAAATAGATCACGGTCATGACCGCGGCCAAGATGCCCACGGCGGCGATGTTGTCCATTCCAAGCAGCAGTGGCAAGGCCAATCCCGCAAGCGCGGCCATGAGCAACCACGGGGTTGGCAAGAGGCGTGCACGCCGGGTCCATAGATCATACAACGCCAGCGCCGCCAAGGCTCCCACCGCCTGAAGCCAGTCGGAATCAAACCAGTAGAGCGGGCTTTCGTGGCGGCTCCACGTGGCAGCGGTGCTGGATTCCCATTGTTCGATGCCGGGCAGGAGCACCACGCTCAACACAAGCCAGCCCGCGAAGATCCACCCCAGCGGCACGAATAGTCCGGTCAAGCGGGCCCGTGTAAGCGCGGCCGGCAGGGCGGTGCCCGCCCCGCCCAGCCCCGCCCAGAGAAAGCCGATAACCCAGAGGCACACGAAGCCGTAGA
>JBJOID010000328.1:0-9566 GCA_046047315.1 Candidatus Hydrogenedentota bacterium | reverse complement strand
CCACCAACGGCTTGTTACGGAATCGGGGCACCGCGCCGTCGCAGGTGGCACAAGCCGACACGCCCCGGTTCATGTACTTCTCTTCCGATTCCAGCCCCAGATATTTCGCCGTTGCGCCCGTGGCGATGATGATGACCTTGGTCTTGTATTCCTCATCGCCGCACCACACCGTGAAGGGATGGCTGGACACGTCCACCTTGCTCGCCGTCTTGGCTTCGAAGCGCGTGCCGAAGCTCTCGGCCTGCCGCTTGAACTCGGCCATCATCTCCGGCCCGGTGATGCCCTCGGGGTAACCCGGATAATTCTCGACCTCGGTGGTGGTCATGAGCTGCCCGCCGGGCAGGTAGCCCTGGTAGATGTCACCCTCGAAGCAAAGCGGCTTCAGGTCGGCGCGTGCCGTATACAAGGCGGCGGTGTAGCCCGCCGGGCCTGAGCCGATGATGATGATGTTTTCCATGGGATCTGTGCTCCAGAGATTGCCGTGTATTCCGCCCGACCCTTCCCCCAGGTCATGCGCAGGGAAGTATAGGCGATGGGATGGGGACAGGAAAAACGAAGCACCTTCAGGGGCAGTCCTCAATGCGGATGGCCAGCGCATACACGTTATCCCGAGGGCAGTCCATACGCACAGCATCCTTCTCAGTGACAACCACAAGGCCCTCTTTGGGCAGGGCGAGCGCGTCGAAGGCCTGGTGATCCGGGTATACCAGGCGCTGCGTGAGATGGCAGCCCAGCTGGAGCAGGGTGGCCTCGAATTCCTTGGGACGGGCAATGGCGCAGGCCAGCGTGAGTTCTCTGCCTTGCAGGAATTCGAGCGGTTCCTGAGCGCCATCGCACACGCGCCACAAGCCGGAAGGGACGTGATGGGTCAGCCGGGCGGGCGCTTTACCATGAAAATGGCGTACCAGCTCGATCGATGCGCCCAGGTCGCCCGCGCGGTCGCAACGGGTTAGCCACACCTCGGATGCGCGCGCCAGCGCGGTGGCCGGTTCGCGCAGCGGGCCGCGCGGGAGGAGCCTCCCGTTGCCCAGGGGACGCGTGGCGTCCAGCAGCACGATATCCTCATTGCGCGCCAGGCTCAGGCTTTGGAATCCGTCCTCCAGGATCAGCAGGTCGCATCCGGCGTCTATCGCGGCGCGCGCACCAGCCACGCGGTCGGCGCACTTGATCAGCCACACCTCGGGCACGTGCCGGCGGATGAGCGCGGCCTCGTCCCCGGCCTGAACGTAGACCGCCGGGACTGAGAAGCCGGGGCCAAGGAGCGTGGGCTCCACCGTGCGCGGGCTGCCGTAGCCCCGCGTAATCACGGCCACGCGCCTGCCCGACGCGCACTCCCGCGCTGCGCGCTCAATGACCGCGGGTGTTTTTCCCGTGCCGCCCGCGGTGATGTTGCCAAAGCTGACAACCTGCGCATCCACCCGTTGGACGGCGCGGCACCGGCGTATGGCCATGCCCCCCCGCTGCGCCAGTGTCAGCGCGCTGAGCACCGGTCCCAGGCCGGGCGGCAGGGAGGCACCGTCATAATAGGCCGCCTCGATGCGTCGCTGCAGGCTCATTTCGGCGCGAACCGCTTGCCGCTCAGTTGGCGCACCACCCCCTTGAGCTCAAGCAGGGTGAGTGTGCTCAGCGCTTCGGAGACAGGAATCCGGCAGACCAGCGCGATTTCATCGACAAAGGAACCCTCTCCCGAAAGGGAGGCGACCACCGCGCTCTCGACAGGAGACAGGGCGGGGCGAGCTGGTTGGGGCTTGGCGGCAGCAGCGGGAACCGGCTCGGCACCCGGCAGGAGGTCCTGCCGCCCCGCCGCGGAAGAAGGGACCGCTGGCGGCTGCCGCAGGGCCGAAGGCAGATTCAGTTCCACCAGAATGTCGTCCACCGTCTCCACCAGCTTTGCACCCTCCTTGATCAGATCGTGGGGACCGCGGCTGTTGCGATGGGTGATCGGGCCGGGTACGGCAAAGACCTGCCTCCCCTGCTCGGCTGCGTCGCGCGCGGTGATGAGCGCCCCGCTGCCCGGGGGCGCTTCCACCACCAGGGTGCCCAGGCTGAGTCCGCTGATGATGCGATTGCGCACGGGGAAGTTGCCCCGGAAGCCCTGGGTGCCCATGGCAAAGGGAGACAAGACACAGCCTCGCTGCAAAATGCGGTGCATTAGGGCGGCGTTCTCGGCGGGAAACACCACATCGACCCCGTTGCCAAGAACCGCGATGGTGCGTCCGCCCGCCGCCAGCGCGGCCTCGTGCGCCACCGTGTCGATGCCCGCCGCAAGACCGGAAACCACCGTGACGCCCCGGGCCGCGAGGTCCCCCGCGAATTGCCTTGCCACGCGCAGCCCATACTCGGTGGCATGCCTGGTGCCAACTATCGCCACGGCACAGGCGTCGGCTTCTTCCAGGGCGCCGCGCCCCCACAGCACCACGGGCGGATCGTAAATCTCGGCAAGCGACAGGGGATACCGCTCATCGTCCAGCGTGAGAAGCCACGCTTCATAGTCGCGCATGCGCGCTGCCTGCTCCTCCACCTCGGACACCTCGCGGTAGGCATGCACGCGCCGCGCGAGCGCGGACCCCAGCACCTCCTCAAGCTCGGCCAGGCTGGCCTCCAGGGCGCGGCGCGGCTTGCCAAAGCGCGCCAGCAACTTCACCATGCGCGTCCCGCCCACACCGGGAATCAGCGCCAGCGTCAGCCAGTCGCGCTGTTCAACGGTGAGGCTCATTCAGAGCGGCCGCACCACGAGGTTGCGGTACCAGGCCTCGTCGCCATGGTCTTGCAGGATGATGTGCCCGCTTTGCGGCAATTCGGCCAGCGGTGTGTCGAACTTGCCGATGGGCTTGGTCATTTTCGACAAGTCCAAATCGAGAATCTTCCAGCCGTTCATCACCACCACGACGTTGGAACCCTTGCAGGTGATGTCGTAGGAGTTCCACTCGCCGTTCGGCAGCAGCATGTTGAACATGGGCGAGGCGACATCGTAGAGCGAGCCCACCCCGTTGCGGCTGGGGGGATTGCCATAATCCCCCTGCACCTGGATTTCCATGCCTTTTTGCACGGGGTCCTCCGGGCTGGTCCGGAAGAAGACGCCGCTATTGGCGCCATCCTTCTTCAGCATGAACTCGACATGCAGCTCGAAATCACCAAACTCGCGCTGGGTCCAGGCGAAATATTGGGTGCCGGGCTTGCCGATGACGTGCAAGACATCCCCCTCGAATTCCCACACCTGGTCGTCATTGGTGACGTTCTTCCAGGCACCGCGGTTCTCCTCGGCAAAGAGGTCAATCCATCCCTCGCCGGACGGGCGCGGTGTGGGCTCACCTACCGGTGCACGATAGGGAAGGATTTCGGAGCAGCCCGCCGACAGGCATAGCATAAACGCGGCGGCGCTGAGACGATAGGCGCGAGACAACATACGGGACTCCTTCTGGGATCAGGGCTGAAAATCCGGTGGCACGAAATCGACCGTGTTCAATAAGGTATTCCCCCCGCCGTCCGCGGGCATCAAGGGCGGGGCGGACTCCTGGGCGGCATCCTGCGGGGCAAAGGCGCCGCCGGCATCCTGTTCGCCACGGTACCATTCAAACCAGTTGTCCGGGTAGCGGCCCGCGTTGTAGCCGGTGTTGCGGCGCAGGGCGGCCATCACGTCTTCGCGCATGGGCAGATTGGTGCGAAGAATCATGATCAAGCGAGGCACGGCCACCTCGGGCGAAAACAAGGACAGCCCTTCCAGCGCGCGGGCCTGGGCATCGGGCGGGGCGCCGCTCTGACCCGAGGCCAGCTGATACAAGGCTTCGAGGTTGGACTCCGAAGGGGTGCGCGCCATGGCCGCCGCCGCGTAGGACTGCGCCCACGGATCCGCATAGCCCGCCAGTTCAATCCAGTCCTCGGCGGAACGGGGATCATCCAGCCAATAGAGCGCGTCGAGACACGCATAGGCCAGCTCGGTCTGGTCAGACCAGAGCGTGTCCCGAAGCGGCTGATACGCATCGGCATAGCGCATTTGCCCGAGGCACCATGCGGCGAGCGAGCGGAGGGCCGGGTCAAGCGCGGTATCGGAGAAAAGCACGAGCATCTCCGCGCCGAGCAAAGGAGCCAATCCATCGAGACTGACCATGCCTCCGTTCGCCAGGGGGCCATCGGGAGCGGAAAGCAGATCGAGCAAACGCCGCGCCAACGAAGCGGCGTCCATGCCTGACAACTGGCTCGACGCGGCATGGCGCACCCCCTGGTCGGAATCGATGCTCAAGCGCAGCAGATGCGTTTCGGCCACTGGGTTGGATAGAGCCGCTATGCCCTCGACAGAGCGCTGGCGCAACGCCGCATCCTCGGAGCCCGCCATCCGCTCCAGCAAGGGCGGCAAGGACAAGGAGGCCGGGGGCGAGTCGGTATCCGGACGCGGCGACAACAGTCCAGGAACCGCGACGGGAATCGGCCGCTTGTCGAGCACGGGCTCGGATTTCACCAGTCGCGGCGCAGGCTCCCCCGCCACGCCTACAAGCTCCGGCCCCGCGGGCGGCAAAGCGAGAGCCAAGCCGCCCGTGGCGAGAATAAGGCAAAGGGTTAAAGCGGGAAGACGCATGCTCGTCGGTTTCCGTTACGACTCGAAGGCCTGATTTTCGGCGCATCGGACGGGATTGTCAATACCGTGCCCAAATGCAAATGCGCCGGGAGGACAAGCTCCCGGCGCACGTTGTAAGGATTCTTGATTCGCTTAGGGCAACAAGATGCAGTAGCCGTCTTCGGAACCGGTCTCCTCGGGGCAATACGCATAGCCGCCAGCGTTAAAGATTTGTATCAACCGCAGCAGTTCCTGCAGGTCGAACCGGCCATCCTCTCCACCGAAATAATCGAGCGCGTGGCGCTTGCAGCTGCCGCCGCCGGGGGTGGCGAGGAAGCCGTCTTCGGTCGCCCCGGCGTTCGCGGCGCAGGAATAGCCGCCCTGGTTGAATATCTGCACGCAGCGAAGCAGGTTGCTCAAAGACACAACGCCATCGCCTTTGGTGTCCGCGCTGTGCACCCACGAGGGACCCGTGATGGCCAGCAGTTCGGAAACCTGCAACCTTTCGTCGCCGTTGGCGTCGAAGGCTTCAAGCTCTTCCACCGTGGGCGGCGTGCCGAGGAAGCTGGTCAGCTCGGCCACACTCAGGTAACCGTCGTCGTTGGCGTCGATAAAGGCGAATCCCTGCAAGAGCGCATTGGCGATGTTGATAAGATTCTCGTCCTCACCTTCCTCGATCGCCCCTTCGCCCTCGGCAGCCCCCTCCTCTACACCCTCGGGCTGGCCCTCCAGTTGACCTTCCACGCCACCCTCGATGCTGCCTTCGATAGCGCCTTCGATAACACCCTCCGCGGCGCCCTCGCCTTCCGCGATGCCTTCGGAGATGCCCTCAAGCGCCCCTTCGATGGTGCCTTCGACCGTGCCCTCAGCATTCCCTTCGACGGAGCCTTCCCCTTCGAGGGTGCCTTCGAGCGCGCCCTCGGAAGTTCCCTCTCCTTCGAGCACACCCTCGACGGCACCCTCCTGCTCGTCCGCATAGGTGAGACAGAAGGCATCCATCAACACTACGCCGCCACCGGAAAGTGAGGCATTGTTGATGGAGAGCAGTGCGCTGCCCGCCAAGTCCTGCGCAGGAATCGCGATATCGATCAGCTCATAGACGCCGGGAGTGGACAGGGAGGAAGCCGCAATGCTCGCGACCGGCTCGCCCCCAAGGCTGATATTCACATCGCCGCTTACATCGGGCGAGGTAATCATCATCTGGAACGTCAAGCGGGCCGGTCGTCCAGCCTCGAGGTTGACGGTCTGACCAACGCCAATGACGTCCTCTGTTAAACGCGGGAAGAAGAGCAGCGCGAAGGAACCGCTGTAGACAGGCACCTCGGCTTCGCCGTCTTCATAGAGCAACACGGACGGATCGCCCATGAGGTCCTCGCCCCAGCGCAGGGCAAGATCGCCCGCTTCAAGGCCACCATCGCGCAACAGGTTGCCGGGGCAATCCGGGTCCACTTCGCCTTCACCCTCAAGCACGCCCTCGATACTGCCTTCGCCTTCGGAGGAACCTTCGCCCTCCAGGCCGCCTTCGACTACCCCCTCGACAGTTCCCTCTCCTTCAATGAGCCCCTCGATGGCTCCCTCACCTTCGAGTGCTCCCTCGACGACGCCCTCGAACACTCCTTCAATCGCGCCTTCTCCCTCGAGCACACCTTCGATTACGCCTTCTACGGCACCCTCTCCCTCAAGCGCTCCTTCCAGCACCCCCTCAATCACGCCTTCGACTACACCCTCGACCACACCCTCACCTTCAATTACGCCCTCGATTGACCCCTCTCCCTCTAGCGCGCCCTCGACAACGCCCTCCACAACACCTTCGCCTTCAAACACGCCCTCCCCTTCGGGCTCGACAAGGTTGAGCAGGAAGGCCGGAACGGTGCGGGTCCAGGTGTCGTCCGCCGCCTGTACGCTGTAATACAGTCCGCCCTGGGCGAGCGGGGTCGGGTCCATCACGTAGGTGGATTGCGCCGTGTCCCCGCCGAGCGGTGGATCCGTGAACGTGTATTCGAGTTGGTCTATGGTCTCCCAATCAAAAGCCAGTTCCGATCCATCGCCACCAGCAATGGTCCACTCGTCGTCGCCGAGCACGCTAAGCCCGTCGAGTATCCCCGCGGTGGAAAGCGGAATAGGGATGAACTGAAGCGGTGGATTGGTGATGCCTTCCGCTGCCATGAAGGCTTGGCGGTTGCCATTCGCGGCGGTAAAGGAGGCCACGTTGGTGCCGCCCGCCCCGTCAAGATTTCCAGTGGCAGCAAGAGATGCATCGCCGCCCAGGCACTGGAAATTGGTGCAGTTGAAGCTGTTCTTAAAATTGTTGATGGCCGTGTCGAGATTCGCGGAGGAAATACGGACACGCACCGAGCCGAGGTCTGGGACCGCAACGTTGAGGTCCACGTTGGCTGCGGGTGATGCGTTCCAATTGTTGGCCGGGTTCTCGGTCACTTCACCCAAGTCGGCCAGAAGGCCCGGCAGCACGGACGAAATAAACTTTCGAACGAACACATCGACGAGACTCTGCACATGCGCGACTTCAGGAGAGCCGTCGCCAGGGGCAAGCGTCATTTCAGCGGCCAGTAAATCGCGCAAGCTCACCTCGAACATCTCGCCCGCTTCCGCCAGCAAGCCCGTCTCACCGTTCGCGCCGTTGCCGATCAGGTTGCCATTGTCATCCTTGGGTTCGTTGATCGTCCAAAGCGAGGGGATGTTCTCCTTTATAGCCCCGCTTAGCACGTTCAACTGCGTGCCTGTGGTCACCGTAACGGTAACCGTCAGGAAAAACGTGGCCTGCACGCCAGGAATGCTCAGTTCCAAGTCCTGCACTTTGTCACGATTAAAATTGAAACGGTTCTGGATTCCCAGAATCGTTTCGCTCGAAAGCCCCGGAGCGGCCGCGGCACCGCCATCGACTATCGCCGCCAGCGCGTCCAAATGGTCTGTGTCGATGATGCCATTGTTGTTGTTATCGGCCCCGTAGAAAGAGGGCCCTGTCTGGTGCTCCACCAGATCCCAGACTGGATTTGTCTCCGCATTCCACCCAGGCACAAGGTCGAGTATGAAGTCTTCGAACACACTTGTAAGCAGATCGAAGTCGAGCTGCCGGTCGACGGAGTAGAATCCCCCGTTGTTGTCGAGATTGCCGTCGTCTCCACGCGCGCCGTTCGGATACTCGCTGGTGGCGGCCCCTGCCCATGAAGCGCAGAACACCGCACAGGCCACAGCCGCCGTGCGCGCGAACACGCCCATAAGATGCCTTTTCATTTTACTTTGCCCTCTGATTGTTAGAAGCCAAACGAAACTGGTTCGCCTTGCGAGGGAATGAACCGATTCGGAACCCCTAAGTTCCCCTCGCTGCACCAGGCGGTATGTTACTTCAAGTGTTTCAGAATGGCAAGAAATTTCCCGTGCATGCAGCTAAGTTCTTGTAGATATTGGGTTTAAAATTTTTCTCCTGGCTGGGAATAAATTTCTAAGCTGGAATCGTTCCCGTTGTCGCCTTGGTGTTGTTCCCCCCACCACCAAGGTCAGCCATTCGTGGCTGGTTCCCACCACCGGCGAGTGCAGAACAGCAGTTTCCCCCGCTGCCTGCACTCGCCACTTTTGCATTCTAACCCCGCAAATCACGAAAAACCGGGATATTTATTCGATACTAGAACATATCTAACTTACTTTATTTAATGAATTTACATTGAATACGACACATTGGAATCCCCATCAGGATTGACAAGGTGCTTTCGGTTCATTAGAATACGGCTTGCGTGGCGTATACTGGCTCAGCAGTAAATGTTTCATTCCCGGCTTTCTGACAAAACCTAACGGGCGTGTAAATAGTCTCACTGCATGGGTCTTCCCAGATGCCCCGTCCGGGGCGGCCGAGTACTCGGTGGCGCCTTTTACCCAGTGGTTGTATTCGACGTTTTTGCACACACAGGCCAACCTTTCGGGGACGGCCTGCGTTAGCGGGAACGTACCAGCGTTTTAGGAGACGTGCACAGTGTATAGACTTTCCGCCGGTGTATGGATTTACTCGACGGCACCCGATCGGTATTGCCCCGAAGGGTACCGTGATCCCATCAAATTTCCGGAAATCATCGCTGCCATTGCCAAGGTTAAGACGGTGGGCGCGGTTGAAATCCGCCAGACGGACGTTACGAATGAGATGCCAGTGCGCGAGGTGAAGCGTATCCTCAAGGACAACGGCCTGGTTTGCAGCGGCGTCTCCACGACGCTGGCGCACTCGCGCCGCTTTGCGCTGTCCGGCTTTGGTCACCAGCACCAGAAGACCCGCAACGCCGCGATTGACGAAGGCCGCAAGGCGGTGGACATCGCGCGCGCCCTGGGCACGGACACCATTACCCTGCGCCTCTACACCGACGGCTTCGATTATCCTTTCCACGTGGACTACACCACCCACTGGAACACGGTGATTTCGTCGATCAAGACGATCGCCAAGTACGCCACGCCCGATATCAACGTGGCGATTGCGTACAAGCCGCGCGAGCCGCGCAAGTACCTGACGGTCGCATCGGTGGGCAAGGCCCTGTCAATGTGCCAGGAAATCGCGATGAAGAACGTGGGCGTGGCGATGAACTTCTCGCACGCCCAGATGGCGGGTGAAAACCCGGCGGAATCCATCGCTTTCCTGACGCGTTCCTCGAAGCTGTTCCAGATGTATTTCGCGGATGGCTATCCGCTGTGGGACGACCAGATGGCCCCCGGAGCGATTCACCTTTGGGAAACGCTCGAGGCGCTGTTCTACCTCAAGACCTCGAAGCACCGGGGCTTCCTGACCATCGACATTCTGCCGCAGCGCATGGAGCCGACCCTCGCCCTTCAGGTCGCGGCGGGGAACCTGTCGATCCTGACGAAGAAGCTGGAAAAGCTGGACACGACCGAGATGCGCCGCGCGCAGAAGACGCTGGACGCGACGGAATCGCAGCGGATTATCCGGAGGGTGATGCTGCAAGGCTGAGCACGGTGCGGCATCCTGTAATGCGCATACCGCCGGGTGTGGACTGAAACG
>JBJOID010000327.1:0-5271 GCA_046047315.1 Candidatus Hydrogenedentota bacterium | reverse complement strand
AAATCACACCCAACCCAACCAGCAATAGCGCAAAGGTAAAAGCTTTTCCGCCAACGGTTACAGGGTAGACGTCCCCGTAACCTACTGTCGTCAGTGTTGCAATCGCCCACCAAAGGCAATGAAAGACTGAGCCAAATTTATCCGGTTGCGCGTCGGACTCAAAATAATAAATACCTACTGACGCAAGATATATAAGAATTCCGGCAGCAGAAAGAAACAGTATTATCTCTTCTCGTGCAATCTGAAGCGCGCTATGAAATCTTCTTACGGCTGCATTGTATCGAGCCAGCTTAAACACCCTGAATAAACGTAGCATTCGAAAAGCTCGCACCGAGCGAAGGTCAACACCCAATCCTATCCAAAAGGGAGCTATTGCCAGAAAGTCAACAATCCCGAAAAAGCTTAAGAGGTAGCTCGACGTAGGCCGGGCTACAAGTACTCGAAGTATATACTCGGCTGTGAAAATGGAAATGCTCGCCACTTCAATTTTCTGCAAGAGCGCTTGCGACTCAGCAGATAGGCCAGGAAGAGTATCGAACGCAAATGAAATTAATGACACTATAATACATATTTGTATAAACAAATCAAATACACGACCTTCGAAACTTTCACTGCTTTCGATAATGTGTTTGATTCTGTTCATGACAAATTCCAGTCGTTAAACGATTACGATAAAAGAAGTCATGCCAATCAGAAAAAACAACAGCGGCAGACAACACCCGGCGGCGCTTCCCATCTTGCGCTGCCTACCCGAGCGGGTGAGCGGCACACCAATCATGCGCGAGATTTTCCCCTTCGCCGCCGAGACCCCCAGGGCCCGCCGCCAGGAAAATGAGAAACCATACGTGCGACGCCTTGTCATGAACGACTGCCTCCTCTCGGCTGGGCCCCCTCCGTGCCCTCTGTGCCTCCGTGGTAAATCCCCCTTCCCCGCCCCCTACTCCTCCTCCATCAGCACGATAAACACGTCCCCCACCAGTTCCTTCTTGGCCATGCGGTTGATGCGCTTCACGATATCCCACTGGCGATAGGAAAGCTTGTGCATGTTGACCGAGGAATCCGCCTCGATGCGGAGGGTATTGTCACGAATCCACACGGGGCGGCAATGCGGCGCCATCTTGGGCCCGACGATCTCCTCCCACTTCTCCCAAACCTGCGCCTGCTCGAGGGTCGTGCCAAGCTTGGTTTGCTTCACCAGGCTCGCCACGACCTCAGCCGCGCTGACGGGGTCATTCTTTCGCAAGGCTTCCTCCTTCCATGCGGAACGAAGCGGCGTCGCCCTCGTGCCCGGCGGGCGCGCCGCTGAGCTGGGTGGTCGTGGCGATGCACTGGACTTCGCCGGGAATGGCGGCGAAGAGCTGCCGGGACCGGTGGGCGTCGAGCTCGGCCAGCACTTCATCCAGCATCAGCACAGGATACTCCCCCGCGCGCTGGCGCACCAGTTCCAGCTCGGCCAGCCGGATGGAAAGCGCGGCGGTCTTTTGCTGCCCCTGCGAACCAAAGGCCCGCGCCGCCTGCGACCGCACGCTGATCTCGATGTCGTCGCGGTGGACCCCCCGGGTGGTCTGCTGCCGCTTAAGGTCCGAGGGCAGGGTCTTGCGCAGCACGGACTCGTAATCCTCGCCGGGGCCGATATCCGGGGCATAGCGCAGGGTGAGCGCCTCGCCCCCCGCAATCTCCGCATGCCGCGCCGCAGCCGCCTCGTTCAGCTGCTCCACAAAGGCGGCGCGGTATTCCCGTAGGGCCAGGCCGCGCTGGGCCAGTTGCGCGTCCCACACCGCAATCAGGTCGCGGTCGGGCTGGGCAAAGCGCAGCGACTCGTTGCGCTGCCGCAGCGCGATGCGGTACTGCTGCAGCGCGTGCAGATATTGCGGCTCGATCTGTGAAATCTCCATGTCGAGAAAGAGACGCCGGGCACTCGCGCCCCCCTTCACCAGCTCCACGTCCTCGGGTGAAAACAGCACCACGTTGAGCACGCCGAGAATGTCACTCATGCGCGGCTGTGCCACCCCATTCACGCGAAAGCGCTTCTGCCCCTTCCACCAGTTCGCCTCGATCAGGGTCTCGCGCTCGCCGCGCAGCGCCTTGCCCTTCAGGTGAAAAGAAGCCTCGCCCTCTTTCAGCAGCTCGCGCTCGTTCGCCGTGCGGTGGCTCTTGCTCGTGGCAAGGTAAAGGATCGATTCGAGGATGGAGGTCTTGCCCTGCGCGTTGTTGCCGCGTATCAGGTTCAGCCCCGGCCCGGGGCTGAATTCCGCATGGGCCACGCAGCGGAAAGCCTTGACCTCGTGGTGGATGATTCTCATGCGGGGAGAATAGCGGCGGCCCGGCCCCGCCTCAACCGGCGAGACTGAGCAGGTCCGAAATCTCGCCATGGCTGGCGAAATACTGTTCGAGAATCACGGGCAGCTCAGCGGCGCCCAGCCCCGCAACACCGAGGATGCCGGGCTCAAGCACGGCGGATGCCTTCGCTTCCGAAGTGTATCCCGAGGCCTCGGCCATGAAGTTGGACAGTTGCAGGCCCGCCGCAAGCGGACGATGCGCCGGGCTCGTGCGGTTCAGATCGTATTGCCCCTGAAGCGCGTCAACAATCGACGGCGACAGGTGCCAGCGTTCGGCCAACCGCGCGCCAATCTCCGCGTGGTCCACACCGATCACTTGCCGCTCGGCCAGGTGAGGCAGCGCGCCCCCCTGCACCAGCGCCGAAACCTCGCTGGATTCCTCCGGCATGAATTCGTTCAGCAGCACCTTGCCAATCTCGTGGAGCAGGCCGAAGACGAAGCCCTCGTCCGGGGAATCGAGCAGCGCGCTGGCCGACCCATGCCGCGCCATGATGCGCATGGCCACGCCGCAGCCAATCGCGTGCCGCACAAAACGCTCGGCCACGCCCTCGATCACGTTGAACACGCTCGCCGTGAGCACCAGGTTGCGCACCACGCGCCCGCCCAGCAACACCACCGCATGGTCCACCGTCTTCACTTCCTGGCCCAGCCCATAATAGGCCGAATTCACCAGCCGCATGGCTTTGAGCGCAATGGCCGGATCCGCAGAGATGGCCTTGGCCACGTCAGACATCGAGGCGTCCGGGCTGTCCATCAGGCTCACCACCTGCTCCAGCGCGGTGGGCATGCTGGGCAGGGTGACCACCTCGTCGAGAAGGGAGTCGATATCGTGCAGCTTGCCGCCCATCAGCCGCCCAGCGGGGCCGGCCAGCCCCGGCCGCCAAAGGCCCGCTCTTGCATGGCCAGCGCCTCAATGATGTCGCCCGGGCGCAGGCGCGCCAAGGCCGCAGGGAAATATTCGGTGACGGCGTTGCCCTCGGCGTCTTTGGTGATCAGGGCCACGCCATTCGGATTGGAAGCAGCGGCAAGGACAACCAGACTGCCCGAGGCGCCGCCTTCCAGCACGAGGCTTGCGGTGTACGCGGGCCCTTGCTGCTTCCAGTTGAGCACAGGCGCTAGAAAATATATTCGGGTTCGAGCACTGCTTCGAAGTTGACCGCCTCGTCCGTGAACGGGAAGGTGACGGTCTCGAACACGCCCGTGCCCGTGCGCATCACGGCGCGCGCCGTGCCCAGCACCGGGGCCACGCCAAACAGGTAGGCAAAGGGCTTGCCTTCCTTGAGCTTCTTGTCGAAGGTCACCGGGATTTCCGCCCAGCCCCAAAGGATATTCGAGAAGCCACGGCCCAGCTTGGTCAACCGCTTCTCAAAGCCGGTCGGCTTCGGAAGGTCCACATCCGGATCGTAAATCTGCGCCGAAGCCGGCGTGGACGCCACAAACAGGGCGGCCGCCAAAAGCATCGCCACGGCAAGCACGCTGAAACGCTTGAAGTTACGCACGGTCGTTCCCTCCGAATAGACAACCCCATCACGCGGTTGTCCCCGTTTCCGCAGCATAGCATAGCCCCTGGGGGGTGTCAACAATGAACCGGGGGGCGGCACAAGGCCCATTGAGGAAGACACACGATGTTCCCGAACCGCAATCCCGCAGCACTGACGTTCGAGATACTCAGCTCGCTCGCTGTGCTGGACTCTGTGCCAAATCGCTTACCTTGTCGAGAAACCCTTGCGCCGTGGTGGGAGGTGGAAGGGGCTTGCCATCGGCATGGTAAAGCTCGATGACTTCCTCCACGATCTCGCAGAGTTCATCGAACACGGCCTTCTCATCGGTGCCATGGCACCCCCCATCCATCAGGCCGGGTGCGCGACCAACATACAACTGGTCTTCCTCCGAGCAAGCCACGATCTTGGCGTATCTGGCGCTCTCGTTCATTGCTTCACCTCATCAATCGCCTTTCGGACATCACGTATCTGGTAAGCCTCGGCGTCATCGCCAAGTCCGCCCGATAAAGTCAGCGGCCGCTGTCGCTTCGGATGCACGAAATTTCGGTGAGTGCCCTTTCCGCCACGATTCACGAACCCCGCTCGCTCCAATTCCGAAACAAGCTCTCGAACCTTGGGGGTCACCTCATCTCCTTCTCAACCTTTAGACCTTTTCAGTATACCGCAGGTCAAACAATTTCAGGACAACGCAACTCACCCACCGCAGTCCTCTATACTTCCCCCATGATCTCCCTATCCGAACAAGTCCGCGCCCGCGCGCTTGCCCTCGGCTTTGACTGCTGCGGCATTGCGGCGGTGTCGGCTATCGATCCCGACGACCACCTCGGGCGGTGGTTGGATCGAGGCTTCCACGCGCACATGGACTGGATGGCGCGGACGCGGGATATCCGGCAGGACGTGCAACTGAAACTGCCGGGTGCCAAGTCCGTCGTCGTCGTTGCCCGCAACTATTTGCAGCCGGCTCCCCCCCATGCTCCAGATGCGCCCCGCGTGGCGCGCTATGCCTGGGGCCGCGATTACCACAAGGTGATGAAGAAGCCGCTGCGGGAACTGGCGGCCTTCGTGGAGACGCTGGACGAGGACGTCCGCTGCGATATCGGCGTGGACTCCGCCCCCTTTCTCGAACGCGCCTGGGCCCAGCGCGCGGGCATCGGCTGGATAGGCCGCAACGCCATGGTGCTGAACCGCGAGATGGGGTCGTGGTTCCTCCTCGGTGTCATGGCCACCACCCTCGAACTCGAACCCGACACACCGGTGACGCCCAACTGCGGCACTTGCCGCGCCTGCATCGATGCCTGCCCCACGGGGGCCATCGTGGCGGACGCCATCGTCGACTCCAACCGCTGCATCTCGTACCACACCATCGAGAACAAGGGCGACATCCCCGATGAGATCGCCGAGCGCATGGCGCCCTGGGTCTTCGGGTGCGA
>JBJOID010000326.1:0-21192 GCA_046047315.1 Candidatus Hydrogenedentota bacterium | reverse complement strand
CGGATGATAATCCGGACACGCTCGACCTACCCGATCTCTACTTCATGATCACCGACACGCTGGTCATCTTCGATCACGTTAAGAACCGAATCAAGATCGTGTCGAACGTACACGTGAGCGATGACGCCGAGGCGGCCTACGCGGAGGGCTGCCGTAAGATTGGCGTCATAGAAACCAAGCTGCGTGCCCCGCTTGCCGCGCCCGAGTTGACCACGGCGAGGCAGTCCGCCCCGATCGAGTCCAACTTTACCCGCGAGGCCTTCTGCCAGGCGGTGGAACAGGCCAAGGAGTACATTCGCGCGGGCGATATCTTCCAGGTGGTCCTTTCGCAGCGCTTCCGCCGCGCCACCTCTGCCTCCCCCCTTCTGCTTTACCGCGCCCTGCGTTGCATCAATCCCTCCCCGTATATGCTGCTGATGGAGTTCCCTGAGTTCTCACTGGCGGGCTCCAGCCCCGAAGTGATGACGCAAGTGAAGGGACGCCGCGCCATGGTGCGCCCCATCGCGGGCACACGACCGCGCGGCAAGACGCCCGAGGAAGACACAGCTCTGGAGCGCGATCTGCTGGCGGACCAGAAGGAGCGCGCGGAGCACATCATGCTGGTGGACCTCGGCCGCAACGATATTGGCCGAATCAGCAATCCCGGCACGGTCGCGCCGGTGCCCGGCAAGCTCATGGTCATCGAGCGCTACTCGCACGTGATGCACATCGTCAGCGAGGTGGCCGGGCAAATGAAGCCCGAGATGGACGCCTTCGACGCGCTGGCCGCCACGTTCCCCATGGGCACCGTGAGCGGTGCGCCGAAGATCCGCGCGATGGAAATCATCGACGAGCTGGAGCCCGAACGGCGCGGGCCCTACTCCGGCGGCTGCGGCTACATTAGCTTCTCGGGCGACATGGACACCTGCATCCTGATTCGCACCATGGTGCTCAAGGATGGCGTGGCCTACTGCCAGGCGGGCGCGGGCATCGTGTATGACAGCGACCCCAACAGCGAATACGACGAGACGGTCAACAAGGCCACGGTGTTGTTCCGCGCGGTGGAGTTTGCGGAAGGAGGCTTGGAAGCATGATCGTGCTGATTGACAACTACGACTCCTTCACCTACAACCTCGTGCAATATTTCGGGGAATTCGAACCGGACGTTCGAGTATTCCGCAACGACGCCATCACGGTTGAAGGCATCGCCGAACTGCACCCCACGCATGTGGTCATCAGCCCCGGCCCCTGCACCCCGAACGAAGCGGGGATTTCGGTGGAGACCATCCAGAAGCTGGCGGGCCAATTCCCGATTCTCGGGGTTTGCCTGGGCCACCAGTCGATCGGCCAGGCCTACGGCGGCGACATCGTCCGCGCGAACACCATCATGCATGGCAAGGTCAGCGCCATCCACCACAACGGCAAGGGCATCTTCTCGGGGGTCCCCTCCCCGTTCACGGCGACGCGCTATCACTCGCTGGTCATCAAGCCGGAGACCTGCCCGGCGGTGCTCGAGGTGACGGCCAAGACCGAGGCGGGCGAGATCATGGCGGTGCAGCACCGGGACTTGCCCGTGTATGGCGTGCAGTTCCATCCGGAAAGCATCCTCACCGAGCATGGCAAGACCCTCATTCGCAACTTCGTGCAAGGCACCTGAGCCGGGGCCCCGATACCGCCTAACGGTTTCAAATTGGCGCACTTAACACGGTTCGAGGGTTTGACATGCCCCACCCTGTGTGCTAACCTACGCCGGTTTCCAGACCTGTTTCTTCCTGCCAATTTGGGAGCGGTGCGGCATGGGTATCAGCAAAAAACAGCAGAAGATTATTGACACGCTGAACCGGCGTGTGGAGTTGTGCCGCGAGTTCATGAACGACTGGTTGTTGTTTAACCAGATCATGACCTCCTACTCGAATCCCGGCGCGAACAAGGCACAATTGGAAAACCAGTTTTTGCGCATCAAGAGCAAGATCGCTCGCTCGCATCAGGTACTCAAGGACAACCTACTGGACGATTACAAGATCGACGGCGCCACGATGAATATCGTGGCGGGCGCCACTAGCCTGGAAGCCATCTATTCCCAGTCGGAAGTAGCCATTAAGAAGCTTCAGACTGAATGGCACCGCGCCTTCATCTCAATCAATGAGACGCTGGGCACCATTGAGGACAAGAAGCGCCGCGCCGAAATGGGCGAGAAGGTCTTCATCGCCCCCGGCGCGGGCCAGCCCGTGGCCACGGGGGGCGGCGGCGGAGGCGATTTCTTCGCCCAGAACAAGACCCTGATCATACTCATTGTGGTGGCCGCTGCCATCGCCGGATTCATCTTCATCAATCCCGGCGGCATGGCCGACCCTTGGCGCAGCGCGCTCGGACTGTAGCCGAAAAACCCTCTTGCGACAGGAAAGGGTGGACGCTTGACGAAGCGTGAGTTGGTAATCGAAGTGGCCGAGAAACTAGGCTTTACGCAGAACGAAGTATCTGACGTCGTTCAGGCGACTCTCGATACCATCACCGAGGCACTGGTGGAAGGCAACCGCTTGGAAGTGCGCAATTTCGGCGTGTTCGAGCACAAGGTGCGCGACGCCCGCGTGGGCCGCAACCCCCGCACCGGAGACGCCGTACCCATTCGCCGCAAGCGGGTGGTGGTCTTCAAGCCGGGCAAGTACCTGAAGGAACGTGTGGAAGGTAATGCAGCGGCCGTCCGTGAAACCGGCGGCGACGACGACTTCCACCACGAGTCCCCCGCTTCGTCGAGCGGCTCGTTTTAAGGCGAAGGGGGCGCGGTTTTGGCCCAGGACGAAGATCTTCGCATGACCTTCACCGAGCATCTCGGTGAACTGCGCGACCGAATCATCTACTCCGGCATCGCCTTGGTGGCGGCATTTGTCGTTTGCTATCTGTTTTCCGATTTCCTCTTCTACATCATCAAGCATCCGCTTGATCCCGAGTCGCAGTCGGAATGGATGAAGAAGCTTATCGGCTCGGCGGGCGAAGGACAGGAGTCCGCGCAATGGGTCACCCTAACCCCGCTCGAAGGCTTTGTCGTCAAGTTCAAGCTGGCCGGATATTTCGGCCTGCTCTTCGCGCTGCCGGTCATCCTCTATCAGGTTTGCGCCTTTATCTTTCCGGGCCTGAAGCCCACCGAACGGCGCCTGGTGCAATACATGGTGGCGGGTTGCAGCTTGCTGGGCACGCTGGGCGTGGTGGTCGCCTACTTCGGCGTCTTCCCGCTAGTGATGCCATACCTGTTGCAATGGACGCCCGAAGGGGTGGTGACGCAGCTGCGGATGAGCGAAACCATCTCCATCATCATCATTGGCCTTGTTGGATTTGCCGTGGCCTTCCAGTTCCCGATAGGGGTGTTGGTGCTGGTCTACATGGGGGTGCTGACCCCGAAGACCTTGAAAGAGCATCGACGCATCGCGCTGGTGAGCATGGCCTTGGCCTCCGCGATCCTCACGCCCCCGGATCCGTTCTCGATGCTGATCATGCTGATACCGATGGCCGTGTTATATGAAGTGAGCATCCTGGTGGCGATGGTGGTGGCGCGTCGGCATCCCGCCGACGAGACAGCGGCCTAGGGAGTAGCGACGCATGCTGGGCATGGGCATTACTGAAATCATCATTCTCGCGGGCATCGCGCTGGTCGTGATGGGGCCGGAGAAGTTCCCCGAGGTTGCGAAGGTTTTCATCCGCACCATCCGCGATATTCGCGGCTATTGGGAAGATGCGCAGCGCGAGCTGGCGAAGGAAGTGAATCCCCTGAAGAAGGAGATCAAGGAACTCAGCCGCTACAAGCCTGAGGACTATATCGACACCCTCGCGGGCAAGGATGACAAGAAAAAGCCGGAAGAACTGGACCCCGATTTGAACGAACCGGGCGCCAGCGGTTACGGTGCCAAGGTGCCTGATCAGGCCGTTCCGTCCAGTCCCGACCCCAACAATCCCTACGGGGATCCGACTCCAGCCTCACCTCAGCCACAGCCCTACGCTCCCCCTGCGCCGGAAACAGCGGAGTCTGCTGCCGCGACGCCGGCCTCGCCCTCGGATGACGACGAGCCGCTCGACAATCCTCCTCCCCGCCTCGAGGTTTGAGCCCGGCTGACTCGTCCTCCCAGACCCGCACGCACATGATATGCTGTCATGAGTTGCGGGAGGACGCTGGATGAGCCGAATAGGAACCTTCACACTGGGGCTGATAACGCTTGCGTTCGGAATCATCTTCGCGGGCGCGTGGCTCATGATGCTTACCCAAGGCGACGCCCCATGGAATAGTTGGGGACGCAGCTTTGAGGTGGCGGGCATCTATGTCAATCTCTACGTTTTTCTGCTGCTGAATGCCATCGCCCTCCCCGTGCTGACCGTGAGCGGCTGGCGCACCCTGCAGCTTGCCGGATGCCTCCCCCATCATCAGGGCGTGCAGTGGGCGAGTAACGTGCTGGTGGGGATCGGCCTGGCCTGCCTGCTCATCGTGTTGGCTTACTTCCGCCCATGGCAAACTGTGCTGGCCGGTGAGCCGGTCGTTGTCGCCCCAAGCGATGAGCGCCTGAATTACCCTTCACTCCCGCTTGCGGCGACGACCGACATGAACTGGGAGCTGACTTCGCTGGATGGTGCCGCCGTTAACCTTGAAGACCTTCGAGGCAAGGCGATATTTCTCAACATTTGGGCCACCTGGTGCGGCTACTGTATCCATGAATTCCCGAACATCCTGCGGCTGCGCGAAGTATTCGAGGATCACCCAAACGTTGCGTTTCTGCTGGTGAGCAACGAGGAGCCAGAGACCGTGCGGGCCTGGCTGGATGGGCCCGGCAAGCCATGGAGCGAATTGCCGCTATACACGACGGAAGCGTTTCCCGATGCCTACCGGCCCGGCGGTTTTCCCACCACTTTCTTTATTGCTCCCGATGGCCGCACGGCGTTTCGGCACAGCGGCTTCGTGGCATGGGACGGTGAGAAAACCCAAGCCTTCCTGCGGCAACTGGCCCAGCAATTGCCAGACCTCAGCCCAGCTACTGCTTCGGCTGTAGAATGATGTAGGCGGGCAGGCCGACGAGATCGAAGTGCTCCCACACTTCCTTCACCGGGGAGGCTGTGGGATCTTCAGCCTGATACTTGATCTTCACGAAATCCTCAAGGGCCGTAAGGACTTCTGGCTCCTTCAAAACGGTCTTATTCATCACGAGGCAATTCTTGCACCAGGTGGCCCAGAAGTCGATCAGCACCGGCTTGCCTTCGGCCTTGGCCTCGGCGAGTCCCGCATCAAGCGAGGTAAGCCAGCCGTCCTCATCAAGCGCCGCGACACTGGCCTTCACGGCCTCGGGATCGACATTCTTCTGGTCGTAGATCCCCCACGCCACGTAGCCATAGTAAGCCGCAAAGCCGAGGATAAACACGCCAAACGCCTGCTTCACGCGCGTCATCCATGCACCGGGCTTGGGCAGAAAAGACAGGCCGCCTCCGGCGAAGGGCCACGGCAAGGCCATGCCGATGCCAAGCAGGAACGGAAGCGCGAGCGCGAAGGCGTTGCCCTGCACGTAGAGGTCTTGTGCGTAGAGAATGGTGTAGATGACGACGGGAGCCACACAGGCGCCCGCGAGCAGCGCAGAGATAACGCCCATGGCGAAGGCAATCGCGAAGCTGCCGCTCTTGTTGCCACGCAGGCCGACCTTGGCCTGGTAGCGCGAGAAGTCGATGTTGATGATGTCGAACATGCCCAAGGCGAGGACGACGAAGAGCACGGCGATTCCTGCGTTGAACCAGACGGTGGCGTTCATGCCGCCAAAGGCGGTGGAAAGGCCGAGCACCACAAGCAGGCCAAGCGCCCCATAGGACGCGGCGATGCCCAGGCCGAAGGCGCCGCCCAGCGCGAAGCCGCGCGCCTTGCTGCCCGCGCGCGCGCCCGCGCCGATGATGCCGATGTTGATAGGTATCAACGGCAATACACAGGGGGTGAGGTTGAGCAGGAACCCGCCCGCGAGCACCACGAGAATGAGCAGCGGCGCGCTGAGCGCGGCAAGCGCTCCCCGGCTGCCGCCGCCTTGCACCAGCGACCAAAACCCGTCCTCTTGGGAGTCGCCGCCATTACGACCCCGCTCGATGAAGGCGAGGAAGTCCGGGGTCGAACTGTAGCCCGTGTCCGCCACAACAGTGAAGCCTTCGATGAGTTCCTCCCAGCCGGGGCCTTCGGCTGCCGTCTCGGTCGAGGGTGCTTCCTCCACACTGGCAACCGCGTCTTCCGCAGGCGAAGCCGACGCGGCTTTATCCCACGACACGGAATTCAACAGCGCCTGTTGCTCCGCACTGAGCTCTCCGCCCAGCGGCACCTCGAAATCGAGATTGTTCGGCGGTGCGCATTGCTTGTCGTTGCAGGCCTGATAGCGCAACGAGAACGACACGCTGGCGGGAGTGACGCCGGCAAAACGCAGCACCGCGCCCACCGTGAACTTCTCCTCGTACACCGCCAGGGGCTCTGGAGAGAAGTCGAATTTGAGCAGCTTGTGTTCCGGGTAGACCACGGATTCAAGCGTGACGCCCTCCCCCGCTCCCAACTCGAGCACGGTCGGTATCAGGAACTCTTCAAGGGGCGTGTGGGAATTCACGTGCCAGGGCTTGTCCATGCTGAATTGCACGGCCACTCGGACGCTGCCATCCGGCTGGGGCGAAGCTGCGCTGGTATACCCCACCTTGGGACCCGACATGCCAAACTGCGCGGAAGCCGCACCGGCCAGCGCCAACACACACACCAAAGTGACTAACCTGCTTCTCATTGCACCAAGCTCCGCTTGTCCTTTGTATTGCGGTTATATTCGTCAGCCGTGAGCGGGCATGTCAATCATGCATCACACCCAGGGATAGCGCGACTCCAAGGCCGCCACCAGCGCGGGCAAGCCGGACAAGGGAGCCTCGCAGGTATGATTGCGGCAAAGGTAAACGTTAAAACCATCCGCCCCCGGAATCTTCCCGTGCAACAAGGTTATGCTCGGGGCAGCCTCCTCGCCAAGTGATGCGGCCAGCACCCGGTTGGGGATGAAGCGCGTCCCAATTTCGGCCATCGCATCGCGTTCATGGCTGTGGGGAGACACCACCGCAATCTCCACGGGCGGCGCCGCCAGCCAGTTGAGGGCCCACCCGAGCTTGAGGTAGCCGCGCGGCGCGCGAGAGGCCAGGGGGGCACAAGTGCTCAGCACCCTTCGCCCCAGAGATTCCAGCTCAACGTCGCCCAGCAAGGCCGCGAGCCTGAGGAGGAGGAGCGCCGCAACGGCATTGCCCGACGGTTCCGCACCATCATGACTTGGACGCGCCCGGGCGATGAGGTGCTGATGTTCCGCCGAGGTGAAGCAGAACAACCCGGCCTCCTCGTCCCAGAACTTGGCGCACATGGCCTTCACCAATCTGCATGCCTCCTCGATCCACTCCGGCTCGAACGTGGCTTCATACAGATCCACACATCCGTTCGCGAGGAAGGCGTAGTCGTCGAGGTAACCGGGCAGACGGCTCTCCCCCTGGCGGTGCGTGCGCAGGAGCGCGCCGTTGCACCACATGCGCTCCCTGAAAAAGAGCGCCGCCTCCCGCGCCGCTTCCGCATAGCGGGCTTCCTGAAAGGCCTGCGCGCCAAGCGCAAGGGAGGAAATCATCAATCCGTTCCAGGACGTCAGCACCTTGTCGTCCAGCCCCGGCCGCACCCTGGCGCCGCGGGCTTCAAGCAGACGCGCGCGCAGAGGCGCCAAGCGCGGCTCAAGATTGGAGGCGCCGCCCAGATGCAGGATATTCAGGCCCTCGTGATAAGGTTCATGCGAGTCGAAATTCCCTTCCGCCCGCACATTGTACGCCTGACAGAACCGCTCGCCATCTTCCGCTCCAAGGTGGCTGATGATCTCGTCTTTTCGCCAGAGGTAGAACTTCCCTTCCTCGCCCTCGCTGTCGGCGTCTTCGGCCGAATGAAAGGCCCCGCCTGCGTCGCGCAGGTCGCGCAGCACGTAGTCGAGCGTTTCCCGGGCCACTTCGGCATAGCGGGGCTTGCGCGTCAGTTGCCATGCCTCGATGTACGCATGGCTCAGTTGCGCGTTGTCATAGAGCATTTTCTCGAAGTGCGGCACGAGCCATTGCCCATCCACCGAATAGCGCGCGAACCCACCGCCAAGTTGATCGTAGAGCCCACCAGCGGCCATGCGATCGAGGGTATGGGTTGCCATGCCAAGGGCGGCGGGGTCTCCCGTGCGACGGTGCTCGCGCAGCAGCAACCCAATCGCCATGCCGCTGGGGAACTTGGGGGCACTGCCCCAGCCGCCATCATGAGAGTCATAGCTGCGAGCAAGGTCCGAGCGCATTCCGTCAAGCAACGCGACCGGGCTAAAGGCTTCCCTGGAGGGGACGGTGGCTGACAATTGGGCGGCCACGTAGTCCGCGAGCTGCCCCGCGTTTTGCAGCACCTCATCGCGGCGTTGGGCCCAGGCATGCTGTATTCCCTGGAGCAAGCTAAAGAAGCCCGGCTGTCCATGACGCCCCACGGGCGGGTAGTAGGTGCCGCCGTAGAAGGGCTTCAAGTCGGGCGTCAGGAACACCGTCATGGGCCAGCCTCCATGCCCATTCAGCGCGAGTACGGCGGCCATGTAAATGTCGTCAAGGTCGGGCCGTTCCTCACGGTCCACCTTGATGCTGACGAAATGCTCGTTAAGGTAAGCGGCGATCTGCTCGTTTTCGAAAGACTCGCGCTCCATGACATGGCACCAATGGCAGGCGGAATAGCCGATGCTCAGGAAGATCGGCTTATCTTCCGCGCGGGACTGGGCTATCGCGGCATCCCCCCAGGGCTGCCAGTCCACCGGATTGTAGGCGTGTTGCAATAAGTAAGGACTGGTTTCGCGGGCAAGCGCATTCGCGCGCGGTCCGCGTTGATGTTGGCTCATGGTGATTCCTTATGGTCCAAGTCTGGAGTGTAACACCCCCGCCGCCGCGGTGGATTCCGCTGCGCTTTTCGGGCTTATCCTTGCCAACGTCGGCTTCAAGACCGCCACCAGTCGACTACGCCGACCACAAAGGTGCGCGGTTTCGATTCAGTTTGCGGATACCTGGCAGGACTCCACCGAAATGCCCACGCGTCAAGGATATCTATCCCAATACCTATAACTAATTGAAATAAATAGACTTACACTTTTATCGCCGACACTCATACCTCTTTGCTTCCGCATATGCCGCAAGTCAAGGAAGGACTGTGAAAAATTTTTTGTTGACAAGCCTAAGCATTTCTGGTATAAGCCGCGAGCCTTTGCGCAAGAAGGGCAACCCACAACAACCCCAAGAAAGGATGGTAAACGAAATGAAGTGCTGCGCATTGTGCAATGAGGCCATTGACGCCGTCGAGTTCCAGTCGGGCGAAGCCGTGGAATTGGACAACGGAGAATTCTGGCATGTCGAGTGTTACACCGAATACTACGATGAAGCTCCTCTTGGAGTGCTGGAAGCGGTATAACGCGCCTCAGCGCACCTGACCCGCCCCGTCTGGCCGTGATGGCCGCACGGGGCGTTTTCTTTTTTCCTCCATCGCCCCGCTTGAATGCCAGCCTCGACCCGCGCAAGAATACGCATACCCTTGGGAGATTCGCGTACCGCGCGAATCCCGTTTCTCTTTGCGCCGTGCGCGCCCTGCCAGCCTCCCCCTCGAAGGAAAGCGACATGAGCTACACGATCTGCCTCATCCCCGGCGATGGAATCGGTCCCGAAGTGGCGGGAGCGGCCCGCTCGGTGCTGGATGCGCTGGACTTGGGAATCACCTGGATTCCGCTCGCGGCGGGCGCAGGCGCCCTGGAGAAGTACGGCTCGGTGCTGCCGGACGAAACGCTGCAAGCGATAGTGGAGCACAAGTACGCGCTCAAGGGCCCCATCACCACGCCCATCGGCACGGGCTTTTCGAGCGTGAACGTGGAGTTGCGCAACCGCCTGAAGCTGTTCAACTGCCTTCGCCCCATCCGCAGCCTGCCCGGGGTCAAAACCCGCTATGACGATGTGGACATGATCATCTTTCGCGAGAACACAGAGGGACTTTATGTTGGGCAGGAGAACGAAATCATTGAGGGCGTTATCACCAGCCTCAAGGTGGTGACGCGATTCGCGAGCGAACGCATTGCGCGGGCGGCCTTCGAGTATGCGCAGGAACACGGCCGCAAGAAAGTGACCGCCTTTCACAAGGCGAACATCATGAAAAAGACCGACGGTCTCTGGCTGGAGTGTGCACGCAAGATTCACAAGGAAGTGGCGCCGCAACTGCAATACGAGGAAATGCTCATCGACAGCGGCTGCATGCAACTGGTGCGGCATCCGGAAACTTTCGATTGCCTGCTCTGCCAGAATCTGGACGGGGACATCATCAGCGATCTTTGTGCCGGGCTGGTCGGCGGGTTGGGTTTGGCACCCGGCGCGAATATCGGCGAGGAGTGCAAGATTTTCGAGGCGGTGCACGGCAGCGCCCCCGATCTCGCGGGAAAGAACGTGGCGAATCCGCTGGCCCTTATCATGAGCGGCGAACTGATGCTGCGTTACCTAGGCGAAATCGATTCGGCGGACCGGCTGCGCACGGCCTACGAGAACCTGCTTCAGACCGAGGACAAATCGGAACTGACGCGGGAACTTGGCGGTTCGAACACCACCAGCGGCTTTGCGGAAGCGATCATCCGGCGGCTGAACTAACCCCAGCTACTTGAACGCGCCGAAGTCTACATTCCCCAATTCGACGCCTCGCCCGACAAGGTCGCCGCTGAAGGTCTCGAGGCCCATCATGAGCGCATGCGGAATCGGGTGTGGCTCGAAATCGTGGAATATCACCAGTACATCGCCCTTCTTCCACTGGCTGGTGGGCGGCGAGGGCTGGGAGTGCCAGTCGAAATAGTTGCGCTTGCCCTGCACCTCGGGCGGCAACAGGTGATAGTTCTCCTCGGCCACGCGCCCAATCAGGTAAAGACCCACGTCGCGCTCGATATCCTTCATGAGCTTGAAGACATAGCGCATGCGGAACTTCCCTTCGCCCAGCTTCACGATGTCGGCATGGAGCAGCGACGCCTGATCCGTCAAGGCGTAGGGTTGAAACTGATCGATCAGGACTTTGTACCGGTCGCGTGCGGCCTTCCGCACGGGTTCCTTCGCGGCGGCGAAGGCAGGCGTCTTGAGCAGGTCGTGGAGATCGAAGAAGCCCAGATTACTTACGGTCTCTGGCGTGGATAGATCGAGCGCCTGGCCGCCCCCCTTCTGCAATACCCCATACCAGCCGGGTGGATCCGCCCCGATGGCGGGTTCGTCATATTGGTGAATCGGGACGAACTCATGCGCGGCAAAGTGCGCTATCCACGCCGCCTCCTGTTCCGCGCTGAAGGCGCGATACACCACGTAGTCAACCCCGCCGAGATAAGGGTCCAGTTTCTCCGGCTCGCTTTCCAGCACCACGCTCCGCAATTTGCGCCGGGGTATGCTTTCCTTGGGTGGGTCGGCACGCAAATAAGGATTCGGCTCGGGCCAATAGTGCTCCTGGTCCCAGTCCATGCCCAGCATTCGCAGGCGGGCATAGTTGGCATACTCGCCCGCGCGAGTGGGACCCGTCACCTCCGCCATCACCAGCGCGCCAAAAATCTCGTCCTTATAGTTATACGTCTCCGGCGTACCCATGCGCCGGTAGGCATTGCTCGCAGAAACCATGTCCTTGAGGACGTTAAGCCCGGGATCATGGTACTTCTCCTGCACCTCCTCACTGAGCACCACGGGAACGTCCACCCGCTGGAGGGGGCCGAACGAGTAAAAGGTCATATTGAAGAACTGGACAAACCCCAGAACAGCCACGGCAATCATGCCCCAGCGCCTCACCTTGATGGGCAAGGCCAGCACCGAGAGGGCCACAAAGAGCGACAGGGCGGGCACAGCTTGCAATGAATACCGGGGGGTGGACCAGCGCAAGGTCATTTGCAGCAGCAGGTAGGAGCCGAGTATCCAGGTGAGATACAGGAGGATATCCACACGCCGGAAACGACGACTGAACAGGCAGCCCGCCACACCGAGAACAGCCAGCACCGAGAAGGGCAGGAACAGCGCGTTGTTCACCACGTGCACCGGGTAGTCAATCCACGGGTTCGGCGGATAGCGGAAACGGTTGTACAACTTGACCCATACCGAAGGGGGCACCGGTGGCGCGGGAGCAGCGCCCGGCGAAGCCTCTGGCGCGGGGTCAACCGGCTGCGCCGCCTGCTCTTCGGGCTTGGGCACCTGTGCGGCGTCCAAGCCCGCAAGGGGCGTGCCCGTCACGTCGGTGCGGTAGGTCACCCAGAAATCGTAAATGCTTTCCGCGTGCCGGAAGTACCACGGGGCGGCGATGCCAAGCGTGATCACCAGCGTCATCACGGCATGGATAATCAGCCCCCGCAACGCCATGGCCCTCGGTTCGCGGTCCTCAATCCGTGCAGCGCGCCAAAGCCCATAGGCGAAGATGAGCGCCGCCGGGGCAAGCAGATAAAGGAAATTGACCGAGCGCGCCAGCAGCCCGAGGCCGTTGAGCAAAGCAAACAGCAAGACCCACCCGGTATGCCGAAATCCCTCGCTGCGCAACAGCGCATAACAGGCCCATACGGTGATGGCCATCGCCACGTAGTCTGTCATAAAGAAACGTGATCCCGCGAAAATCATGGGCGTGAAGCTGAAGACAAAAGCGGCGAATAGGGCCTCGGCCGGTGGAACCAGCCGACGTGCCAGCAGATAGATCCCCACGATGGCGATGAGGAAGAGGTAAGTCCCGGTGAAGGAGATCACGTCGGGCGAATACCCGAAAACCGCAAGCTGCACGCCCCCCAGCAAATGCAGCAAGGGCGGGTGCGACATGGTCTTCGGGCGAATATTGCCCAGCGCGACGATGCGCTGCACAACATTGGAGTACTCGTTGACCGCGAGCACCTCGTAATACTCGCGCGCGTACTCCATGTGCGACTCTTCGTCCCCTCGGATAACGTGGTTATCCGCCCCCAGCCACCACAGATTGGCGACCAGATGGAAGAGGCAGAGAGCGCCCAGCAACACCCATGCGGGCATGGGCTTCCGTCGAGGCGGCGGTGTCATCGCGTCCAAGTGAAACTCCCCGAGAGTCAAACCGCGATGATACGAACCCCGTTGGGAAACATGCAAGGGATCACCTAAGTCGCACTGAACCTGCGGCGAATCTGCCTGGACTACTCGCGCCACGTGAAGCAAGGTTTTGGTTCAACGCGCGAAAATCGATGCTTTACTCAATGCCCGGATTCCCCGGGCGCGGGCTTTCCGGGCAGAAAGGTGCGCAAGACCACGGGCAACAGGATAACGCCAGGCATGGCGAAGAGGGTGCCAAAGCCAAGTGCGATGGCCATGGGAACAAGGAAACGCGCCTGGCTCGACGTTTCAAAAATCATCGGCGCGAGCCCGGCGAAGGTGGTGAGCGAGGTGAGCAATATGGGCCGGAATCGACGGCGCGCGGCGCGCACCACGGCCTCGCGGATGGGCAGTCCCTCCTCGGCGAGCAGGCGATTGATCTCTTGGTTGAGCACAAGGCCGCCGTTTACCACCAGACCCGATAGGGCGATCATGCCGAAGACGCTGACCACGGAAAGGTCGTAGCCGAGCAGCACATGCCCCGCCAGCGCAGCAGCCACGGCACAGGGTACCGAGGTCATCACAATGAGCGCCTGCGTGTAACTGCGGAAGAGGGCGGCCAAAAGGGCGAAGCAGGCGAGCATGGCCACGGCGAGCCCCAGTTGCAGTTCGGCCATGGCGCGCTGTTCCTCGCGCTGCCGCCCGGCAAAGGTGTAGCTCAGCCCGCGATAGCGGTCGGCCAGCTTGGGCAGCACTTTCTCCGTGACCCCTGCGCGAATGTCGTTCACGTTGGCGAGTTCAGGCACCACGTTACAGGTCACATTGATGACGCGCTGGCCATCAACGCGGTTGATGTCGGTGTACGCGGTGCCCATGCCCAGCCGTGCCACCTGACTCAACGGGGCTTCTCCACCGCCCGGCGTGCGGATGATGAGATCTTCCACGTCGCTCAGGGAGCGGCGTTCCTGCTCGGGCAGGCGCACCATCACCTTCACCTCATGGCGGCCGCGCTGGAAGCGCAGGGCTTCGGCCCCGTAAAAGGCATGCCGCACCTGGCGCCCCACATCCTCGGGGGTCAGCCCCAGAAAACGGCCCTCCTGGGTAAGCTCCACCTCGATCTCCTGCTTGCCCGAACTGAAGCCGTCCTTGATGTCCGATACGCCAACAAAGGTGGCCAATTGTTCCGAAAGCTCGGTGGCGGCCTCCTCAAGCACGTCTCGGTCGGGATGGGACAGCTCGATGGTCAGGCCCGCCCCGGTACCGGGGCCCTCCTCCCACTCGAAATACAGGGACTTGAGACCGGGCACCTCCCCCACCTCTTCGCGCCAGATGCGAGCGAAAGTCTCCTGATCGAAGTCCCGCTCATCGGGCGGCACGAGGAAAAAGTTCACATCGCCCCAGTTTTCACCGAAGCGTCCACACACATTCATGCGGCCATTGATGACCTTGTCCCTGCCGCCAAGTCGGTCCGCCGCGCGGAGTCCCGCCTGCTCAATGTGGTCGGCAATGCGCAGCGTGTCGTCAAAGGCAGAGCCCACCGGCGTCTGAATCTCCCCGTCCACGCGCAGACCGGTGATGACGGGGTTGAAGGTGTAGTTCATGCGACCGCTGTAATACCAACCGAAGACCAGCATCAGACAGGCAGAAATGACGGCGAGCGTCATCAGCCGCCAGCGCACGGCGAAGTGAAGCACCGGGGTTACGAAGATGTCGGTCAGGCGCTCGAATCCCTCGGAGACTTTGGACTGCGCCCGGGCCAGGATAGCCAGCGGTCCGTGCCCGCCGCGTTCCTGGGGACCATGCCCAAGGTGGGCGGGCAGAATGAACAGGGCCTCGACCAGTGACACCAGAAACACGGCGATGACCACGGCGGGCAGGGGTGCAAAGAAGCGTCCGGTCTCACCCGGCACGAAGAGCAAGGGCAAGAAAGCGATGATGTTGGTAAGCACCGCAAAGAGGATGGGGACCACCATTTCGCGGCTGCCTTCGATGGCTGCTTGCAGGCGCGATCGACCTTCCTGCATGCGGTGGAATACGTTCTCGCCGACGATGATGGCGTCGTCCACCACGATGCCGAGCGTGATGATGAACGCAAAGAGCGAAATCATGTTGATGCTTGCGCCGAAAAGCGGCAGCAGCAGCAGTGAACCGATGATGGTGGTGGGAATGCCGGCCGCCACCCAGAAGGCCAGGCGGGGTTCGAGGAACAGACCAAGCACACCAATCACCAGCAACAGGCCCACCAAGCCGTTGAACATCAACAGGTTGAGGCGGTCGCGGTACTCCTCAGCGCGATCGCGAAGTATACGAACGCCCGCCCCTTCCGGAAGCTCTTCGCGCACCTCGTCGAGATACTTGTGCACGGCCGCGGCAATCTCCAAGGGCTTCTCGGCCGGCGTGGACGAGATGCTGAGGAAGATGCCATAACCGCCGTCGAACAGGTTTCTGAACGCTCGGTCCTCGAATCCATCCGTAATCTCCGCGGCATCACGCAGGAGCACGGCCGCCCCGGTGCTGGTGGAGACCAGGGGAATGTCCCCGTACTCGCTGGCGAAGTCGCGACGTTCGCGCGTACTGAGCAACACCTCACCCCCCGCCGTGCGCACACCGCCCGCTGGAAGGTCCCGCGCCGATGAAGCGATGCTGTCCGCGGCCTCGCCCAGCGTGAGATTCAGCGAGCGCAGCGTTTCCTCTGGAATCTCGATGCGCACCTCGGGCGAACGCTCGGCAAAGACGCTGATCTGGGAAACCTCGGGTAGGGCTAGCAGACCGCGCCGGATACGCTCGCCCAATTCAAGCGACTGCCGCTCCGTGAAGGGACCATAGACCACCATCCACATGGTGCTGTCCTGCTCAAGGCGCAAGCCCAGCGTGGGGCGCTCGGCTTCCTCGGGGAAAAAGCTGATGCTATCAATCGCGTTCTTGATGTCCTGCGTGGCTTGCCCGGTGTCCACACCCTCCACCAGCTCGACCTCGATTTCCGCGCTGCCCTGCCGCGCCGTGGCGGTAATGCGTTCCACCACCTCGAGTCCACGAATCGCTTCCTCGATGGGCAGAATCAATCCGTCTTCCACTTCCGTGGGCGAGGCGCCGGGATAGGGCACCCGGATATCCACGATGTCGAGCTGGAAGCTTGGGAAGACCTCCTGACGAATGCTGAGCGTCGCGGCCAGCCCGCCGCCCAGCAAGGCGAACATGAGCAGGTTTGACGCGACATGGTTCCGCGTCATCCATGCGACCAGCCCGGAAAAGCCGCCCGCGGGCGCTGGGCTTCGTCCCTGCTGATCGCTCATGACGGCGACACGTCCTGTTGGTCGTCATCCGCCATCACGCGCACCTTCATCCCAGGAGAGAGGTCGCTGATGGGTGAGGTCACAATCCGGTCTCCCGGTTTGAAAACATCCTCAACCGCCACCACTTCGCGCTGCTGCCATAGTGGCGCGATGTTGCGAACCGCGAGCGTCTCCTCCGCGTCGACCACCCAAACCTCCTTGTTCTCGCGAAGGGCCTTGCGCGGCAGGGTAACCGCGCCCGGCAGGACTCCGCCGTCCAGCTCGGCGCGCACATAGCTATCCAGGATGAGCGGCGGATGTGTTGAGTCGCTCCCCGTGACGAGCCGCATTGGGTCCGCCACTTCCACGAGCAGCTGCGCCATGCGGCCCTCGGGATCGACATTGCCCAGCGTGCGGACCAGGCGCCCCTCGGCTGGAAGCACTTCCGCTCCAGCGGACTCGGGATACAGCCGCACGGGCACTCCCTCATCGGCCGCTTCAAGCACCGCGCCCAGGCGGGCGACCGGCAGCGCCGCCCGAACCCAGAACGATTCGGTGCCCACGAGCCGGGCAATGGTGGCGCCGGGTGCGGTACGCTGGCCCACCTCGGCTTGTTCCTCCACCACGAGCGCGTCAAAGGGAACCCGTATTTCGGTGCGGGATAAATCCAGTTCAGCCTGTTCAACGGCGCTCCTGGCGGTCGCGATGCGCGCTTCCGCCTGTCGAATCTGCGGTTCGCGCAGGGCCAGTGCCTGAGCCTTTTCGGCGTCGGGCAGGGTCTTGCCGAATAATTCCCATTCGCGCTCCGCCACCATCTGCCGGCCGCGCTCCACCTCGAGCGACGCCTCGGCCTCAGCCACGGCGTTGCGCGCCTGATCAAGCGCTATCTTGTAGTCTGAGGCATCAATCCGCACGAGGACTTCGCCCTTCTTCACCACGCCGCCAGCCTGTAGTTTCGGATGTATTTCAACGATGCGGCCGGTGACCTCGGGGATGATGGTGACCTCACGCGACGGAATGACCGGGCCGAAGGCGTCGGCCACGCGGCGAAATTCTCCCCGTTCCACCTCGACGGCCTCGACAATGGGCGCGGGCCGGGGCGATGTGTTTCGCTCGACCGTGGGGCCTGTGTTCATCAGGTACCATGCGCCCGCGGCCGCCGCCCCTATAAGCGCAAGCGGCACCAGGATTCCCACGGCGGAGGCTAGGACTTTCTTCAAGGTTCGCCTTTCCTGTCGAATCCGCTTCACGCTTCGGGCGGAAGCGTTTTCGGTCTATTCGGTCACAGTTGGATTCGAGGTCGCTTCGCGGGTTCCGCCCCCGGCGGAGACGAGCGCGCGCACCCGCAGCAAGGTGGCTTCGCGGCGCGCGGCGACTAGTTCGCGCTGCACGGCGTTAAGCTGTTCGAGGGCCGTCAGCACGGGCAGATAATCACTGACGCCGAGTCCATACCGCGCGCGCGCCTCGTCGGCGGTGCGCTGGAGGATAGCTTCCCTCGCTTCGAGCGCGGCCACCAGATCCCGCTGCCTCGCCTCTTGCCAAAGCACGGTTTCCACTTCCTCGATCGCAAGAAGGTAGGTCTCGGAGAAGGCATAGAGCGCCTCGCGGAATTCCGCCTCGGCCGCCATGACCGCCGCCTTGCGCTGACCCCAGTCGAGCAAGGGCTGTAACAGGCCCGCCCCACCGGAGGCACCGAGGGTGCGATCCCCGCCACCGATGCCCGCGTAGGAGAAAGTCCCCGTGAGCGTGACGGCTGGATAGCGGTCGGCCACGGCGGCCGCCACCTCGAAATCATTGGCCACCAGTCGGCGCTGCGCGGCGCGCAGGTCCGGACGACGCGCCAATAAACTGGCGGCCACGGTGTAAGGCTCGGGCATGGAAGGCAAGGCGTCGCCCTTGCCGGGAAGCGTTACCCGATCAACGCCATCGGGCATAGCGCCCAGGAGAACATCAAGACGATTCTCCAAAGCGCCCAGAGCAGCCATGACCGCAGGACGTTCCGCGTCGATTTCGGCCACCTGCGAGCGCTGCTGCAGAACATCCACCGCCGTGGCGTCACCCTGAAGCAGGCGCAGTTCCAGCAATTGTTGCGATGTGGCGGCAATGCCTCCCTGCTCGGCCAGCAGGAGGAGACGGCGGCGCTGTTCGAGTATCGCGTAATAGGTCTCGGCTATTTGGCGCGACAAGGCAAGCCGGAGTGCTTCGTAGTCGTGGATGCTGGCCTGCAACTCCTCGCGCCGGGCCGCCTTCAAGGACCGGTACTTGCCCCAGAGATCAAGCTCCCAACGGAGCGACAAGCCCGCATCGTAGGCTGTTTCCCATTGCTCCGTGTCGGGAGCCTGCGCTTCCAGTTCCTCGGGCGGGGCACCGCCCCCGGCGGAGGCAAGCGCATCATCGATGTCAATCTCGTCTTCACTCGAGTCTGGTGGGTTAAGCAGCTTTTCCCAGTCCCTCGAAGCGTCGGCGCCAAGGTTCAGAGCGGGCTTTCCCGCAGACCCTGCCTGCTTGAGAAAGGCGCTGGCGCGTTGAATGCGCTCCAAACCTTGGAGCAGGCCAAGATTTTGCGAAACACCCGCCTCGATCAGGGCATCCAGTTGTGCATCCTCGAAGCCGTCCCACCACGGAGCGGTGTCCGGTGGAAGCAGTACCCCCTGCTCTTGAGCATCAGGCAGTGCAAGAAGCGGCTTTGGGTCAACATCCACGTCGCGCACGGCGCAGCCCGTCGCGGCGAAAACAATCAACAGCGTAAAGAGTTTTCGGTGGTGTAATGACAAAATGCAGCACTTCCGGGGGTCAGTTTTCCATCCGCTTGGAGAACGATGCACGCGGTGGATGCATTCGTTTCACAATACGGTTCGTGTCGCTGAACTGCAAATCGGCATGCTGACCACCACGATTGGTGGCTGAATCGATTCTTGACGGCCTATGTGGTATCTGCTAGGCTACCGCCCGCACATATATGGTCCAGACCGCCGAGTCGGCCATATATTGTGGATACATTGCTGTGCGATTGCCACGGCGACGGATTGACTGGGGAGGCCTCGGCATGCGCTGTCCATTTTGTTCCAACCTGCACCAGAAGGTGGTTGATTCGCGTACCTCGAAAGAGGGAGACGCGATTCGCCGCCGTCGCGAGTGCCTGGGATGTGGACGCCGTTTCACGACCTACGAGCGCATCGAGGAAGTCCAGCAGATGGTCATCAAGAAGGATGGCCGCCGGGAGCCATTTGATCGCTGGAAGCTGAAGATGGGCATCATGAAAGCCTGTGAGAAGCGACCCGTCAGCCTTGAGCAGGTCGAGGTCATGATCGACGAGATCGAGCGCGAGCTCTTCAATGCCGCCGACCATGAGGTCACCACCAAGGCCATCGGCGAATCCATCATGCGAAAACTCAAGCGGTTGGATGAAGTGGCTTATGTGCGGTTTGCGTCGGTTTATCGCCAATTCAAAGACCTGAATGAGTTCATGTCCGAGCTGAAGGGGATGCTGAGCTAGCCCCTTACAGGTGTTTGCGAGGCATGGGTATTGCGGCGTTGTCATTGGGTTCTGAGGAGACATCCCACCGTTGCTCCGATGACCTCGCCTGCGTCGCTCCGGTATACTCCGGCCCACTATCTCTAACCGATACCCGCTGAGAACCCGTCATGTCCCTCCTGCGCGATGCCAAGATTCTTTACCACCTCGTCTTGTCCCCGGTGAAAGGCGACAGTCACCAGGAGCGGTTGGAAAGCTTCTACGGTGGCCAGGCGGATGCCTACGATGATTTCCGCAAACGGCTGCTTCATGGGCGCGAAGACCTCTGCGCGCAGTTGCCGCTTCCGGAAGGCGGTGTTTGGATGGACATGGGTGGCGGCACGGGCAGCAACCTGGAACTGGTGGGCGAGCGGATCAGTGCGCTGAAGCGGGCCTATGTGGTGGATCTCGCCTCTTCCCTCTTGGGCATGGCCCGCAAGCGCGCCGACGCCAAGGGCTGGAGCAATGTCGCCGTCGTCGAGGCGGACGCCACAACTTTCATCCCGGAGGAAGGCTCGGTTGATCTCGTCACCTTCTCCTATTCGCTGACGATGATTCCCGACTGGTTCCGGGCGATCGACCATGCGCTCGAGGTTCTCAAGCCGGGGGGGCACATCGGGGTGGTGGACTTCTACGTGTCGCGCAAATACCCCGCCGAGGGACGCCGTCAGCACGGCTTCGCACGCCGCGTCTTCTGGCCCTCATGGTTCATGAACGATAACGTGTACCTGTCCAGTGAACACCTCCCCTACTTGGAGACCCGCTTCGAGACGGTTCACTTGGAAGAACGCATGGCCCCCGTCCCCTACATGCCCGTGCGTGTGCCGTACTACCTGTACCTGGGGCGCAAACGCTGAGCCGTTTGGATTGCTGAGGCTTGCCTCAGCTTTCCTGAGGGAGGCTTGCCTCCGGCCTCAAGGCTTAGCATCGTAAGCGACTTCCCATACCCACGACGGAGACAAGTCCCCTACAAGAAAGCGGAGGCAAGCCTCCGCGATCCAAATTCGCTGTGGCCATAGCGTAAAATCCAAAAGGGGGAAGCGCCCTTTCGAACACTTCCCCCGCATGAACCAACGAAGAGCAGGCCTGTAAGCCGGGTTCTGTCTAGGGCCTTGCGGCCCCGAGACGGCCATTCCTCTGGTACGCACGTCGCCGTGCGTTTCTAGCTTCCTACCCGGGAGCGACGCGGGCCGCGCCATGGCTCCCCTATTTGGAATTGCACCGGGTGGGGTTTAACAAGCCGCCCTGTCACCAGGGACGCTGGTGCGCTCTTACCGCACCTTTTCACCCTTGCCTGTGTCCGCATTGCCGTTGCCCGCCCGGACCATCGGC
>JBJOID010000325.1:0-4116 GCA_046047315.1 Candidatus Hydrogenedentota bacterium | reverse complement strand
GGCTGACCGAGAACCAGAACTTGATGAGATGGGTGCCGCTGCGCACGAGATTGCGTTCGAACTCAGGTGCTTGTCGCATAAACTCCATGTATTCGTCCTGCGTGCAGAAGCCCATAACCCTTTCGACGCCGGCACGGTTATACCAGCACCGATCAAACATCACGATTTCGCCGGCCGTCGGCAGGTGCTGCACGTAGCGTTGGAAATACCACTGGCCGCGTTCGACATCGCTGGGCTTCTCAAGGGGCACCACGCGCGCGCCTCGAGGATTGAGATGCTCCATGAATCTCTTGATGGTGCCGCCCTTCCCGGCCGCATCGCGACCCTCAAACAGCAACACCACCCGCTGGCCGGTGGTCTTGACCCACGATTGCAGTTTCAACAGCTCCACCTGCAGCTGGTACTTCTGCTTCTCGTAGTTCTTGCAGCTCATGAGATTCTTGTAGGGATACTCACCCTCGCGCCACTTCGGGCCAAGCTCCTCATCCGGACTGACACGATCCTTCACTGCCGTGCGCAGTGGACGCTCAAGAAGAGCCTAACGAAGTATGTTGGCATCTTCGGGGGAGGCGCCCTTTAGAATCGCGCTCAAGCTTTGCGCCAGTTGCCGCGCTTCCTCCGGCTTTGCCTGCGCCACGACATCACGAAAAGCGGTAAGTTTGGACTCCTGTCCTGCCTCCACCGCCTGCGACACATGATGCCGCTCTATGGCTTCCTCAGAAAGGACCGGTGCTATGTCGCCAGCGGTTACCGGGCGTGGAGCAGATGTCCGCTGGCGGACCGCCCGTTTCGTTCCCGGACGCGTCAGTTTTCGTACTGCATTGTTCCCCGCTGCTTTGCGTTTCATGCGTCCTCGCTTCCTGTTGGTCTGCGTTCAGGCAAGAGTGCGGCCACCTTCGAGGCGCGGCTAGTTAAGGAAGCATCCAAGGCCAGCTCGGTGCCGATGGCAGACTTCGATTGTAAACCCCTTCAGGTCCGCCCGCAAGATGGGCCACTCGTTCAAGAGATTGACAAGTGCGGCATCCGCCACGATTGCAGGCCCCCGAGGCGGGCTGCTATACTCCGTCCGGCTTTCGAACCTTCTTTATTTACAGGGAGTTAGGTGGTATGTCGGGTCATTCCAAGTGGAGCACCATCAAGCGGAAAAAGGGCGCTCTTGACGCCAAGCGCGGGAAGATATTCTCGAAGCTGGCAAAAGAGATTACGGTGGCGGCGAAGTTAGGCGGCGGCGAGCCCGACATGAACCCGCGCTTGCGCACGGTGCTGCTGGCTGCGCGTGCCCAAAATATGCCCAAGGACAACATCGCCCGTGCCATCAAGAAAGGCACGGGTGACGACGGCAGCGCGAACTACGAAGAGCAGCGCTACGAGGCCTACGGTCCAGCAGGCGTCGCCATCATCGTGGAGGCCTTGACGGACAACAAAAACCGCACTGTTGCCGACATTCGCCACCTAATTAACAAGCATGGCGGCTCGATGGCGGAGAGCGGCGCGGTGATGTGGAACTTCGACCAGAAGGGTTCGATCTCGGTGTCGAAGGATGGACTCTCGGATGACGATATCTTTGAGAAGGCCATCGAAGCGGGGGCGGAAGACGTCGATATGGACGGCGAGCTTTACGAAATTCGCACGGACCCGACAGAACTCCATAGCGTGGTGCAGGCGCTGGAAGCCATGGGCATCGGCGCCCAGGAAGCCAAGCTGACCATGCTTCCCAAGACGCAGCTCGCCGTGGACTCCAAGTCGCTCAAGTCTGTGCTGAACCTTATGGAAGCGCTTGAGGATAACGACGACGTGTCCGAAGTCTACTCGAACGTGGAAATCACCGACGACGCCATGGCCGAGCTCATGGCCGACTGATGCGCGTGCTGGGGCTGGATCCCGGTACCGCCACCACCGGCTACGGAGTGGTGGATGCGCGGGGCAGCCGGCTGACCCATCTTGCACACGGCGCGGTGCTTACGCCCGCAGGGGCGCACTTCGCTGACCGCTTAAAGCAGTTGCATGACGGGGTGACCGCCTTGATAGCGGAACACGCGCCCGATGCCGTCTGCGTGGAGAAACTATACTTCAAGCAGAATGTGACGACTGGGATCGCCGTGGCCCAAGCGCGCGGGGTGATGGTGCTGGCCGCAGTCCAGGCGGGATTGCCCGTCGAGGAGTTCAGTCCCACCGAAACCAAGCTGGCCATCACGGGCTACGGCAAGGCCGACAAGCGGCAGATGCAGGATATGGTGCGAATCCTACTTAACCTCGAAAAGCGCCCCCGTCCGGATGATGCGGCGGACGCTCTGGCACTGGCCATCTGTGCGCTGCAAACCCGGCGATTCGCCATCCCTGTCCGTAAGGAAGTTTGACCATGTTTTCCTTCCTGCGGGGCACCGTGGCCGAGAAGTGCAAGGACCATGTTGCGCTTGATGTCAACGGTGTCGGTTACGAGGTGCATGTTTCGGCGCGCGTGTTGCAGCGGCTTTCGCCGCGACAAGAGGTGACCCTCATCACCTACTGCCACATTCGTGAGGATGTGTTCCAAATCTTCGGCTTCCTCACGCGTGAGGAACGGGCGCTATTCGACAGTCTGCTGGGGGTGAACAAGGTGGGACCCAAGCTCGCCCTTGCGGTGCTGTCGGCCTTTTCAGTGCAGGAATTCGGCCGCGTGGTGTCGGACAGTGACATCGATGCATTCAAGAAAGTGCCGGGTGTGGGCAAGGCCACGGCCCAGCGGCTTATCCTCGAGATGAAAAACCAGCTCAAGCAGGACGCCGATCTCAAGGCGCTTCTCGGCGAGGACGCGTCGACGCTAGCCACCTCAGAAGGGGACGACGTGTACGAAGCGCTTATCAGCCTTGGCTGTACCCCGGCAGAAGCGAAGCAAGCCGCGCTCGGCGCGCGAAAGAAACTTGGCGAGGATGCCAAACCCGAGGACCTGGTGCGGGCGGCGCTCCAGAGTCTGGCGCGCACGGGGCGTTAATCGAGGCCTGCACCAAGCCGATATGCCACCAACGGCGGCATGCCACCGTATTCTGTGCGGCTGAAATTCCATCCCATCTCTTGCAAGCTTCTCTCAAGATTGCTGAAGTCCGCCCAATGGTGAAAGAGAAGCCAGGCTTGATCTTGACGCTCCATTCGCAAGCTTGCTTCATGTAGCAGGTCGTTCATTCCGTAAAGCGTGAGCACTTCGCTCTCTTCTGGCAAGGCCAGCCGTGCGGCGCGCGCCACGAAAGGTTTCATGGCAAGCACGGGAGCGGGGGAGTCTCTCACCTGCCGGGCAAAGGCATTGAAGTCCGGCCGCATGGGACGGGGGAGCATGGCCTGCTGCCACGCCATGCAGGCAACCAGAGCGCAAAGGACCGAGGCGCGTGCCCGTATTGAGGGAAGCATGCGCCATCCCATGGCCGTCAACAGCAAGAGCGGCACGGCCGAGGGAAGCACGTAGCGGTATTGAAATACGGGTCGCCATAAGAGGGAGGCCACAAAGAGCAAAATCACTGGAACCACCAGCCAACAGACCAGAAAGACTGCCGTATCGCGGCGCTGCCGGAACAAGTGCAACAGCCCCACAAGGGTGAGGCCAGCGACCATGATCGTAACCGGCCAGTCCAGCGACAGCATGTACTTGCCCGGGTCTTCGTTGGAAAAGCGTCCTCCGGCAAAGACAACGTAGGCCATCACCAATTCTCGCCAGATGGGCGGCACATCGTTGTAGGCCTGTGTCTTGTCGGCGAAGTCATAGGCAATGCCGTATTTCGTCCACAAAAAGAAAACGACAAGCAGCGCTCCATGTGCTGCCATCCATGCCAGCAAGCGTAAGGGCGCGCGGCGCCAGTGCCAACAGAGGAATAGTCCCTGGGCTGCGAACAGGAGTGGCGTGAACGCATGGGTAAGCAGCAGGGCTGTGTTGCCCAATGCATGAAGCAGCCAACCCGTCCGCACCCGGCCATGCAACGCCAGTAGCAAGCCCAGCATGGACACCATGGCCTCGAAGTTCAATAGCGCGTAGAAGCGGGCTTCCTGCCCGTAATAGGTCTGCACCAGCGAGAGGGCATAGAGCAATGCGGCCACAAGACCCGCTCGCGGCGAGTGCATGAGCGCGCCCATCGCTGCTATCACGGGAAT
>JBJOID010000324.1:0-14440 GCA_046047315.1 Candidatus Hydrogenedentota bacterium | reverse complement strand
CAGGAAGAAAACCTCGGCGTGCCCCGGCACAACCTGCTCTACACCCTCTGGCGAAGCACCCACCCCGCCATTGGCGACCGCATCACCTTCTTCAATGAATACAAGCCCTGGGAGACCGGCGGCGAAATCGTCTATGCGGATCACTTCGACCGGTGAAAACACCGTCGTCCGAATCATGACTTTCCATTTCGACGCGATAGGGGAATTTCGGAGCGCGGCGCGGCATCCGTATGAGGCGGCGCGGCAGGCGGTGTTGTCCAGGGGGGAGGGCGGCGTGGTGGAGCTTTTCGAGGGCCGCGATCTTGAACTCGGGCTGCGTGACCTCGAGGGATTCTCGCGTATCTGGCTACTCTACGTTTTCCATCACAACCCGTCGTGGAAGCCGGTGGTGCGGCCGCCGCGCGGGAGCCGCAAGGTGGGGGTCTTCGCGTCGCGCGCGCCGTACCGTCCGAATCCCATTGGGCTTTCCTGCGTGGAACTCCTGTCGGTGCGCGGACGGCGCATCGAGGTTGGGCCGAGTGACCTGCTGGATGGCACCCCCATTCTCGACATCAAGCCTTACCTGCCCTATGCCGACAGCTTCCCTGACGCGACGCTGGGGTGGATTGAGGAAGACGACGCAGACACCTGGCAAGTAGACATACCGGACGAGATAGCCGTCCAACTGGCTTGGCTGGAGTCGCGCGGGGCAGGCGCCCTGACGGCTTTCCTCGAGCAGCAACTGTCCGAAGCGCCGTTGGATCACCGGCGCAAGCGGGTGCGGCCGCTGGAGCATGGCACATGGGAAATCGCCTACCGCACCTGGCGGGCGGCGTTTTCCGTGGATGAACCCGCCCGCATGCTGCGGATAGTCGCGCTGCGTTCGGGGTACACCGCCGAAGAACTATCCGCCGTGGAGGACCCCCATGCCGACAAGGCGCTGCATCGGGATTTCATCCAGTGGCGCGAAAGCTCAGGCGCGTAAGTCCAGCCGGGGCTTGGACGTCACGTCGCGATAGGGACGGGCGCGAGACACGTCGTCCGGCGCGGCGATGCGGTTTTCGATGAAGCTCGTGTAGCGTTCGCCCCGCACTTCCAACTGCTCCGTGCCGACAATGCCCTGCTTGAGCATCGTGGCCAGCATCGTGAGAAACTCACCGCCCTCGGGATCTTGGGCCGCCGCACGCATTCCCGCGTAGAGCGCGGCGGTTTCGCCCGTGCCGCGAGAAAGGTTGAAGACGCTATCCATGAGCGCGGCATCGTCCACGCTGCGCGCCATCCGCCCGGCCACCGCGCTGGGCGGCAGGGTGGCGGGGGTGCCCAAGGGCAGGCTTGTCGCGTTCAGCATCATCGGTCCGTGGCTCCTGGCTCCACCCCTTAGCATCGGCATCTCCCTCTCCCGGCTTGAGTCAAGGGGGAGACGTCGACAGCCCGGCCGATGCCTGAAAACAGCCGCAACACCTCATATGCGCCGCTCAAGAGGGGGATGAAGTTTCCTGTCGAATCGTGTAACCCAATTAATTAAACTAACTTACGATGGTGTGAGGCGGGCTTTAGCACTTCGGCACAGCGATTGCTAATCTCAGGTGGAGAGCCCTGTCCGCCTTGCCCCAAATGGGGACGGGCGCGGAGACGGGAGCGGCGGCAGCGCTGGCCTGGGCGGCCAGCCATGCGCGTGGGACAAGTACTTTTCAGGAGTGTTGACCATGATCAAGGCGTCGAATCTGACCATGCACTACGGCCCGGTGGTGGCGCTAAACAACGTCTCCTTCGAGGTGACCAAGGGGGAGATTGTGGGGTTGCTCGGGCCCAACGGCGCGGGCAAGTCCACCACGATGAAGATTCTCACCACCTACCTGTATCCCACCAAGGGCACCGCCAAGGTGGGCGGGGTGGACGTGCTGGAGGATCCCGTCAAGGTGCGCAAGCTGATCGGCTACCTGCCGGAGGTGCTGCCGCTCTATATGGACATGGAGGTGAAGGACTACCTCGAGTTCGTGGGGCGCGCGCGCGGCCTGCATGGCGGCAAGCTCAAGGAACGCGTCAACGCGGTGGTGGGGGCGACCGGCCTCGAGCCCATGTTCCGCAAGGTGGTGCGTGAACTGTCCAAGGGCTTCCGGCAGCGCACGGCGTTGGCGCAGGCGCTCATCCACGATCCGGAAGTGATCATTCTCGACGAGCCCACCTCTGGTCTCGACCCGCACCAGATTCTCGAAATCCGGGACCTCATCGCGAACCTTGCCAAGGAGAAGACCGTGATCCTCTCCACCCACATCCTTCAGGAAGTGGAGACGACGGCCGACCGCATCGTGATCATCAACCGGGGTGAGATCGTGGGCGACGGCTCCATCGACGAGTTGCGCCGTCGAGCCAAGGACGACGAGCGCATGTCGTTCAGCGCGGCCGGCGAGCGCGCCGAGATCGAGCGCAAGCTCTCCGGCGTGGACGGCGTCCGCCAGGTGCGGTTCATCAAGGAGGTGGACGGCTGCCCGACCTTCCATGTGCACAGCGCGCAAGGCCGGCACGTGTGGCGCGAAATCAGCCAGCTGGCGCAGCAGCAGCAGTGGCAGGTGCGCGAACTGGCCGAGCGCCCGCTGACCCTGGAAGAAACCTTCCTCACGCTGACCGAGAAGGCGGTGCAGGGGAACTACTGAGTCCCCGCCCGCTGAAGCAACCGGTAACCCCCAAGGCTTGGAACAACCCCGCACGAGGATGACGGGAGGAGCGATATGAACAACATCATCACGATCATGAGGCGCGACCTCGGGGCGTACTTCACCTCGCCCATTGGCTATATCTTCATGATGGTCTTCGTGACCCTGAGCGTCGGGCTGTACATCTCGACGTTCTTTGTGAACCCGATTGCGGACATGCGGCCCTATTTCGACAACCTGCCGCTGTTCTTCTGCGTGTTCATTCCCGCGGTGACCATGCGCATCTGGGCGGAAGAGCGCAAGGAAAACACCTGGGAAATGCTGCTCACCTTCCCCATGAAGGCATGGGAGCTGGTGCTGGGCAAGTTCGCCGCCGCGCTGGTCTTCTTCATGATCACCCTCGCCACCACGGTGACCGTGCCGATGATGCTCATCCAGCTGGGCAATCCCGACTGGGGCGCGATGATCAGCGGCTACTTCGGCACCGTGCTCCTGGGCGCCTTCATGCTTTCGCTGGGCATCCTTTTCTCCGGCTTCTTCAAGGATCAGATCGTCGCCTTCGCCGTGACGCTGCTCACCTGCTTCGCCTTCTTCCTGCTGGGCACCACTTTCTTCGCCGCCTACCTCGACGACGTGGTGATGCCGGGCCTGGGCAGCGCCCTGTCGAACTTCATGGGCTTCTTCACCCACTTCGAGTCCTTCACGCGCGGCGTGATTGATTTCGCCGACGTGCTCTACTTCGTGGCGTGGACCGTCATCTTCCTCGTGCTCAACGTGCTCTACATCGACGGGCGCAACCGTCCCAACGCCAAGAGCATCTTCGCCGGCGCCTTCGCCATGTCCATTGTCATCGGCCTGCTCTTCAACTACCTCATGGCCGATTTCAGCCTCATCCGCATCGACACCACCGAGGACAAGGTCTACACCGTCAGCCCGGCCTCCAAGGCGATTCTCGCCAAGCTGGAGACGCCCGTGAAGGTGAACGTGTACGTGACCCCGGCGGCCGAGATGCCGACCCAGATGAAGACCCTCGAGCGCGAGGTCACCGACAAGCTCGAGGAACTGCGCGTCGCCTCCGGCGGCAACATCGACTACCGCACCATCCACATGGCGGTGTCCAACGTGATTGCCAACGAGGCGACCGAGGAGGAGACGGAGGAGGAAGAGAATCCCGAGGACTCCATCGAGAAGCGCATGCTCGACAAGGGCGTCGAGCCTTTCAGCGTGCAGGCCTACAGCGGCGACGAGATCACCAACAAGCTGATTTACTCGAGCATCGGCGTGGCCTACAAGGATCGCGCCGAGGAGATTATCCCGCAGATCCTGCCGCAGACCATGCCCGAACTGGAGTACCGACTCATCAGCACGATCTACAAGCTCACCCGCGAGGACAAGCCGAAGGTGGCGCTCGTGGCTCCCAAGGAGGCCGTGGCCATCGACCCGATGGTGCGCCGCATGATGGAGCAGCAGGGCATGCAGATTCCCGAGAGCGACGATCCCTACGTTTACCTCGAGGAGATTCTGCGTTATGAGAAGTACGACGTGGAGCGCGTCGAGCTGACCAAGGAAAGCCCGCTACCCGCCGAGTACGACACCTTGGTAGTGGTGAACCCGCGCAGCCTGAACGAGCGGCAGAAGTGGGAGATCAACCGCGCGCTGCGCGCCGGCAAGTCGGTCGTTATGGCCGTGCAGAATTACACCTGGGACTACCGCAGCACCGCGCAGGGGCTCAACATCAGCCGTCGCGAAGAGCAGCCGCAGGTGAACGACCTGCTCGAGAGCTACGGTCTCGCGGTCAGCGACGACGTGCTGATGGACGTGAACAAGGTGACGCTCACCATTCGCGGCGGGGGCGGCAACAACCCGCTGGCCGCCCTGATGGGCCAGCCGGTCGACCTGCCCATGCACATCCTGGTGGCCAACAGTACCATGGATCCCGAGACTTCCATCACTTCGCGCCTCGCCAACATCTTCTACTTGTGGGGCACCGCGCTTGAATTGAACGACACGAAGCTCAAGGAGCTGGGTCTGGACAGCAGGGTGGTGATGCGCACCAGCGACCAGGCGTGGACCGCCGAGAGCGGGGCGCAGTTGACCTCCGCCGCTTTCGAACCGCCCGCGCAGGGCCAGTCCTATCCGCTGATGGCCGTGGTGGAAGGACAATTCCCCGACGCCTTCGACGGCAAGGAGCGCCCCGCCTGGCCCAAGCCCGAGCAGCAGCCCGGCATGCCTCCCATGCCCGACGAGACTGATGAAGCCCCCGAGGCGCCCGCCGAACCCGTGACGGCGGCGCCCGGAAAGCTCGTGCTCCTTGGCTGCTCGCAGATGTTCCGCAAGGACTTCCTCCAGCAGGGCAACCTGGACCTGTTCCTCAACTCGGTGGATGCCGTGACGCTGGACGAGAACCTGGTGCAGGTGCGCGGCAAGAAGCCCATCGACCGCGCCATCACCAAGCCGAGCGAAGGTACCAAGACCTTCTGGCGCTTCGTCAACTACGGCCTGGCGAACCTGATTATCGCGGGCGTGGGCATCGGCCTGACCATGGCGCGCCGCCAGTCGCGCAACGCCTACACCATGGCGCAGGCCGCCAAGCGCGGCAAAGGGGCGGCCCCGGCCAGCGCCTAAGAAGCAACCAGAACCTCAACGAGAAGCAGTCGGAGTAGACCCATGAAACTGAAGACCCTGATTCCCTTCGTGGTGGTGCTGGCCGTGCTGGGAGGCCTGGCCCTTTTCCGCAACGCGCAGAAGGCCGCGCCCTCCATCGTCGAGCAGTCCGGACTCCAAAGCATCGCCGAGGAGTCGCTGTCAGCGGACAGCATCAAGAAGATAGAACTGCACGCGGCGGCCACGCCGGACGACAAGGTGACCCTCCAGCGCGAAGGCGACGCCTGGATTATTGCCAGTCACTTCAATGCCCCCGCCAAGAAGGAGACCGTTGACGACTTCCTCAAGAAGCTCACCGGGATCAAGGGCGAGCCGCGCGCCACGGCCAGCGGCGACGAGCAGCTCGCCGCATACAGCCTGAAGGACGACGAGGCTTTCCGGGTGAAGGCCTATACCGATGGCGACACCCCCGCGCTCGAGCTGCTTTTCGGCAAGGCACCGGACTTCAAGTCGGTGTTCTTCCGCAAGGCCGGCGACCAGCAGGTGATGGTGGAAGCCACCGACCTCCGCAAGGAAGCCGGGGTGACGGGCGAGGACATGACCACCGCCCCCACGCCCGACCGATGGATGGACAAGGACATCGTGAAGGTCGAGCGGGACAAGGTGACCAAGTTGGCCTACCTCACGCCCGACAAGGAATTCGTGCTCGAAAAGCGTGCTTTGCCCGCCGAGACCCCCGCGGCGGAGGAGGGCAAGGAAGGCGAAGCGGCGGAGCCGTCCCCGGCGCCCGAGCCCAAGTTTGAATGGGTTGCTTCCTCCGGCGGCCTCGGCGAGAAGGTTAAGGAATCGGGACTCGACCGCGTGTTCGGACGCCTGCAATCGCTGGTGGCCAGCAACCTGATCGATCCCGCGAAGAAAGCCGAGCTGGGACTCGACGCGCCCGCCTTCCGGCTGGCGGTGTCGCGCGAGGGCGAGGCCGACCTTGTCCTGCTGGGCGCCCATAAGGATCCCGCCGGTCCCGGCCACCTCATGATCGAGGGCGCCGAGAAGGAAACCATCTACGAGGTCAGCAAGTTTAATTTCGAGTATCTCTTCCTGAAGGGCGGCGACCTGTACGACCTGCCCAAGCTGGAGCTCGACGCCGAAGCGATCAACCGGATCGAGTTGACTGGACCCGAGGGCCGTGCGGTGCTCGTGAAGGAAGGCGACACCTGGCGTGCCGAGGAGCCGCAGCTGGCCTTCGAGCTTGACCAGGCAAAGGCCAAGGAACTGGCCACCACGGTCGCCACGCTGCAAATGCAGGACTACGCCGACAAGGACACGGGCCCCTTCACCCACACCCTCACGGTGCACGCGGGTGACACGGTGCGCACCCTCCAGGCGGGTGCGCCCGCAGCGGGCTTCGAGGGGGTCTACCTCAAGCTGGACGGCGACGAGAGAATCTACGCCGGTAACAAGCTCGAGACCGATCGCCTCTTCCTTGCCCCGAAGGACTTCTACACGCTCGATGCCTTCAAGGGCATGGACGCCGCCAGCATCAACCGGATCAGCCTCAAGCACGAAGGCAAGGCCGTGACCCTCACCAAGGCGGGCGAGGACTGGATGGTGTCGCTCGATGGCGCGGAGAGTTTCACGGGTGATGCAAACCGCGTAAAGGGTCTGGCCGACATGCTCGCCACCCTGCGCTTCAACGACATCCACAACGCGGCGCGCGCGGCTGATTGGGCTCCGCTCTTCGACATCGAATTCATGACCGAGGCGGGCGAGTCGCACCGTGTCAATGTGGGACCGATGGAAGGCGACATGCATCTCGTTCAGCTGGACACCAACGCCAGCCTCTTCGAACTGGACGAGCCCAACGTCAGCACCTTCAAGTATCACTTCAACGCCGTGCAGACCAAGCCGGAGCCGCCCGCACCGGCGGAAGCGGCGGAAACCAGCGCGCCTCCTGCCGAGACGCAAGCCGCCGCCGAAGCCGCCCCGGCTCCGGAGGAGCCCGCCGTCGCGGCGCCCGTGGAAGTCACCCTTCCCTGATACCAGAGACCATTACTCTCCAGCATCCAAGCCAAGCGGCGGGGTTATCCTCGCCGCTTGGTCCATTACAGGGTGGTTTTGGCTTCCCGCATTTCCTCAAGAACCAGCCGCTGCACGGCGGGCGAAAAGGCCAGCTCAAGATGGCCAATGCCCGGAAGGCCAATGTTCTTCGCTCCCGGCAGGACTGAGGTGTCCTGCGGGAAGACGATGTTGTCATGGAAGGTGTAGATGGACGTGATGGGGACATCGACCGGAGGCTCGGCGTTCAGCGCCTTCAGCCACGCATCGCTGGGGCGCATCTGGCGGGCGTCCTCGCCAAACCCGCCATAGGCCGACACGGTGCCATGGTGCGGCGTGCCCAGCGTGACAATCCGGCTCACCTTGTCCACCCCGCCGTGCCGCTGCACATAGCAACGGCTCACCAGCCCGCCCATGCTGTGTCCCAGCAGGATGACCTTGCTCTCCCCGGTCTCGGCGAGAATCTCGTCCACCCGGCGCGCCACGGCCGCGGCGAAGGTCTCGATGCTCCCAAAGGTCGGGTCCATGTTGAGGGTGTAGCTGCGACCGTGGCCCGACCGCGCCAGCACCGCCCGCATCGACGCCCAGTATCCACCGTTACACACGTAGCCATGCACACAGAGGATGGGCAGTCCGCCCGCACCCAGCGCGCCGCGCCGGGTGTGCAGCCACTCGAAAGGATGCAGCCAGGTGAAGATCCCCACCACGCAGGCGTACTCCGCCAGCAGCATCCGCGCGAAGGCGGCTCGGCCGATCTCCTGCTCCGGCGCGCGCTTCATGCGATGCCGCTCCGAGGCGCGAAACATGTTGATGGTAGTCATCAGCCGCCAACCCAGCGGCAGCGTTACGCAGAGCACGGTGACTCCCTGCTCCCCGAGCAGCCCGAAGTGCAGCAACAGGAACGACACCAGCCCCAGCAGCAGCGCCTCCGCCGCCAGCATGCCCATCAATATCTTCGACAACATTCCCACGCTTGGCATAGCTTCACCTCCCACCCGCATTCTATCGTCACGGTGCCCGGCACGCCAGCGCTCATTTTCGCTATACTGCGGAGAGCGACCCAAGGAGCATCGCGTCATGCGCGTTATCGTGAATGGAGAAGAGCGGAGCATCGACGAGGGCAGCACCCTCGATGCCCTCGTAACCACTTTGGGCCTGAATGCCGGGCCCATCGTCGTGCAGCGAAACGATGAAATCATCGAGAAGAGCCGCCTCGATCAGGTTAGCCTTAGCGATGGTGACCGCATCGAACTGGTGAGGTTCGTCGGTGGGGGCTGATATCCACGCGGAACGCATGCGCCGCTTCGCATCGGCGGGGCTCTATGTTGTCATCACCGAATCCTTCTGCGCGGGGCGCCCCCCCCTGTCGGTGCTGTCAGACTGTCTCGACGCGGGTGTTCGACTCGTGCAGTTCCGGGAAAAGGGACTCACCGGCCTGGAGCTGTTCACTCGCGCCGAAGCCTTCCGCCAGAGAACCCGCGACGCGGGCGCGCTGCTCATCGTCAACGACCGGATTGACATCGCCCTCGCGGTCGAGGCTGACGGTGTGCACCTCGGTCAGGACGACCTGCCCCTCGCCGTCGCGCGTCGCATCGCACCCGGTCTGGTCCTCGGCTCAAGTTCGCACAACCTCGACGAGGCCCTGGCTGCCCAGGAGTATGGTGCGAGCTACGTCAACATCGGGCCGATATTCGATACGCAAACCAAAGACGTGCCCACCGGGGCGCTCGGGCCCGAGGCCCTGAGCATCATCGCGCCCCGGCTCCATGTTCCCTTCACCTGCATGGGTGGTATCAAGGAGCACAACGTGGACGAGGTCCTTGCGCGGGGCGCCAGGACGATTGCCGTGGTCACCGCCGTCACTGCGGCCAAGGATCCCGGCGAAGCGGCGGCGCGCCTGCTCGCACGCATTCGCGCCGCCTGAGCGCTACCCGGTTGCGGCTCAACGCCCGGGCAGCACATCCTCAAGCGGGCGGTTGCCCAGCAGCACCAGGTCGTGGGTGTCGATGGGGCCATACACGAAGTTGTCGGTGTAGGTCTCCACATGGGGGAAAGCCCGCAGGATCTTTGTGGTGGTGATGTAGAAGTACGGCTCGTCGCCGTTCAACCGCGATTCCACCGTCTCGGGGTCGAGTTGTACGGGGATGGGGATTTCGGAGTAGTTGTTGAAGGCGGCATAGATCTTCGTTGCCTCAACCCGGTGACCCCGCTCCACAAGCTCGCGGCAGAGCAGGGCCATTTCCTTCGGGCTGCGGTCGCCGGTCTGCCGGTAGGCCCGCGTCAACAGCCCGCTGAGAATCACCAGCGTGGCGCAGATCGCTATCCGCAACACCTGCTCACGGCGGCCATGCAGCTTTAGCAGCGACAAGCCCAGCACCACCGCGGCAATCACGACCGTCTCGAGCAAGAGCATGGGGTGGTACTGATCCACCGCCACCACGATCACCACGCCCACGGCGAGGAAGGGAAGCAGGCCCCGGAAAGCCTTCGCCCACCGGTCGAACCAAAGGGCCTTGCCCGGCTCCAGCGTGCCCCGCAGGTACTCCACCACGGGATACGCCAGCGCGCAGAGCAGGAAGGGGGAGCAAGGCATGATGTATTCATACTCCTTGCCCGCGATGAGCGAGAACAGCGCAATGCTGAACCAGGCCATCGCGAGGGAGAAGCGGTAGAAGGGCGCGCCGTCGCGCCAGGCGCGCGAGGAAAGCTGCACCGGCAGCAGCAGTCCAAAAGGCGCCAGCATCACTGGCAGCGCCACCACGTAATACAGGGGGAAGCCGCTGTTGATGTCCGTCGCCGTGTGCGTGCGGTCGATCACTTCGCTGTTGAGCAGCGCCTGGATGCGTTCCCAGCCCAGGCGCTCCAGCACCATCCAGGCCCAAGGCGCGCACAGCGCCACCCCAATCACCACCGCCAGCAGCGCCTGCGGCAGGGCCGCCACATTGATGCCCCAGCCCGTGCGCACAAGCAGCCCCAGCCAGCAAACCACCAGCACGCTCAGCGCCACGGGGAAGGGTATGGGCAGCGGGTAGAGCACAATTGCCAGCAGCACGCACCACGCAGCCGCACGCAAGCCCGACGCCGCCCGGTCCTCAATCGCATTGTCCTTCGTCAACACATGCGCCACATAGGCCGCGCCGACGAAAAGGTAGGGCACGGGGCCTTTGAGCATCGTGGCGGCCGCCAGGCACAACCCGGCAACCACGGTCATCACCCATCGTGGCCAGCCGTCGCGCGTCCATGCGGTGTGCAGCGCGGCTATCGCCAGGAAGGTGAACAGCAACAGCGGTTGATCCAGCTCGGCAAAGCGCGACCGCTCGAGCGCGTAGGGAGCGGCGAGCAGCATCAACGCCGCCATGAAGCCCACGTCGTCATCCGCCTTGCGCCGCAGCACCCAATACACCGCCAGTACCAGCAACACGCCGCAGGTCGCCGTCACCAGGCGTCCCGTGAATTCCGTCTGGGTTCCGGTTACCGTGTAAACCCCGGCAGTGGCCCAATACAACAGCGGCGGCTTGGCAAGGTAGGGGTTACCGTTCAACTCCGGCACCACAAAGTCGCCCGTGCGCAGCATGTGCTTTGGCGGCGCGGTTCGCTGCCCCTCGTTCTCCGTGGTCACGTCCATCCGACCCAGCTCGGTAAAGACCGCGACGCCCGCGAGGATCAGCAGGAAAATGCTGCGTGCAAGAAAACTCTGTGGAAATGCCACGGGATGCTCTCCGAATAAAAGCCAAAGCCGCCGCGCAAGCTACCAAAGCGCCCCCCGGTTCGGCAAGGATTTCGCGCGCGGCCTTAGCCGGCGCCGACTTCCAACAGACGGTAGACCAGCCGTGCGGCGATGAGCAGGAGCAGTGCGCCCATGAGCAGCTTGCGTCGGGGCAGGGTGAGCCATCGGTTGATCCGCTCGCCGAGAGGCGAGCTGATCTGCGAGCCAATAAAGACGAGGGGCACCAGCCCGAAGTAGACATGGCCCACGGTCCAGTCGCTGGGATAAATTGGCTCTGCGCGCAGGTGGGCGATGCTCCCCGCTATGGCGGTGGCCACCATCACCAGGTTGCTCAAGCCCACGGCACGTTCGTTCACCACGAGGCCGGCCATCAGCGCGAGGGGCACCAGCACGGAGCCGCCGCCGGTGCCGGTGGCGCCCCCGAAGATCCCGGCCAGCAGGCCGATGCCCACGGCCGCCATGCGGCGCAGCCGCACTTCATCAGGGCGCACGTGGCCCGAGCGTAGCAGGAAGGTGCGCACGATCATGATCGCTAGGAGGAAGAGGAACACGAACAGGGTGACGCGCTCGGGGAGTATGGAGGTGACCCATGCCCCGAGGTAGCTGCCCGCCACCGAGCCCGCCGCCAGCCACCCGGCCAGCTGCCATGGAGCCTGCGACAAGGGCTGGTTCTGCCGCCACGCATTGAAGGCCGACACGAAGATGATAAGGAACAGGCTGGTGCCCTTGGCGGTGTGGGTTTCCATGCCGGGCACAAAGGTCATGAAGGCCGGCACCATGAGGATGCCACCGCCCAGGCCCAGCGCGCCGCTGATGATCCCCGCGCCCAGGCCAATGGCGATCTGGATCGCCCAGAAGCTCCAGTCCATGCCGCCCTATTCCGCCGCCATGGCCAGCGGTTCGAGCAGTTCCATGTCGCTTTCCACCGGTTCCGCGGGCGGTGTCCAGGCGGCGGGCGGCGCGGTGCCCTCCACATAGGCTTCCTTGTAGCTGCCGCCGCGCGTGCCGCGGATGCGGTCGATGTCGTAGAACACCACGCCCTCGGGCACCTCGAAATCGCGGATGGGCAGGCCCTCGTGCGCCGCGATCATGAACTCCGTCCACACCGGCGTGGCCATGCGCCCGCCGGTGAAATCGCGCCCTTCGCCGAGCGAGCGGTTGTCGGAATAGCCAATCCAAACGATGCAGGTGTACTCCGGTGTGAAGCCGCAGAACCACACGTTGCGGTTGCTGTTGGTCGTGCCGGTCTTGCCGCCGCGCGGCCGCGCCAGCGCCGAGGTGCGGTGGCCGGTGGGATAAAGCCCCAGTCGCGCGTCCGGCTCGCACACCCCCTGCATCATGTGCGTCATCACATACGCCACGCGGGGGTCCAGCGCATTCTCCTCCATCGTCGCGTAGTCGCGGTGGTCATACCGCAGGATGCCGTCGCGGTTGTAGATTTTCGTGATGTAGGCAGGGTCATGGCGCACGCCGTTGTTGGGGAACACCGAGTAGGCCACGGCCAGATCCATCACATACACGTCCGGCGTGCCCAGCGCCAGCGTCAGCCCCACCTCGTTGCCGATCGGGGTGGTGATGCCCGCGCGCTGGATGTACGAGCGGACCAGCGGCATGCCCAGTTCTTCCACCAGCTTGATCGCCACGATGTTGACGGACTTCTCCAGCGCGTGCCGCAGCGGCATCGGGCCGTTGAACTTGCCGTCGAAGTTGCCGGGCGCCCACACCTGGCCGTTTCCGCCCACCCGTTGATAGGGCTCGTCCACGATGATGGTCGAAGCCGTCATGCCGTTGTCGATGGCGGCCGCCCAGACAAAAGGCTTGATGCTCGATCCCGGCTGCCGCAGCGCCTGCGTCGCGTTGTTGAATTTGTTGGTCGTGAAGTCGCGCCCGCCCACCAGCGCGCGCACGAAGCCCTGATAGGGGGCGCGGTTGTCCAGGCAGACCAGCGCGCCCGTCACCGGGGTGAACTCTTCCATCTTGCCCTGCCGCTCCAGGCGCGCGCGCTGCTCCGCGTCGAATTCGTCCAGCGCCTTGAACAAGGCCGCCTCGGCCGCGCGCTGAAGGCGCATGTCCACCGTCGTGTAGATCTCAAGCCCGTCCTCGAAGACCTTCTCCTTGCCATACTGCGAGAGGATCATGCGCCGCACTTCCTCCACGAAGTAAGGCGCCTCGAATTGGTTCGGCAGGTAAAGGTCGGGATTCTCGTTCTTCATCGCGGCGCGCTCCTCGCGCGTCACCACCGACGCAGCCAGGTCCTCCGACTTGCCGCGCTCGTATTCCGCCTGCGTGATGAACTTGTGCTCCAGCATCTGGTCCAGCACGATGTTCCGCCGGGCCACCGCGTTCTCGAAGTCATAAATGGGGTTGTTGCGGTTCGGCGAACGCGTGAGACCCGCCAGCGTCGCCGCTTCGCTCAAGGTCAGGTCCCGCACGCTCTTCGCGTAATACTGCTGCGAGGCCGCTTCCACCCCGTTGGCGCTGATGCCCAGGAAGATCTGGTTGAGGTACAGCTCGAGGATTTCATCCTTGGTGAACCTGCGTTCCACCTGCAACGCCACGATCCACTCCCGCACCTTGCGCGCCACCGTGACCTCGAGGCCCACGTTCAGTGTCTCGATATTGCGAACCACCTGCTGGGTGATCGTACTGCCGCCACGCGCGTCGCCCGTGCGCAAGGCGTCGATGGCAATGCGGACCAGCGCGTCCGGGCGCACGCCCTTGTGCTGATAGAAGAGCGCGTCTTCCGTGGCGATGAAGGCTTTCTGCACATGCAGGGGAATGTCGCTCAAACGCACCAGCTGGCGCTGCTCAATGGTAAATTCACCCAGCAGCTCGCCGTCCGACGAATACAGCTTGCTGCCAATCTTCGGGCGGAAATCCTCCAGCGCCTCGATGGTCGTGCCCGCGTCGTCCAAGACGCCCATAAAGGCCCCCAGCGCCGCGCCCCAGAGGGAACCGACAATGAGCAGGCCCAGGAAAAATACCCAGCCGCAACCGCGCGCCGCATGGAATGTAGGAGATTCGTCGCTCATAGAACGCCCAGTGTAGCGCATTTCCGTGGATTGCCACGGTGCATGTAAACGTCAGGCACCATTAAAATATCACCGATCGCACAAAGTAGACCGGAAGCGCAACGCCTTCACGGATCAGGCTATAAAGGTCTCTGCTTTCGAAATATCTGGGAAAAGCGCCAGAAACCTCGTTCACGCCTTTATTTCGCAGCGCCATGAGCGTGCGGGGCAAATGAAAGAACTGACTCACCGCGATGGCGCTTTGCCAATTTCTGGCTTCCATAATCTTTCGGGCGTTCATTGCTGTGGCTTGAGTGTCGACTCCGAGAGAATCCACCACAATATCCGACGCGGGTATGCCCCGGACCACCAGGTAGTCCCGCATGACCACAGCCTCATCGAATCCCGAAAGG
>JBJOID010000323.1:0-2926 GCA_046047315.1 Candidatus Hydrogenedentota bacterium | reverse complement strand
ATCCGCGGCAGCGGAATCTTCGCGGGCGCGCCGGGGTCGGGTTTGCCGGTCTTGACGTCAAACCACGAGACATGGCAGGGACACAGGATGCGGCCGTTGTTGATCGTGCTGGCCACCGTGCAGCCCAGGTGCGTGCACTTGGCGCTGATCAACAACGGAAGCCCGTTTTCGTCCTTGAAGGCCAGCGCGGGCCGCATCTGGTAATCGGTGAAGTACTTGCCGTCGCGCTCGTTCAGCGTGCCCAGCGCGGCCACCAGGATGTAGTCGCTGCTAAGGCGCTCGATCTCCAGCTTGCGTTCCGCCGCCGCCAGCTCAAGCCGCTCCAGCTTCTTGTTGAGCAGTTCCGCTTCCTGCTGCGCCGTCATCGATGGACCCCGGAAAAACTTCCCGAGTTGCCCCAGCGCCCCAATGCTCAACAGAAACGCCGCCGCGCCCAGTCCCGCCATGCCGTGAAGGAAATGGCGGCGGCTGTCGTTCACCTGGTGCAGCGCCTTCACCACCGCATTCAGCGGGCGATGCGTGGTCCACACCACCTTCTGCGGCGGCCGCCACAGATAGGCCAGCGGGAAGGAGAAGACGTGGACCAGGCGTGTGAACGGCACGATCAGCAAAATGAGCCACGCCAGCCCGAGGTGCAGCTTCACGGTGGGTGGCAGGCCCGCCACATACTCCGGCTGAGGGCTCAGCGTCACCAGGCTCCAGAGGTAGGGCGTGGTGGTGCTGGTGGACCACGATGCCCCCCAGCGCGCACCCGTTGCCACGCCGATGCCAACCAGCACCTGCGCCAAGAGAAGTAGCAGCAAGACCAGGTCGCCGGTGCTGGTAACCGCCTCGATCCACGCGGACGACACGCGGCGATAGAACAGCACCGCTAGCCCGACGAGGGTGAGGAAGGCCGCAATGACGCCGATCACCTCGACCGCGATGAGAAACACTGGAATGGAGGTGAGCGCCTGCCACACCCCGGGGAGGAACACCGGGATGAGGTGCCCCACCAGCAGGATCAGCACCCCGATGTGGAAGGGCAAGGTGCCAAAGCGCAACTGCTGGCTCTCGAGGAATTGAGAGCTGAGGGCGGAATAACTGAAGCGCTGCACCTTGTACCGGTAGATGGAACCACCCACCATCACGGCCATGGCCAGGTAGGGAAGACCGATGAAAAGAAATTGTTCAAACATGGTCCGTATCTCCATCGGCGGAGTTCGCGAGGAAGGCCGCCAGCGAATGCATCAGGTGTCCATACGGATTGGCCGCCCGTTCAAGGTCGCGCGCCATTTGGCGTATCGGCGGCAACAGGCACCACGCGCGAAGCGCCTGGTAGTCCTCATCGCTGGCCAGCGGAAGAAAGCGCAGCACCAGCGACACATGGTCGGAAAGCTCCGACCCGCCATCGAAGCCTGCCTCGGCATAGGCGCCCTTCAGCCCCGCCATGAAGGGCCCGCGCTGCGTGCCCTCGGGGCCAAACAGGTAGACGCTCAGGTACGGCACGGCCTGGGGTGCGAGGTCGAAGGCCCGGGTGTATTGCTCTTCCAGCTCCGCCCGGGTGAGCCGCCCGGAAAGCGCCATGAAACCTTCCAGCCACGACGCCGCCTCTGGGGCCAGTTCAAGCAGGGACTCCTGCAATGCCGCGCACCCGCTTTGCAGATCGTGCCCGGGGTATTCCAGCAGCGCGCCGTAGGCGGCCAGCAGCGATTTGTCGGTATCCACGGCAACCATGTCTAGAACTCCCGCTGGGGGGCCTGCGTCACGCCGAGGCCGCACTTGCCCTTGCAGGACTCGGGCGAGCAGCCCGTGCCCTCGATGTTCATTTCGCGCTGAATCGGCGGCATCGCGTAGCGTTCGTTCAGTGGTGCCAGCGTCGTCAGGTGATAGATGTCCTCCGCCTCCTCCTCGGTGAGCCCCGCCTCGCGCAGCACCGCATGCACCATCGCCGGGTCCACGTCGTCCAGATCCTGCGCGCGCTTGAAGTAGCGCACTGCCATCTGTTTCTTCATCACCTGCCGCACCACGTCCACATTCCCCGCGCTGAACAGCGCCGCGAGGTACTTCATCGGCAGACGCGCATGGTCGAGGCTCGAGAAGAACGTGTCCGCGCCCTGGCTGTAGATGCCGTCTCCCGCGCGCCCGCTCACCGGCAGCAGCGGCGGCACGTAATAGAGCATGGGCAGTGTGCGAAACTCGGGATGCAGCGGCAGCGCCAGCTTCCACTTCATCACGTATTTCCACACCGGTGAGTTCTGCGCTGCCTCGATGAACTGTGGATTGATGCCGTTGGCCTCCGCCCCAGCGATGACCGCCGGGTCGAAGGGGTCCAGCAGCACGCTACGCTGCGATTCGACCAGGCAATCCTCCGGCGCCTTCATCGCCTCCTCCACGCGCGACGCGTCGTAGAGCATGGCGCCCATGTAGCGAATGCGCCCCACGCAGGAATGGAAGCACGCGGGCGGCTGCCCGGTCTCCACGCGCGGATAACACAGGATGCACTTCTCGGACTTGCCGGTCTGCCAGTTGTAATAGACCTTCTTGTACGGGCAGGCCGCCACGCAGGCGCGCCATCCCCGGCACAGGTCCAGATTCACCAGCACGATGCCATCCTCGCCGCGCTTGTAGAGCGCGCCGCTCGGGCAGGAGGCCACGCAGCTGGGATTCGCACAGTGGTTGCAGATGCGCGGCAGGTACATCATCGTGATTTGTTCGACGTCGAAAAGCGCTTGCCGCTCGTCCTCGGTCAATGCGTCGAAGTTCGGATCGTTCTCCGCGTAGACCGGCGAGCCGCCCAGGTCGTCGTCCCAGTTGGGCCCCGCCTCGATGTCCATGGGCTCGCCCGTCACCTGCGATATGGGTCGGGCCGTGGGCTGGTCCTTGCCCTCCGGCGCATCAAACAGATCGTTGTAGCGATAGGTCCACGGCTCGTAGTAGTCGTCCA
>JBJOID010000322.1:0-4237 GCA_046047315.1 Candidatus Hydrogenedentota bacterium | reverse complement strand
TGGCTCTTTCCCAAGGGCACTTTCGAACTGGCCATATCCGACTTGCGCTACATGCCCGTCGCGATGGGCTATTGTGTGGTAATACTCTGCATGAAGCTGGTGGACAAGCCCTGGCCGAACGCCCTTGCGTGGTTGGGCAGTATCAGCTTCGGCATCTTCTTCATCCATGGGTTTATCCTGCGGCGCGTGGCCGAGCTTCTGCTGGCCGTGGCTCCAGCGCTCTTTGACTACCTATTGATCTTCCAACTTCTGGCGGCGCTGCTCACGGTCGCGCTCTGCGTGGCGGTGATTGCCCCGGCCAAACGCCTGTTGCCAGACAGTATCGCCGGGCGGATATTCGGCTTCTGACGCCTTCTCTCCAGCAGGGGCGCCTGATCCGCCTCTGCCATGCGGGCATGTTCTGCGTGGCCATTGGCGCGGGCATCCTCCCGGTATACCTCACCACCTTTGGCGAGGAATTCGGCGGGCTTGGCCCCGCACAACTGGGACTCTTGCCCGGCGTGCTTTTCGCGGGGTTCGTCGTCGGCATCGTGCTGAGCGGCCCGATGGCCGACCGCTTCGGCGCTCGGCTGTTCGCCGTGCTGGGCGCGGCCATCTGCGCGGGTGGGCTGGCGGGCGCGGGCTTGGCCCCCGCGTATCCATTGCTCGTGGCGGCCGCCGGGATTCTCGGCTTGGGCGCGGGCGTGCTCGACATGCTGATGAGCCCCATTGTGGCGGCGGTATCGACGGACCGAAAGGCCTCCGCCCTGAATCAGCTGCACGCGTATTACAGCGTCGGCGTGGTGGCCTCGGTGGTCTGCGGTTCCGTGGCGCTCTCGCTTGGCGTCCCGTGGCGAGCGACGCTCCTTGTCCTCGCGCTGCTGCCAGCCCTCGTTGCGGCGGACTTCGCGCGGGCGGCCTTCCCGGCGCTGGTGCATCCCGAGCAGGAGCGACACCGGTTGCGGCGCCTTCTCCGAATGCCCCGCTTCCATCTTGCCCTGTTGATGATCCTCCTCATCGGCGCCACGGAAGAGGGCATGTCGCAGTGGCTGCCCGCGTACCTCGAAACCGCCCTCGGCTACAGCAAGCCCGTGGCGGGCTATGCCTTGGCGGCCTACGCCGTGGCGCAGGCTTCCGGACGCTTCCTCGGCTCCACCCAAATCGCGGCGCGCATTGGCCCCCACCGGCTGCTCATGCTCTGTGCGGGCGCATCCGCCGCCTGCTACCTGCTGGCTGCATGGGCGCCCCTGCCGCTCATCGGCGCACTGGCCTGCATGCTGACCGGCTTTGCGTGCAGCATGCTGTGGCCGACCCATCTGGGCATCACCTCCGATCGCATACCGCACGGCGGCGCATCCATGTTCGGCGTAATGGCCGCCGCAGGAAACGTGGGGTGCGTGCTCGCTCCGTGGTCGGAAGGAATCATCGCGGCGCGGCATGGGTTGAATGTCGCCCTCGCGAGCGGCGCGCTACCGCCTCTGTTGCTCTTGGTGCTCGCGGCCGTCCTGTACTGGTCGAAGCGTCGGCAGGCCGCCGACGGTGCAGGCTTTGCATGAAGAACCCGGAGAACATCCCCCGGAGCACCCTCGGGACACTCGGGTGACCCTTCCCCCTTCAAAGGGGGACGAAAAAATCACCGGTTCCATGTGACCCTTTGAAGGGGGTGTCATGTGGCGGGGTGACCGCCGCATGACGGGGGATGTCTTCCCGGCGTTTCCGTAATCCGTCTAATCTCGCGCTGAGTCCTTCGCTCCCGCCGCGGTGGTTTCCACGAGGGCGGCCCCGCTCATCATGTCGCGAAACGACGCGCGATGTCCCCGCATCCATTCCCGGGTCAGATCGAAGAGGTCTGAAACCGCACGGATCATCACCACGCCGAAGAAGGCGAAGAGGAGACAAAGCGCCGTGGCGAACTGCCGGGGATCGCTGCGGTCCAGCAGGCTGGCCGCGTAGACAAGGGCCACCGGCATCGCAAGCAGTAGGTAAAAACTGACCGGACGCCGCCGATGGGCGCGCACCAGACCCTCGCGGATATAGTCCCAGCCGCTGCGAACGTAGCGTTCACGCGGCGCGGGCTCTTGCTGTAGCGGCTTGTTCATCGCCTTCATGATACCAGCGAAAGCCCAATCGGACAAGGACTTCCCGCAGGCGCTACTCCTCGAAAGGCTCTCCCGGCGGCGGGGGCGGCGGTGGACCGGGGCGTCCCTCGGGACCGTCCCCCTCTCTCGGCGGGCCATCGGGGCGGCCACCCGGGCGGCCCTTGTGGCGCTCGCGCGCCTCGCCAATCATGCGCCGCATGTCCATCTCGAAGCGGTCGAGGAACAGGTACAAGCGCGCGCGCTTCACCTCGTCGAGCTCCTGGCTCATCGAGTCAAAGAGCTTGCGGCGCTCGAGATAGACCTGCTCGTCAATCCCTGTGATTTTCTCCATGAGGCCCTTCAAGGCCGCGGGATCAGGCTCTCCCTTTCGCAGCGATTCCTCCATTTCCCGCATCAACAGCGCCCGGCTGCGCCGGAGTTCGCGGGTTTGGTCGCGCAGTTCAGTGAAACGGCGCACCATCAACACCGTCTGCTCGTCGCTCAGTTCCAGTTCGCGCGACAGCCGAGCCATCATCACCTCGGCAAAAAATTCGCCGCCGGGCCCGCCCCATCGATTCTCGGGCGGACCCATTGGACCACCCTCCGGCCGGGGAAAGTCGCCCCTGGGGCCGCGGTGCGGCTCCTGCGCGAAGGCCAGCCCCAGCGCGGCGGCTAGCGCCACTGCCACGAGAGCGGCGATAACACGTGAAATGGTCATGACAACTGGTCCCTGTAGTTCAGCATCAATTCCTCGAAGGCCTCTCGCTGACCGGGGCTGAGCGCATCATACTCGTCCTCGTAATCCGGCGCGGTCCAGAGCAGCTCCTCGGTACTGTCCTGCCAGTAGGTGTCGGACACATAGGCATAGACATCCCGGGCGATGCTCTCGCTCCAGTCCTCGGTGCCCAACTCCTCCACCGGCTCCACAGGCTCCGGCGTCTCCTCCGCCTCAAGCTCGGCAGGATACAACTCCAGCACGTGCCCTTGATCGATCAGTTCCTCCATGGCCTCCACCACCACCTCCTCGTTTGTCCAATCTTCCCGCAGTGCGATGGACATGCCCTCGGGCGGGGACGAAACAGTGCCCGGCTCCTGTGCATCGGGGATCAGCACAAACGCCAGCGCGGCCACGGCGAGCAGCCCGGCCGCGGGCGCGAGCCAGCGCCAAGGTAGCCAAACGGAACGCCGCGCATTCTCCTCGCGCGCATGCGCCAGCACCCGGGTAGCGAACGCGGGGTGCACTTCCGGATCGGGAAGGGAACGCAGCATATCGCCAAGGCGCGCATAGGACGCCTGACGGCCGGCGGCTTCCCCCGGCGCGCTGCCGGAATCCGCGCCCTCGCCATCCAGCGCGGCAGATATCCGTTCCAACTCCTTCTCATTCAGGTTCACGGCAGGGATACTCCCATGTCCACCAGACGCAGGCGCAATTGTTCGCGTGCCCGCGCCAGTCTGCTCTTAACCGTTCCGCGCTGGCACCCCAGCACGCTGGCTATCTCGTCGTATTCCATCCCCTCCACTTCGCGGAGGAGCAATATCTCGCGGTGCTCCGGGGACAACTTGCCCAGGGCGGACTGCAACATCGCCTGCAATTCCGAAAGGCGTGCCCCGTGCGCGGGCTCGTCCTGGGAGCGGGTCTCGTGCCGGGCCGCATCGAGCGGCTCCATGCGGCCACGCCCCCGCCGCCCGCTGTCCCGCAGATGATTCAATGTCATGTTTCGCGCTATCCCGAACAGCACAGTCGAGAATCGCGCCTGTGGCTCGAGGCGGTCGAGGTGGCGATAAACGCGCACGAAGACCTCCTGGGCCACGTCCTCGGCATCCGGCAGCGAACCCAGCATGCGCTCGCAGAAGCGAATGACCGGCACCTGATAGCGACGAATCAGGGAGGCAAAGGCCTCCTCGTCTCCCGCCCGCGCCCGGCGTATCAGTTCCCAGTCGTCCGCTTCGGGCATGTGGGCTCCGTCGTGATTCCGCAAGGTTAAACCCCGTTGGGCGGCGCGGGTTCCCTCGTCCCCTTGCGGCCCATGCTAGGATAACGGACTTGCCCGGGCAAAGGGATACAGCCGGATCATGCTCTTCAACTCCGCCGAGTTTCTCGTGTTCCTACCCGTCGTGGCGGGCATCCATTTCCTGCTGCCCGCCGGGCTGCGCTGGGCATGGCTGCTCGCGGCGAGCTA
>JBJOID010000321.1:0-8774 GCA_046047315.1 Candidatus Hydrogenedentota bacterium | reverse complement strand
GAAAGCACGGAAGCGCCAAACACGGACACCCATCCGTACTGCAACCAATAGTAGCCCTGGCTGAGGATGAGCCAGGGGTCCTCATCGAATACCCCCTTCAGGTATTCCGCAAAGCTGGGGGCGGCCACATGCCGCAGCGTCAGCGCCTCATCGTTCCAGGGAGATTCGCCGGTGATTCCGAACAGGCGGGTAAGCGTGGCCACGAGGAGGATGGCCAATAGTGCGGCAGCGTGACGTTTAGACCAAGGCGTGTCATGCATGAAGGCGGGTTGTTCTTGAATCAAACCAGAGGGATTCACATTCTCAATCAAGAAAGAGTCTATTATGAACTCAAATTATTCATCATGATATTAGCGTGTAAAAATTAACTCTAGAAACCATCTCCATCAACATCTGCTTCGCATAAGAGATCGTCGATTCTCAGGCCAAGCCCGCCGAGTTTTCCCTCAACAATACCCCATAGGGTGTCCGCATCAATCTTGTCTTAAGCATGGGCCAGAATATTTCTCAGTCCAATGAGGACTTTGCGTCTGGAATGCGTTTCGCAATACCGGGATGATGGTGAGACAGCTGCCTAACGGCCTCGACGAGAATCTCGAATTCCCGTTCCATCGCCCTGCGGAACATACGGTCTTGGTGGAGATCTTGCAGCGTTCTGCCGAGGCAAAATGCACGGATCGCCCGGTAACTTTCGCGAATGTCCAACAGGTACTTGCGAGCCTCATGCCGCATAGAGCGGAATCCGCGTGCGTTGCAGAGAATCAATTAACACTCGGTTGGTCAGCGCCTTCTCTTCTAGCAGATCCACCGAGTAACCTGACTCGGCTTCGAGCGCCTCAAGCAAACCGAAATATCGGTCAGCCTTTGAGGCCGGGTCCGTAGGATTAAAGGTCACAAGAAAGTCCAGGTCGCTGGCTTCCGGATCGAAGTCGCCGCATGCGGCGGACCCGACCAAGTCGAGTCGTGATACCTCGAATCTTCGGCAAATCGGCTCGAGCTGGGCCTTAAGTTCCGGTATGTCGCGGATGTTGAGTGACATCGCATAACTCCACCATGACGTGGATTATACGGATTTCCACGGCGGATTTTCCGGCAGGTACCGGTCGAATTCCGCATTGAGCTTTTCCTGGTATTCGCCGAGAAAGTTTCCACACAGGAAACGGTCAAGCCCTTCGTCGTGGAATCGCTGCCACGACGCGTCCTCATCGCCAGGGTTGATGGGGAAGAAGCAGGCGTTGTTGGCATTGGCCGCCTTGCGGTCACCCGGGGCGTCGCCGATCATCAGGATACGTTCGGCGGGATAGCGGCCCTCGCTCGCCAGTTTGATGTGCTCGCCCTTGGTGCCCCATTCCTGGCCCGCGATGGCGAACACGTGTTGCGCAATCCCCTGCTCGGTCCATTCCTGCGTGAGCGCGGCGGTGGGGGTTTGGCTGCACACCATCATGTCCGCATGGGGTGTGGCCTTGACGAGCGACTCCTTCACCAGTGGGAAGGGCGGGACCCCGCCCCCGACGATTTCCTCGACCGTGTGGTTGATGGCCTTGCTCCAGAGCAGTGCGCGCTGCATGTCCGCCTCGTCGGGATGGTTGGCGCAATATTGCGCCAGCACTGGATTGCCCAGCTTGGTCTCTTCCTTGATCCAGCGGCGCAGGTTGGCGGCCTCGGGAATAGACACATTGCGGGCGGCCACCTTGTCCCATGCCAGCAGCAAGTCAAAGGTCAATATCAGCGCGGGGAAACGGTTTACGCCCCGGTGCTTGCTGTAAAGATTGACAAACTCCGCCGCCTCCCGAGCGTACTTCGACACGGCCTGCAGGCCCCAATACTTGATGATATTGGGAATGAAGCACTCCTTATGCTTCAGCTCCATCGTGTCAAAGGCGCAGCCGTCGCTGTCGATGCAGATAAGAAAGTCACGTTCGGGCTTGCGGGCCTTGAGTTCTTCAGGGGTACTGATCATGTCTGGTCCTTTTGTCTATACGCCCGAGTAAGCAGAAAAGCCACCGTCTACTGGAATCACCGCACCAGTGACAAAGCGCGAGGCGTCGCTCGCCAGCCAGACCAGCGCACCCACCAGATCATCGGGATCGCCGTAGCGGCCGAGGGGGGTATGGTCTATCACGGCCTTGCCCCGCGGCGTGGGCGCGCCCGTGGCCTCATCGGTCAACAGAAAGCGGTTTTGCTCGGTCAGAAAAAAGCCGGGCGCAAGGGCATTCACGCGGAGCGTGGGGGAGTGCTCCTGCGCCAGATGCACCGCCAGCCAGCGCGTGAAATTCTCCACCGCCGCCTTGGCCGCGCCATAGCCCGCCACCCGGGTGAGGGGGCGCTGGGCACTCATCGAGGAAATGTTGATGATGGACCCCGGCTTGCCCGAAGCGGCCATCCCTCGCGCGAACACCTGCACCGACTGCACCAGCCCCGCCACCAGGTTCAAGTCGAACACCTCGGCAAGGGCGTCGTGGGGCAGGTCGAAAAAGCTCATCCCCTGGCCCGTGGTGGCGCCGGGAAGATTGCCGCCCACCCCGTTCACCAGGATGTCCACCGGACCCAGCTTGCCGCTTACTTCCCGCTGACAGGCTTCAATCGAAGCGCGATCGTGCACATCCATCGCGAACCCGGTTATCGCGCCCGCCGGAGCCGGAATCGCCGAGGCAATCGCCTGCGCACGCTGCGCATCGCGCCCGGTAATGGCCACGCGCGCCCCTGCCTCGGCCAGGCCCCGGGCCATGGCCTGCCCCAGAATGCCCGTGCCGCCGGTGATCACGGCAATTTTTCCATCAAGGTTGAAACGGTCGCTCATTAGACAGAGAACCCGAGTGCCCAGAAACAAAGCCGGTTGAGCGTAGCACAGGCCTTTGGGCATGGTCCATTGGGATGCTTCTAAAGTGGGGGAACCTATGCGAGCAAAGGGGGTTTAAGCAGATGCGAACGCGTGGAGAGACGCGCCCGCGACACAGGCACCGGGGCCACGCCCCACACCGAAGGAGTCGAACGATGAAAAGCAGATTCATGAGCATGGCGCTTGCCGGAGGGCTCGCCGCTTTCGGCGCGGTGGCGCAGCCCCCGGAACCGGGCCCCGGTGACCCACCACCCCCCGGCCCCGGCGGACGTGATGGCCGGCCGAATTTTCACCAGATTTTCGACCGCGCCGACAGCGATGGCGATGGCAAGGTGTCGTACGAGGACATCAAGGCCGAGGCCCCGCGCTTCCCGCAGGAGCGCTTCGATACTTTGGACAAGAACGCCGATGGCAGCCTGACGCGGAATGAACTTCCCAAGCCGGGCGAGCGGGGACCGCGTCCTGAGGGTGACCGTCCCGGAGGTCCGCGCCCGGATGGGCGGGGTGCGCCTGATGAAATGCGCGGTCCCGGTGGTCCCGGTGGCCCGGATGGACGTGGCCCCGGAGGACGCGGCGGACGCGAGAACATGCTGCGGCGCGCCGACACCAATCAGGACAAGAAAGTTACGCTGGATGAATTCAAGGCTTTCATGCTGATGGAGGCCGAGGAGCACTTCAAGCGGCTGGATTCGAACGGCGACGGCGCGATCACGGCGGAGGATCCGCCGCCGGCTGGCGGCCCCGGCCGAGGACCTGATGGCAGACCCGGCCGTGGACCCGAGGGAGGACCGGAAGGACGTCCCAGATCCCGCCCGGATGCAGCGCCTCCAGCCGAGGCGCCGGCCTCCGCACCCGTGCGCCAGCGCGACCGCCTGCTCCGAGAGGCTGACGCCAATGCTGACGGCAAGCTGACCTACAGTGAATTGCTTGAAAAGAAACCTGGGTTCCCCGAGGCCACCTTCACCCAGATGGACCGCAACAAGGACGGCGCCCTCTGCCCCTTGGACCAGCGATCGTAAGCACACGAAAAAACCGGAAATCCTGTCCGGGAATCCCGAGCTACGGGGTTCCCGGATTTCTGTTTACCTTTCTCGCCGGGCTTTGACTGCCTTGAAAATTGCGTGCTAGACTCCGGCCCGTCTTATTCATTCCTGCATTTATTCGGGGATTTTACAGGGGAACGCCATGCTCATCGGCAGTATGTCCAAAAGCAACATCGTCGACGTGTTCCAAATCGGAGTGAATGCCGTCATTCGCGAGAAGGGGCTGCCGGCCGCCCTGCAAATGAAGACCCGTGGGGGACGCATGCGTGCGCGCGGTGCTGACCTGCGCGAAGGTGTTGATCGCCTGCGCATCTCATTCCCCCTCAAGGAAGAGGCCAGCATCGAGCAGGTGCAGAAGGCGATGGAGGACAGCCGCATCGGCGGCATCGTCCAGATGGAGGACAACGCCTGCGTCATCACGCTGCCCCCCTTCAAATGGCACCACGTGCCCCGTCTCCAGCCTATCGACGGAATGGTCGAGGCCTTCGCCCGCGAAAGCATGCGCTCAAAAACCTGGGAGATGCACGTCGACTCCTTCGTGGATTCCGGTTTCAACATCAACATGGTCATCGAGATGATGAAGGACGCCGGCGCATCGGACCTCCACCTGCGCGCGGGCAACCGCCCCTATATCCGTGTCGATAATGACCTCATCCCCATGGAACTTGCCGTGCTCTCCTCCGAGGACATGCGGCAAATCATCCTCGATCTGGGCGGGGAGCAGGAACTCAACATCCTTGAGACCCAACGCGAGTCCTCCTTCCAGTATCATGCCGCCGGCATTGGCTATCTGCGCTGCTCCGGCTACATCAAGACCGGCGCCATGGCCCTGGCCATCCGCCTCATCCCCGAGGAACCCATTCCCCTCGAGAAGCTCCACCTGCCCCCGGTGGTTAACGACATCTGCCGCAAACACCGCGGCCTTTACCTCGTGTGCGGCGTGACCGGTTCCGGGAAGTCCACCACCCTTGCCGCCCTGGTGGACGAGATCAACAAGCACCGCAAGACCCACATCATCACCATCGAAGACCCGATCGAATTCGTTTATACCGACCGCCAGAGCATCATCTCCCAGCGCATGGTCGGCCGCGACACCTACTCCTTCGCCAACGCCCTGCGCGGCGCCCTCCGCGAAGACCCCGATCTCATCCTCGTCGGCGAAATGCGCGACGAAGACACCATCCGCGCGGGACTTTCCGCCGCCGAAACCGGCCACATGGTGTTCTCCACCCTGCACACCACCACCGCCGTCGACACCGTCAACCGCATCATCAGCTACTTCCCACAGGCCGAGCGCGACCTCATCCGCCAGGAGCTGGCCTACACCCTCGAAGCCGTCGTTTGCCAGCGACTGCTCAAGCGCATCGGCGGCGGCCGCGTCCCCTGCGATGAAGTCCTCATTGGCGGCGTCCCCATCGTCCGCGACGCCATCATCGAAGGCGACCTCATCAAGCTCGTCGGCATCATGGAAAACGATTCCAAGATGCAAACCTTCGACCAGCACGCCGTGGAGCTCTTCCGGAAAGGATGGGTTACCCGCGAAGAAGCCATCTCCGCCTGCCGCGACGAGGAAGGCTTCGAGCGCACCATCACCGGCATCAAGTCCAGCACCGGAAAAATCCTCAAATAGCCCCAATAAAAACGCCCGAAACCCTTTCTCGATAGTCCCGAGCGACAACAAACTTGCACACCCCCGCGTTCGTTTGTTAAGATTCACCTCCAAACACGGCGCGGGGTGGAGCAGTCCGGTAGCTCGTTGGGCTCATAACCCAAAGGTCGCAGGTTCAAATCCTGCCCCCGCTACCATTAATCATTTCAGGGACTTGCGAGAAATCGCAGGTCCTTTTTTTCGTGCCCAAAATGCCTGACTGTACACAAAACTGTACACAAGATTTTCGGCGCGGGGGACCTGCCTACGACCTGCAAGGTCAAGCGGCGGGAGTGAAATGGCCAGTCTGATTCGGCGCGGGAAAACGTACTACACGCAATACGCAGCCGCTGGAAAGTATTGGCGTGTCAGCCTGAGGACAATCTCGTTCCAGCAAGCCAAAGAAAAGTTAAGCTAAGGTCTTGTTACCTTGGCGGAGCAGATACGGCCAGTCGCTTATGTGGGCGCCGCTTTGCTGCCACCTTCCTACCGTTGTCGAGCCGCGTTGGCCTTTCGGAGCTTCGCGAGAATCCCATACAACTTGGACTGCGGTGGCTGCGGTAGAATTAGCTTGTCGCTTCGTCACGTCGGTTGTACGGGAAGTCAATTCGAGGGTTCGGGCACGACGATGAATCCTGTCTCCGGCTCACCGTAGCAAGTGACTTTTCCTCCAGTTACGACCCGATGCGCGGTCAGCGCGCAGAGCGCGGCGTCCACCCAGTCAATGTTGGTTAGCTCATCAACGTTGATGCCGTGTTCCTCCAGCAGTTTCCGCCGCTGCGCGCGTTTCTGCCTGGCGCTGGCATCCCCGCCCCGCAAGTGCCAGGCGATTGCATGAGGAAAGGTCTCGAAGAGATAACGCGGTCCGTGGGGGGGCCAGGCCTCCGCAATCGGGTGCGTTGGCTTCAACGCATCGTAGAGAGCCTCGCCCTGCAGCATCCAACCGTAGTAACCGCCCGGGTGAGAATCGGCCTTGTGGCGTGTGGGGGTGGAAAAGCACCAGATGCGCTTTCGCAACAGTTCCCGCTCCGCCAGACGTGCCTCATCGTTGAAGCTCCATCGACAGGGCGCGTCCACCGCGATGACTAAGGCCTGCACCTCGTCAACACACCATGCTCTCATGGAGTCAATATCGCCCGTGGCAAAGCGCGCTTTGTAACGGCCGTTCTCCAGTGCAACGGCATGAAGGCCTTTCTTTTTGCCACCAACGTCTATCCCTACGACTGAAATCTTTGGTGTGAATTTCTGCACGAAGTTCTCCTAAGGGAGGGCCTGGGGTCAACTAATGTATCCACGCTACTGCGGGGGCAGACGTTCTTCTTTCCCCAACGCGTCTTGATAGGGGAAGCCCAGGCAGCAATAGCAGTGATCGAAGAGTATGCCTGGTAGGAGGGGGAGGGCAATCCACAGCGAGAGATGCAGACTTGCATGACCTGCTTTCCAAGTGCTATTCTTTTTGCCCTGACGCAATCGCGCCACACCGCTGCGTCCCCATCGTCTAGCCCGGCCTAGGACACCGCCCTTTCACGGCGGCGACAGGGGTTCGAATCCCCTTGGGGACGCCATTCTTTTTTCCCGGCGTCACGCGTTGCCACGCGTTGAAAATCCCTGCAATTACTGGGGTTTTCTGTATTCTCTCCCTGATATCCGCTGTCCTCGTTTTGCATGTCTGTATTGCCAATCGTTGCCGAATTTTGCCCCGGATTGCCCTCATCGAGTACATGCTGAGGTACATGCTGGGTTTCGCCACCCTCGTCAGCCTCTGCCATGTTCGAGTCCTTGTCGGGGGATGGGTTCAGCGACCAGATGAAAAGCAAGCACACTTCCAATCAGGCCGCTCCATGGTGTCAGTTGTCCTTATTTGCTCAGGCGATTAATAACGACCGCATGGATAGGGTTGCTCAAAGGGGCCTCTTGCCGGTAAGGCCAGAACACGTGCTAAAGCTTCGATACTTCAAGCGTGGCCGTACCCGTACCCTTGAATCTCCGTCCGTCTGCGCCACTATCCACAGTTGCCTGGACTGAGACAGGTCCAACTTCACCTGTAGTCTTCAGGATTGTACCCGCCACGCCGGCCTCAAGACGCACGGTGCGGGCTCCCACGATGACGGCTTCTCCAGAACACTCGAATTGGACCAATACCTTATCTTTGTTCCTGTCGCCCCATGGCACAACCGAATCGGCGGCATCTTCAAGCGCGACATATACAGGTAACACGTGGACTCCTGTTACGGCCTTGCCTATCCCTTTTGTCTCGATTCTCACCGCCAGACGCACGGGCTTGCCTGGAGTTGTTACAGAATGGCTTGCAGATTTCTCGCCTTTGATGTAGCCATCTGCTCTCAACGTGCCTGTTTCCTTGCTCACACCGGCAAATGTGAACGGGGGGTGCCAAACAGCGGTATTCTTGAACGCAGCCCGGAATGGGGTTTCAGAGGTCTCCTCGCAGTCCGGCGTCCTCGACTGCAAATATTTCCCGTTCAAATACAGCTTAACCTCGTCGCAGTTACTGTAAACCCTTACATCTTGCGGTGAATCCAGAGTCCAGTAATTTGCTATGAAGACCATTGGGCCTGACTCAATGCCCAGACTTCCGAAATTCAGGGAGGGGTCGCGCTGGCTCTTCCAGAAAAAGTACGAGAATTTGGGGATGCGCAGTTTATCCACCATACCCGAGGGATAGCTCGCATAGTCGCCATAGCAGAAGACGCCCGCACCCACATAGGCGGAAACCGGTAGCGAAAACAGCATGTTGGTTTCGTGCTGGTGGTTGGTTGCCTGCTCCAGCATGCGGGCCTCGCCGTCACCACGGTTTACATCGCTCGTGCTGTGTACGCCTCCATAGGGAAAATGCCCGTATTCGTGCCGTATGGTTGGCAAGGGTCCATCATATTTCTCGTGGTCGTTGCCCGGCCCCGTGATGTTGATGTCGTACCAACACGGTCCGCCCCATCCACCATGGTCTTTGAACCCGCCGATGTAGGACCCAGGTAGTTCATCGTGTCCAATCCTGACCATGGTCGGGCTGAACTGCTCGTCGGGCCACCAACACTCGTTAATGGAAAGCTCCCATGCGATGATGCAGGGATGGTTCCGGTCGCGGCGTAGAAGGTCTCGGGCGTTCTGATATGAGTTTTGCGCGAATCGTGGGCCGCCCCAAAGGAAACTGCCCGGCAGACCAGCCAAGACCATGACACCAAGTTCATCAAACGCATCAAGGAGCGACGTGTCGCGCGGACCGTTC
>JBJOID010000320.1:0-6127 GCA_046047315.1 Candidatus Hydrogenedentota bacterium | reverse complement strand
GGGATAATGCTTGACCCCATGGGTGGGGCAGAGTATCATGGCGCAACGGTCTCGCCAGTGAGACCGCGAGAGTGAAGGCAAGGAGGCGTATTAGGGGAAGGCCGCTGATGACAGCATTGGCGGGCTTGCGGCTTTTGCCGCTCGCAACTTACGCGGCGATAATGTGCATTCGCCGCACCTCGACGCCACAGAGAAGAGGGCAATGCGGCCCGGCCTGCAATGGCCTTCGCCGCGAGCAGAACTGTAGGAGGCTCAAGAGCATGACTGGTCTCGTTAGGGAAACCTTGAGAAAGGCTGTCGCCTTCGCGGCGATCGCCGCCGCGCTCTTCAGCGCAGGCACCGCCCGCGCGGAAGGCGAAGGGGAGGGGGAGGCACTGTTTTCCTTCTGCACCTTGGATATGTCGGGCGACCGGCTTAATCCGCCTCAACCCAATGTTGGCTCGGGCACCGTTGAGGTTCTCATAAATCCCAGCACCTTTGCTGGGCAGTTGGTCTTTACATTCGCCGACGTGGGAAACGTGGTCTCAGTCCAGCTGCTGCGTGATAATGGGGTAGCTCCCGTTTTGGAAGTGGACTTCAGCGGTAGCGGAGCCACTTCTCCATTCACCGTTGATCTGACTCCGGAGCAAGTCGGGCTCGTGAACACCATCGAGGAAGAGGGGGATCGTCCCCTTTTCGTCGTAACCGGTGATGTCGCGGCGATAGCGGCTGATGCCTCCGAGTGCAGCGAAGACCCGGATTGCGTTATCGGGTTGACTGGCGGCGCCATGGTACCGCCGGTGGACACCCCAGCAACGGGTGGCGTCGACATCTTCTTCGACCAGCAAACGGGTGGCGCTTCCTTGACGATTAACGCGACCGGCGTGAACAATCTCGTAAGCGTTGGCGCCTATCGTGACGACGAAGGCACGTTGACCGAAGTCATCAATTTTGCCGACAACACGGCCACTTTCCCGCTCACGGTCGACCTTACGCCCGAGCAGGTTGGGCAGCTGTCTGATATTGCTGAAGTGGATGGTGACCGCGCGCTTATCGTGATACTTTCCACGACGGACTCCATTGCAGGTGAGTTACTCTGCGGCGGTGGCGGTGAAGGCGAGGGTGAAGGCGTTGTCGAAGGCGAAGGCGAGGGAACGCTGGCTACTGGATTCGTTCGCCTGATTCACGGAGCGGCTTCCTTCGGGGATGTTGAGGTCTGCGTGAACGGTGAGCTCTCGCAGCAGGTCTCTTTCGGTACGATCGGAGCCTACGACGAATCGCCGTCCGATTCGTACACCGTCACCATCTTCAATCTCGGCGAGGGCTGTGGTGGCACCCCGATAGCGACGACCGAACTGTTCATCGCCGATGGTCAATACTACACGGTCGTTTTGGCGGACGGTGTAACCAAGGGTGGAAACCCCACCATGCAGGTCTTCCTCAATCAGGATGACAACACAGCAACGCCCGGCGTGGCCACGGTGCGCGCTTACAACCTTAGCCCGAATGCAGGCGTTGTGGACATCAACGACGACGGCGACGCCTTGGGCGCCACGCCGTTGCTCAACAACGTGACCTACGGCGGCCCGAGCGCCTCGGTGCAGGTTGCTCCCCAGGTCCTTACTCCCTCCGTGCGCGACGAGCCGAATGCCAATATTCTGCTCACGGGTAGCCCCATCGCGCTGGGCGACGGCGGCGTGTACTCCATCTTCCTGTTTGGATTGGTCGACGGCCAGCCCGCTCTCAGCGCTTCGAGTTCCTCCGAAGTCGAAGGCCTCCCGGTTGAGGGCGAGGGCGAAGGCGTCGTTGAAGGTGAGGGCGAAGGCACCGTGGAAGGTGAAGGCGAAGGCACAGCCGAAGGCGAGGGCGAAGGCACGGTGGAAGGTGAAGGCGAAGGCACAGCCGAAGGCGAGGGTGAAGGCGGTGGAGATGAGCCCATCGACTTCTGCGCGATTCAGGATGAAATCGCGAACATTGTGGACGATCCAGTTATCGGACCGGTGCTGGCCGACCTGCTCGGTGAGGACATTGGTCTGCTCAGCCTGCTCGGTTGCGACGTGGCCGACCTGAATGGTCCGCTGCCCGTGCTTGAGCCAGAAGGTGAAGAACCCGGATTGGAAGAGCAGCTTCCCGGACCGAATGGTATCCTTGATGGTCCCTTCGAGCTGGCGGTGCTGGCCGAGTTGATCAACAACCCCGGCCCTTACGCTGCGCTCGCCGGAAACGGTGGCGTGGATGCCAGCGCCGTGGGCGCCGCTTTCGAGTCCAACCTCGCGATTGCCCTGGGTTCGCTCGCGGGCGTGCCGCCTGAGCAGCTGGCCCCGCTGTTCAACCTGCTGCTGGGCGACTCCCTGCCGGTCTGCGGCGAGGGCGAAGGCGAAGCGGTCGAGGGCGAATGCTTCACGCAGGAAGAGAAGGATGAAATCATCCTTCGTGCTGCCGAGCTCGTGCCGAACATCGGCTTGTTGCTTGCCGGTTACATTACCCTCGGCGACGACAACTCCGTCGCGGTGGCCATTCTCGTGCTGAGCTTCATCAACGACGCCGCCGACGGCATCCTTGGCCTGGGTGTCGATCCGGATGCTTACGATCGTCTTGGTGGCATCCTTAGCATCTCCGGCGATGCCGATGGCGATGGCTGCACGCAGGAGAGCGAGTTCCAGGCGCTTGGCGAGAATCCCGATTCCACCGCCTATGTTGCTGCGGTTCTCGATCCCGATACGGCCGATTGCCCGACCCCGATCGACTTCTGCGCGATTCAGGACGAGCTTGCCGGCATTGTGTCCGACCCCGTGATTGGGCCGGTACTGGCCGACCTGCTCGGCGAAGATATCGGCATTCTGAATCAGCTTGCCTGCGACGTGGCCGACTTGAACGGACCGCTGCCCGTGCTTGAGCCGGAAGGCGAAGAGCCCAGCATCGAGGACCAGTTGCCGGATCCCAACGGTATTCTGGATGGTCCGTTCGAGCTTGCCGTCGTGGCGGAGCTGATCAATAACCCGGGTCCGTATGCCGGCCTGGCGGGCAATGGCGGCGTGGATGCGAGCGCCGTGGGCGCGGCCTTCGACGCCAACCTCACCATCGCGCTGGGTTCGCTGGCGGGTGTTCCGCCCGAGCAGCTTGCCCCGCTCTTTGAACTGCTGCTGGGCGATGCGTTGCCGGTCTGCGGCGAGGGCGAAGGCGAGGCGGTTGAGGGCGAGTGCTTCACGCAGGAAGAGAAGGATGAAATCATCCTGCGTGCTGCCGAGCTCGTGCCCAACATCGGCCTGCTCCTCTGCGGCTACATCACGCTGGGCGATGACAATTCGGTGTCGGTGGCCACGCTGGTGCTTGGCTTCATCAATGACGCCACCGATGGCATCCTTGGTCTGGGCACCGACCCCGACGCCTACACGCGCCTCGACGCGATCCTCAGCGCGGATGCCGACGCCGACGGCGACGGCTGCACGCAGCGTCAGGAGTTCAATGGCCTGTTCGCCGGCAAGGGCGCCACGGATACCGAGCTGTATGTGTCCGCCGTGCTTGACCCGAATAACGCGCCCTTGAACTGCGAGGCCGAAGGCGAAGGCGAAGAGCCCGTGCTGCACAACGCGGACACCGACGGTGACTCCAAGATCGGTCTGGGCGAACTGCTGCGCATCATCCAGTTCTACAACGCCGGTTCCTACACCTGCGATGAAACGAACCAGGAAGATGGCTACACCCCTGGCGATGGCGGCACCGCGATTGGCTCCGGCAATTGCGAAGCGCATGACATCGACTTCGACGGAACCGCTGGCTCCGTCAGCCTGACTGAGCTGCTGCGCGGCATCCAGTTCTTCAATCTCGACGCGCTGCTGAACTTCACCGGCGCGGGCGAGGACGGCTGGGCGGCTATCCTCTAAGCCATATCCATTCCCAAATAGCGGCGGCCAGCTAAGCTGGCCGCCGCTTCTGCTTTCTTGCGTCGTCTTCCTGCAATCGGCCACGTCGAGGTTGAGGCGAAACCCGAGAAGCGAATCAAGAGTCGATCCAGTCTGGAGGAAACGAGCATGTTCAAGAAGGCGTTTAAGCTTGCCGCTCTATTCGTCGCGGCCATCATCTTGGGCTTTGTTGCCGTAAAGACCTATGGCGACGCCACTTACTTCGACGACTACGACGCCGCGCTACCGCTTCAGGCGGAGGTCAAAGAGACCACAGTGGTGGCCGACACGAAGGAGATCTTCGGCGTCGAGCGGCCGCGCAACTACCGCCGCACGGAGTTCAGCATTGAAGCCCGCCCGGGAGATCGGGTGCCTTGCGTGATTACCCAGCCGCTGGAGTTCGAAGGCAAGCTTCCCACCATCGTGTTCGTGCACGGCAGCGGCCAGGACAAGCGCTTCGTGGAAACCATCTGCACTCCTTTCACCAATGCGGGTTTCGCCATGGTCTCCTACGACCAGTGGAACCGGGGGGAACGCAAGATTCAGGAAGACGGCCTGAAGAAGGCGCTGGCCTGGTATGACCGTGGCTGGAAGGCCGTGAACGATGCCCGGCGCATCGCCGACTATCTGCTAACCCGCGACGATGTGGACCCCGAGCGGCTCTACCTCGTAGGCGCCAGCTATGGCGCGATGACCGGAACCCACATCCTTGCACACGACAAGCGTTTCAAGGCGGGCGTGCTGGTGGTGGGCGGCGGCGATTTCAAGGTCATGCTTGACGCCCCCCTCATTCGCGATGAACTGGCCAAGGCTCTGGGTGAGTCCCAATCGAAACTGTTGCTTGGCATGCTCAAACCGGTGGCGCGCTGGTTGGGCGGACCCTTTGATCCCGTGCGCAGCGCCGCGATGACCGCCCCAACGCCCGTGCTCATGCAATGCGGCGAGGATGACGCCCTCGTCTCGCCCGATGCCGGTCGCGCGCTTTACGCCGCGCTGGCCGAGCCCAAGGAAATCGTGTGGTATGACATCGATCACCCCGGCCTGCGCGATGGCGACGGCCCGGAGATCATTCGCATGCTCGACGAGGGTCTGGCCTGGCTCGCCCCCAAGGCGGGCGTGTCGCTGACGCCCGCGCCCGCGGAACAGGCCGCGGCCGAGGCGGAGGCCCAGGCAGTCACCTTTGCCGCCAACCCCGGTGCGGCCGCGGGCGAGTAGCGCCTCGGCCTACCTCGGCAAATACGGCTCCGGATCCACGGGCACCCCGTCCACCCGCACCTCGTAATGCAGGTGGTGGGTGGTGGCGTTGCCGCTGCGTCCCACGTCGCCAATGTGTTGTCCCTGCCGCACCTGGTCGCCCGCGTCCGCGCGCCGCTTCCTCAAATGCGCGTAGACCGTGGCCAGTCCACCGCCATGCTCGATGATGATCACGTCGCCATAGCCGCGCTGCTCTCCTGAAAAGGTCACGCGGCCCGGCGCGGTGGCATGCACCGGGGTGCCCGCAGGCACCTGCAGGTCTATCCCCTTGTGAATGCGGTCGCCGCGCGGCTCGCCAAAGCGCGATGACACTGTGACCGGCCGATGATGAATGGGCGCGGTCAGGCTGCTTCGCGGCGCCTGCAGGCCGGTGGCCAACCCTTCGCCGCCGCGCCGCCCCGCGCAGCCCCCCAGTGTCATTAACGCGGCAATAGCGAACACTGCCGCGCGAAATCCTTGCTTCGTGTGGAATAGGGGCACTAGGATGAAGCCTCTCTCTTAAACTGCCGGCAACCGGGAAGAGCCCAGCCATGTCGAGTGAAAGCGCCACTTTACCAGATGCGCGGATACCGGGCGACCGGGTGCCCGGGCCAGGCCTGCTCGAATCCTGGCGCTTCGTATTCACCTGGGGCGACGACCGCATCACCCCCCTTCAGCCCCTCTTCGACAAATACGGCGATGTGGTACGCCTCAATCTCGGCAGTCTCGTCATCTTCCTCACCCTCAATCCCGACCACGTGCAGGATTGCCTGGTGAGCAAGCACAAAGATTTTCACAAGGACCGCTACTACTTCTTCCTCAAGCTGATCACCGGGCAGGGCCTGCTCACTTCCGAGGAAGACTTTCACCTCCGCCAGCGGCGCATGATTCAGCCCGCCTTCCACCGCGAGCGGGTGGCCGGCTACGGCGAAGCCATGACCCACTTCAGCAAGCAGATGCGCGAGCAATGGCAGGATGGACAACAGCTCGACCTCTATCTTGCCATGCACAAG
>JBJOID010000319.1:0-3952 GCA_046047315.1 Candidatus Hydrogenedentota bacterium | reverse complement strand
AGCAGCAGCCCAAGGCTGGCGGCGAGCACGCCCTTGCCCACGGAGGACACCACACCGCCGGTGACGAACACATAGCGCGTGGGGTTCATTGCGTCTTCGCTCCGTGGCGCCCCGCGAGAAGGCGCGATTCAGGGGTTCTCAAGCCTGCGTTCATGCGATCCTTCTCCTTCCAACGACAAAGAAAACACAGTGCGGGCGTACTGCTTGGGGTTAGCGAAGAGGGGGGATTTCCCGTTAGCGCCAACGGGATCGCAGGGTAGCACAAGCGGCGGTCGCTCCGCAATCTCGCGGGTGAAGCAGCAAGTGGTTTCTGCGGAAGCACTTAGCTTCAGACAAATCACACCGGGGAGAAGTACGGTTTACGTAACATTCTCCCCGGTGACGGTTTAGGGTAAGTTGCAACGCCGCGGGTGCGGCTATTTCCGCTAGGCGGGCAAGGCCCAATCCCCCCGGTATTTCCGCATGAGCAGCCCGTTCAGCGCGGGGTTGTCCGTGATGGTCTCCGCAACCGGGTCCCAAAGGAACGAAGCGCCCAGGGTGCAGGCTATCTTGCCAAGGTGGCCGATGGAGGCGGAGCGGTGTCCGGCATGCACCGGGGCCAGGCATTCCTCGCGCGTTTCGACGCATTCGAGGAAGTCGGTCATGTGGTTCGAACCCTTGCGGAAACGGAACTCGGAGAGACGCACCCGCGTCTTGAGCAGCTTCTCGTCGCTGGCGTTGATGCCGCTGCGGTCCACATAAACCCACTTGCCCGCCTCGCCGATGAAGAGCGTGCCGAGGTCCCCCGTGGCGGCGGCCTTGAAGTTGTCGGGCATGTCGCTGGCATTCGCCACCGTCATGGTCACGCCGCCTTCATAGGTGCACTTGAACATATACCGCGAGGGCGCGTTGTAGAGGTTGTTGCGCTCCTTGCCAAATTCCCAGCGAATGCCCTCCACCGCCTGGGGGCCGGTGTTGTCCCAGCCCATGGCCATGTGGGCGATGTCGCCGTGGTGGCCGATCCAGTCCGTCATCTGTCCCCCGCCAAAGCTCATCCACCAGCGCCAGTCCCAGTGGTAGCGCTCGGGGTGGAAGGGGGTCCACTCGGCCGGCCCGACATACATTTCCCAGTCCAGCTCGGCCGGGGGCTTGGGGAACTCGTCCACCCACTTGGCGTTGCCGTAGTCGGGCAGACTGACCAGAATCTCGGAAACCTGGCCGATATAGCCATTGCGTACCAGCTCGCAAGCCTGCTTGAACTGCCGCCCCGCGCGCTGCATGCTCCCGGTCTGGAAGACGCGCTGGTTTTCCTGCACCGCCTTCACCACGGCCTTGCCTTCACCCAGCGACCAGGTGAGCGGCTTCTCGCAATAGATGTCCTTGCCCGCCTTGGCCGCTTCCACGCAGACCAGCGCGTGCCAGTGGTCCGGCGTCGCGCAGATCACAATGTCCAGCCCCTCGTGCGCAATCAGCTCACGATAATCGCGATAGGCCGCGCAGGCCGTGTCGCCGTTGAACTGGTCCACCTTCAGCTTCGTCTCGTCCAGGCGCTTCTGGTCCACGTCGCACAGCGCCACCACCTGCACATTCTTGTGGCGGATGGCGTTTTCCAGCAGGCCATTGCCCTGCCCGCCGCAACCCACAAGGCCCACCGTGTAGCGCTTGCTCGGCGCCGCCTTCTCTTCCGAACCCCACACCGACGCGGGGATGATGTAGGGGCCCATGCTCGCCGCCCCCGCCGCCGCCATAAAGGTCCGCCGGCTCATCGTCTTGTCGCCCTGTCCTTGCATCCGAATCTTCCTCCCTCGTTTATTCACCCGCCACGCGGGGGCCAAGCGGCAAGCCTACCTTATTTGGTGGGCATTGCCAAGCGGCGCGAACATGTGGAGTAGATGCATCGCGCGGAACAGTGGTTTCATGCCACGGCCGCGCGTTACCACAGCTTGGGGCGGGCGACGCCGAAGCCCGCGCCCGAGAGAGGCGGCACGTGATGCGAGGAAGGAAGTCATGGCACAAGGTGTAATTCATGTGCCCGGATTAATTTGTAAAGGATGTCCCCGGTCAGTAGCTTGGGATGCAGACCGTATGGACTGCGGAGGCTCGCCTCCGCTTTTCCTCATGAGGCTTGCCTCCGTCGCCCTCCGCCATAACACATTTACGGCGCAAAGGGGAGTGCCGCAGTACCCTGCGGCTGAGGCGGTACCCATGTGGTGCTTATCGGGCAGGACGTTGGTGGCGCGGATGCTGCGGGGGCGGGAACGAATCGAATCCCGCCTGTGTGGTCTGGCCGCCGATACGGCGGCACTCCCCGAAGAGCGCCAGCCATGGGTGGCCGAGTGCGTGCCGTCCGCCTTCGATATCGTCCGGCCCCAGTCGTCGTAGGTGTAGGTGGTCGTCACCCCGCCCTCCGTCATCGTGGTCAAGTCGTTCGCCCCGTTATACGCGAACCCGTACACGGCCTCGCGACATCCGCTCCGGCGGTGTCGCGCATCTTCCGCCGCTCCTGCGGCTCCCATCACTCTAGCCGCGGGAGCGGCGGAAGATGCGTTACACCGGGGGGCCGGTGTAACGAGAAAACGCGGGTGTGGGTATATCGAGTTCTCCACGATCATGGTCCTTTATAAAACCGCTCCAACAGTCGCAGTTCTTGAGCTTTTACGTCAACCAACCACAATGTAGACACCATATGCCTAACAAGCAGAAGATGAGTGGACGGTGATCCGAATTCAATTATCCAAAAATCTGCATCAGAGCCATCGAGGTCCGAATCGGGTTCAGTTTGCGCAACGACCAAATTGCTTTGACGAGCTATCGGAGTTACGAAATAAAATCTTCTTGTATCCTTAATAGTTTCTATTTCCAATACAACCTGCTGACCAGTAATCTCGATTCTTAAATTTAGTTTTATATTAGCTAAATTAACTATTTTCTCTAGATTTTGATCGGCATTATTTACATCAATATTTATTAGTCGATGTAATTCATTTTTACTGATAATACGTTCTACTCGCGCCTCGACATTACAATCGATACTGGAGACTACTACTCCCAAAAGCGAGAAAGATTCGGGAACACTGGGATAAGGGGACTCCAATACGAGACTTACAGCTTCTCCGTCGAATCCACCGTCACCAGTTGGAGACCTTGTCAAACTACAAGATAGCACCTTGCTTCTTTGTTTTGTAGTCTGGAGTTCGTAAAAGCATAAATCCCTAGATTGTGTCTCATCTTTATCGAACCCGCATATTGACTTGCTGCGTAGTTTCTCTACAAATTCTACATTATCTGTCAGTAGTTCTTTTTCGAATTCATACACTATCCCAACATGTATACTGCTCTCAGCTATAGCCATCAACTGACCTGAAGCCACGAGGAAGAGGATTTTTGTGATAGTTTTCATTATTGATGCCACTTGACTCTTGTTCATCTCGGTCATTGCTGCGGTCAATTACCCCTCGTGACCAAGGTCCTCCTTGGTCACGCGCTTGTCTTCCAAGCTCCTGCTTGGTGGCTTTGCGGCGAGGACGGTGACTGGGCGGTCAGCGTCGAGCAAGAAGCAGGAGCTACCAAGGCACGGGCGTTGCCAAGCAGGATCTTGGCAACGAGGTGGTCGAAGCGATTCCCGGCTGCCTGGTCTGGCCGCCGGTACGGCGGCACTCCCCGAAGACCGCCAGCCATAGGTGGCCGAGTGCGCGCCGTCCGCCTTCGATATCGTCCGGCCCCCATCGTCATGGGGGTAGGTGGTCATCACCCCGCCCTCCGTTATCGTGGTCAACTTGTTCGCGCCATTATACACGAAGGTGGTGCAGTGGGAAAGCGTAGAGCAATCGTAAAGTATTGTCAAAGGCGTCCGAAAAATCTTTAGCTTCCTCATCGAAACGGGATTTCCCCCACATCGATTTCCCCTTCGTAGTGGTACTTCTCCGGCGTCTTGGGTTCCCAGCGGAAACGCTTCAGGTCGCAGGCACCGTTT
>JBJOID010000318.1:0-3184 GCA_046047315.1 Candidatus Hydrogenedentota bacterium | reverse complement strand
TATGCCGTCCTTGCCCTCGGGCTTGTCGCGTTCCGTTCGCTGCCGCTGGCGCTTATGCTGTTTCTGCTGTCCGCGTATTTCTGCGCGGTTACTTCGCTGCAATTCGAAGTACGCCATTCCTTCCACATGGCGTTCCTGCCCGCGGCGGCATGCGTGATTCCCGCGCATGCGCTTTGGATGCTGACGCGTGGGCTATGGAACCGGCGGCATGCCAACGATGAAGCGGACGAAGGCCGGGATTTTGCAGCGTGGGTCGCTGGGGCAAAGCGCGTGCTGCTTTTCTACGGGGCGGCGACGGGAATCGTCCTGCTGCCATGGGGACTGGCGATGCTGGCGCAACGTGGCAATGTGGCCTCAGTGGAGGAGGCCTTGCGCGACGCAACGCTGGAGCCACTCGAAGTGACACGGCACACCTTTGGGGAGTGGACTTATTTCCGGCCAAAGCGCCCGCTGCCCAAAGCCCTGCCCGACCCTAGCATCGAGCAGCCCTACTTCCGTGGACATTATCTTGCGATAGATTTTGAGAGCTTCGAGGGGGAGTCCCCCCTGCAATGGCTGGTTTCCTCCGCGGCGGGCCGACAGGATTACTCCCTGCTGGTGCAGGCCAGCCCTGCCATCGGTACGGGCGAGCGCATGCGGTATTTCATCCACATCCCCGAGCATGTGGGCGAGGTCTTTGCCAGCTGGTTCGACGCGGTGGGAATACCCAGCCAACACGCGGAGGCATTCCGGGGACTCTACATGGTGACCACAACGGGGCCGATTGGAACGCACTGTGCCTTTGCACTGGCCGAAGTTCCCGCGCTGCAACGAAGGGTGCAGACCTTGCGCTGGCCGGGCACCCTTGCTCCACACCAAACCGCATCGCCGCCCGCGACGGCCATCAACGCCCTTGCCAAGGAGCTGCACGCACTGGCAGAGAGTGATCCCGCGGCGGCCATCCCACGCTTGCGCGAGGCCCTGGACTTGGGGCTGCTTCGCCCGGAATTTCGACTTGCGCTGTCAAACTGCCTTGAAGCCACCCGCGCGCATGACGAGGCGGCCGCCGTCCTGTTGGAGGGATTGCGTGAAATGCCCGACGACTGGACCCTCGCCTATGCCTATGGTCGGGTCCTAGGGGGCCAACAGATGGATCATGCTTCGTCGCTGGGGGCATGGGAACGCGCGGCCGAGGCCGCGCCGGAGAATACCGTCGTGAAGACGCGGCTCCAGATTGCGCGGGAACAGGCGCAGGCATTGCTTCCGTAACCCAGCCTTCCAGGCGCTCGCTGAGCTTTCGCTTGTGTTACACTCGACGCATGCCACAGATTGACAATCCCCAGCCGATTCCGCTTTCGCCCTTGTCGCCCCATGCCAACCGTGTGCTGGGCATTGCGGCGATTCTTGCGAGCCTCGGAGTGCTGATCGCCGGAGTGGCGCTTCCGGGGCTGGACAATCAACTCGGCGGATGGGACACGGTGCCGTGCGAGATTACTCGCAGCCTGGTGGTAACCCGCCAGGTGGAGGAGCCGTGGGGCAACACCACACGCACGCGGGAGACGCACGCCGTGGAAATCGCCTATGTCTACGACTACTCAGGCGAACAATACGAGTCCAGCCGTATCACGCCCGACCCGGAGGCATACCAGAGCATGGACGAGGCGAAGGCCGAGGCGATGGTGGAGCGGTATCCGGCGGGGGCGAAAGTGACCGCGTTGGTGAATCCGGCAAAGCCATCCGAGTCGGCGCTGGAAGCCGCGCCCAATACGAGCCGTTACATCTTTCTCACGGCGGGAAGCATTGTGCTGCTCTACGGGCTGGCGCTGCTCATCACGAATCGCCGGCTTTCTGACTAGGCTTTGTCTGACGGAATGCGTCGCTGTTCAAGGCGGTAGCCCAGGGTCTGATAGAGCATGCTTAGCACCCAGAGCAGGGTGACGGGGAGCGCGTAGAGCAACCCGGCGGCACGCATGCTGTTGGCATAAGTCCATACGCGCAGGCGAAGGTAGCCCCCCACTTCGGGCACATGCCGATGGATATGGTAGTTGCCCCGGCCCCGGACAATCTGCCACCGGAGGAAATCGCGCAGGGAGGACTTCTCGACGTGATACACCACCTGACCGGGAACGTAGCGGATGCGGATGCCGGCGTCGGCGGCCTTGCGGGCCAGCACGGTGTCCTCGCCGCCCGCGACAGGGAAATCCTCGTTGAAGCGGCCTAATGCCTCGAAGCACTCCCTCCGAAAGGCGAGGTTGCAACTGCTGAAGCTCCGGGTATAGCCATGCGCATCGACGCGCCAGACCCGGTCGAAGCCAAGGGCGCCGCCACCGGGAAAACCCAAGAGAGCGACGGCCCGGCCAAAAGCGGTTTCCACGCGCGTGCGGGTGTCCCCCACCAGGATGGATTCCGAGGCGATGGCGTCCGCCATGGCGGCAAGGCAATCCGGGGCGAGCTCGCAGTCGGTGTCGGTGAAGAACAGCACAGGAGCGCGCGCCGCCGCCGCGCCTGCATTGCGCGCCGCCGCCGGGCCGGCGTTTTTCTCCAGACGAAGGAGGCGAAAGCGCTTGTCCTGAAGGAGTGCATAGTCCGCCGAAGGCGAGGCGTCGTCCACCACGATGACTTCGAACGAAGCATAGGTCTGTTCACAAAGCGAGTGGTAGAGCCGCGCAAACAGCCGCGCATCGGGATTGTAGGACGGCACCACCACGCTGATGGCAGGGCCTTCAGGAAGATTGGACGCCATGCCTGCCAGCCGGGTCTTCTTGTGACTGGGCCTGCGAAAGCAGGTCCAGGGTGAGATGTGGGAAGTTGCGCACGACCGCCTCCCGGGAGCGCGCGGCGATCGACACGGCGATGACCATGCCACGAGCCACAGCGGTGCGGCCATACGCGCCACCAACAAAATAGGGCAAGGGCTCTATGAAGACTGCGCGCCGCCCGGTGGGGCGGATGAGATGTTCAATTCCCGAGGCATCAACCAGCGCGACCACCCCATCGACCAACTGGTACAGACGCGTGGCGGGTTCGCCCGCATTGAAAAGGAGCGCACCATTCTCGAAGAACTCCTGCTTCGCGTGCATCATTAGGTGCTGGCGGTGGCGGCTGAGCTGGGCGTTTAGTTCCAATAATCGCTCGCTGAACTGCTCGCACAGCGTGCGGGTGAGCCGGGGAAACGCCTCCAGAATGGCATGCAGGTCGGCGAGGT
>JBJOID010000317.1:0-5002 GCA_046047315.1 Candidatus Hydrogenedentota bacterium | reverse complement strand
ATTGGGGACGGGGCATTGCCACCGAAGCGGTACGACTCGTCGTAGATTTCGGCTTTAACTGTTTACATGCCAACAGGATAGAGGCGCGCGTCTACGGCTGGAACCCCGCCTCGGCACGGGTGCTGGAAAAATGTGGATTCAAGCTTGAGGGCCGCCTGCGCCGGCGGATGCTTAAGCAAGGCGAGCGAACCGACCAGCTGATCTTTGGCCTCTTGCCTGAAGATGGACTGTGGCATCAACAGCCCCCAGCCTAGTCTGTCCTGATTTCCTTGAATTTCGTTGACAGATTTGCGTCGTTCGTCGTAGCATAGCATCGCTTGTGGGCGATTCGGGGAAGTTAGATTGGGCTGGGGCAGGTTCGTGCGCGTCCATTGGGACGCCACGATCGTCTGGTTGCGTTTTTCCTCGATGAAGTCCCTGCGTGGATTCATTTCATCATCGAGAAAGAGCACACACCATGAAACCGCATTCCTTACGCATTCGTTGCCTGTCCGCGCTCTTGTATCTCTCAGGGACACTCGGCTTGATTGGCGCCCCGGCCCAAGCCGCCATCGTTCCCGATCAAGTTGGCTACATGGGACACGAAACCGATTACGTGGCGGCAGTCGGCAATATCGTTTTCACCACCGTGGGTGATGAATTGCTGGTGCTGGATGTCAGCAACTCCGTCTCTCCTGCGCTGCTGGGCACCTGTTCGCTGCTGGATGAGAATCGTGTTACCCTCGGCAGGGTGGCCGGACTCGAGTTGGAGGGCGACAACCTTTATGTGCTGAGGGATAATGGCCCGATCGCGTTGCAGGTAGTTGATGTCATTGACCCGGCAAATCCCGTGGTGCGTGGCACCTACACGCCACCAGCCTCGACCACGGGTTTCGAGCAGTCCACCTCGGGGCGCTCCATGACGGCGCAGGGAAACCTCGTTTACATAGGCGTGCGTTCTCACGGCATCTACGCCGTGAACTGCGCCAACCCCGCTTCGCCGACGCAGGTGAGTTCCTTCGATCTTTCCCCCGGTGTGAATGCGACAACCCCCGAAGTACTGGACATCGCATCGTCGGGCAATCGCGTATTCGTCAAGACGGCAAATCCGGATTCAGTGCGTTCCTTGGATTACACCGCCCCGAATGCCCCCTTCGAGGTAGGCTTCAACACCAGCGTGGGAAGCCAGAAAAAGATCGAAGCCCTCGGTTCGCTGGTCTTCCTTTACGACTCCAACCTTGTAATTCTGGATGGCAACCTGGCCTCTCTGCCCCAACTGAGCTCTCCCGGCTTGACGGCCCTGTCCCTCGCCGTTTCAGGCACGACGGCATTCGCGTCGAACATTGCCCAGATTCAAGGCTTGGACATCAGCAATCCATCGAGTCCCAGCCTGCTTGGTTCCACGGTGCTTTCGGGCCTGAGTGTGGTGGGCCAGGGCGACATGGCGATTGCTCCTTCCAAGCTGCTGGTCGCCAATGGATCCGGTGTGAACATCCTGAATGCCACGAATCCGGGTGGCTTGACCCTAGATGCCGCCTACCTGCGCCACTACCTTGGCGAGCCGCTCGCGGCGCCGGTGTTCGCCAATGGACGCATGTACCTGCTTACGGATGTCTCGAAGTTTGCTGGCACCAATCGCGCTGCATTGACGGTGCTTCTGCCGGTCAGCGGATCAACGCCGCTGCTCTTGGGCTCGCTCACTTTCATCTCCGCCGACCGACCGAATGACATCGCGGTTAGCGGCGACCTCGTCTACGCGGTGAATGCCAACAAGATCCTCATCGTTGATGCAACCGTGCCCGCCAGCATGTCCATCATTGGCAGCCAGAATCATCCCGGCGGGGGCTCCTTTGGCAATACCGTAGCAGTGTCCGGTTCACTCGCGTATGCGGGCGGCACGAGCGGCGTCAACATCTTTGATGTGAGCGACCCGGGCTCGATTTCAACGGTCGGCCAATACATTGGTGTCTTCCCCAATGTGACGGCTGTCTACGATGCGAAGCTGGATGGCAGCTTCCTCTTTTGTGCGGCGGGCACCTCGGGGCTTCAGGTGCTCAATGTCAGCGCACCCTCCACGCCGGTGCTGGCCTCGTTGACCAGCGTGGACTCCGCCGACATCCGTGAAGTCTATCTGGATGGCGTCGACTGCCACGTGCGCGGTAGCGAAGCCCTGTACTCCTTCGAGGTTACGGTGCCGTCCTCTCCCGTGCCGCTGGGTTCACTATCGCTCCCCTCGACGGCGGCACTCTCTGAATGTGGCGGCTGCAACAAGAACTACAACGGCACCTTCGCGGTGATCGGCGCCACGGGCTATGTGGCCGCCGGCTTCGACGGACTGCACATCGTCAATTATTCCGATCCTTCCGAACCCTTCATCGCGGACTCCTGGGATTCCTCGTGGCTGAACTATCTGGCCTTAGACTCCGGGGTCTTGTATCTCGCGGAGGACGTGCTGGAAGTTCCTGCTCCCGGCGAGGCGGGCTTGCGCGTGGTCAATCCCCCGGTTATCTCCATCGGCGGGGATCCCAATGCCGGGTTCATTTACGCCACCCCCACCTTCCCCGAAGATGGCGAGTACCTGGTGCTTACGGCTCCCTCCGGCAGCGGCTACCAGTGGCGACGCAACGGCCTGGACATGAGCGAAGACGCTCCCCGCGTGACCGGCACGCAGACCCGCTTCCTGGTTTTTGATCCGGTATTTGAATCCGATGAAGCAGTGTACACGTGCGTGTATGACGACGGCAGCAAGCAGGTGCTCGAAACCCAGCCCTACTTCCTCGAAGTCTACCCCGCCAATAGCGTCCCTGTTTCCAATCCGTGGACGCTTGCAGGACTGTGCTTCGCACTTGCCTGTGCGGGGGTAGGACTGTTTAAACGGCGCCAATTTCACGCTCGAGGAGAATAGCGTAAGGCGTAATCATCGAGACGCAAATAGCAAAGCCCAATCGAAACGCCCGGCATGCGCTCGTGCCGGGCGTTTCTTACAAGTTCGATCTCCACGCCCGTGCAACAGGTCCAGCGGTTCCTCTTGACAGAAACTCCCTCCTGCCGTATCCTGCCTACCTAACGATAGGTAGGACTCCGATGCCCGATTCAACGCTGAGCAATCCGAATATGACAGCTTCGCCCAAGCCTCCCAAGGCGGTGCATGACCCCAGGTTGGTGGCTTTGGGCCGCATGTTGTTTTCGGCATTCGGCGCTGTTTGCCCCGCAGCAGGCGCATGGCTGGCGGAGCGAGCCTTCGTGATGCCTCGCCGGATTGATGCGCCGTCCCACGAGCAGCAAATTCGTGATGCCGCCACCCATTCCTTCCGGGTGCCCTTCGACGGCATGGCGCTCGACGCGTTGCGCTGGGAAGGAAGCGGCCCCACAGTCCTGCTGGCGCATGGATGGGAAGGACGGGGAACACAACTGGGCCGGTTCGTGGCGCCCCTTCTCGCGGCAGGTTATAACGTGGTGGCCTTCGACGGCCCGGCGCATGGTCGCTCCCCCGGCAAAGAGACTGAACTCTTGCACTTCGGGCGTGTTTTCGCGGCGATGCGGGAAGCCGTCGGACCCATTGACGCAGTCATCGCGCACTCTTTTGGAGCAGCAGCCTGTGCCATGGCCTTATCCACCGGACAGTTCACGACGAACCGACTCGTAATGATAGGCTCTCCCGCACGCTTGATGTACCCCATGGGACAATTCCGGGAGATCCTTCAGATTCCAGAGAATATCTGGCTTCGCTTTCTGGCTCGCATGGAGCGTCGCATGGGGATAAAAGCGGAAGCACTGGACCTGGCCCACATGGCCGTGCACCTAACCGTGCCTTGCCTCATCATCCACTGCCGCGACGATACGGAAGTGACATATGATAACGCCTTGCGCATCCATGCCGCGTGGCCGGATGCCCAGTTCATCAGCACCGATGGGCTCGGACACCGTCGAATCCTGAAGGATCCCGATGTGATTCATGCAACGCTGGAATTCCTGCGCGCCTGAGTGATTCAGGTGTGCCGGGCGTGCAGACGGGCGGAGGGCGTGATGACCGTGTCGTGGTAGTCATGGCCGTCGTCGAGCACGGCGCCGGGCAGCACGACACATCGTTCAAGCCGCACGGGCTTGGTGACGACCACCCGCTCACCGATGACGCTTTCGTCGAGCACGGCCTCGGGATGTACCTGGGCGGAGTCATCGACCACCTGACGCACGCCCCGGCGCGCCATCTCGAAACGGCAGCAGGCGATGAGATCGCGAATGAAGGTCACGTTCATGTCGTACTGCACGCAGGCCGCGGCACGCACGGAATAGTCCAGATCCATAAGAATCTGAATCGAATCAGTCAGCTCGTATTCATCGCGCATTGCGGTGCGCGGCGTGCGGCGGATTGCGTCGAAAATGGGGAGGTCGAAAAGGTATAGGCCGCACCCCTTGAGCATGCTGCTGACATAGCGGGGCTTCTCAATGACGCGCTTCACGGAACCATCCTCACGCAGCAGCACGGAGAAATTCTTCTTTACCTCGTTGACGTCTTCCTCCTCCTTCACCGAGAGCACCGCCGCAGGGTGATGCGTTTCGAACTCCTCGACCAGACTTTGGAGGTTCTTGAACTGGAAGTAGAGGTCTCCGAGGAAGAGGATGAAGGGGCGATCCACGTGGCGCTCGATCTGGCCGACGGCATGCGCGAGTCCCAGCCGTTGCTGTTGCTCCACGTAGCGTATGCGGACGCCGAAGCGTGAGCCATCGCCGAGGTGCTGGGTGATGACGTGCCCGAGATGGCCGATTACGATGACCACCTCCTCGACGCCGAGCGACTTGAGATGCTCCAACTGGTAGACCACCAGCGGCTTGTTGCATATCGGGGCGATCGGCTTGGGGGCCTGTTCGCCAAAAGGCCCCATGCGGGAGCCGTGTCCGGCGGCGAGGATGACGCCCTGATACTTCGCTTCGCTCATGCCTTTCTCCTGCGATTGCATCGCGGCATTGTTCACGAATTTCGCGCCACGCTCAAGCAGAGCGCCGCGGCGGAATGGGCCTACTT
>JBJOID010000316.1:0-7574 GCA_046047315.1 Candidatus Hydrogenedentota bacterium | reverse complement strand
AGTTCAATGATCTCGGTGAGGTGACTGGCGTAAAGGGAACCCTGAGCCCCTTGTTCAACGGCGTCGGGTTCCCGGCTGCGCCGACGAGCCTCGATTTTGCCACGGCCTACGCCAATGCCGCCAAGGCCAGCCGCTACCTGCTGCTGTCGCTGCTGCAACTGGGCCGCACGGAATACGCGGACGGCCGTTATTACAAGAGCGTGGGGGACCTGATCTCCGAAGAGTCGGCCTATAAGCCGCCCGCCTTCGGGCCGGATGATCCGCCGCTCTTCCCGCTGAGCAACAACAGCGACGCCGAGCGCCGCGCCCAGGAAGTGGTGGATCGCTTCCGCCGCATCGCGTCGTCCATCACCGTGCGCTCCGACGTGTACGAAGTGATCGCCACGGTGCAGTCGGGCTATGGCATCGACGCGAACAACGACGGCCGCTACAACTATCGCGACCCGAGCGAGTTCATTACCACGGCGGAAAGCCGCACGCGCATGGTGTACGAGCGCCGCGCCCCCGCCGACAACTCCGACATCGCCGACGTGTCGAAGCAGTAATCCCGGATGAAGGCCATGGCATATCCGCACTCATTGATACCGCAGGCCACTTCACCGGGGAGCCGCGCGCACCGCGCCCGGCGCACAGGAGGCGACAAGCCATGAACGTGACAATCCACCTGAACCGCTGGCTGGCGGCGCTGGCGCTGCTGGCGCTGCCCGCGCTGGGCGCGTGGGCACAGACCACGGTGACCCCCGCCAACGGCGCCGACCTCACCGACCTGATCAACAACGCCCAGGCCAATACGCGCATCCGGCTCGACGGCAACAGCAGCTACACCATCAACGGCGTGGTGCTCATCCAGGAAAACCGCAACTCGCCCATCCTTATCGAAGGGCCCGGCGGCAACAACGACGACCGCCCCGACAAGGTGCGCATTCAACTGGGCGGCACGGCCAACATCACGGTGGAGCAGAACGCCACGCTCACACTCGACAGCGTGGGGCTTTATGGCGGCGCGCCCGGCGTGCAGGTGGCCGTGGGGGCCACGCTCAACCTGGCCAACGCCTTCCTCAGCCAGGGCAGCCCCAGCGTGCTGATTCCCTTTGGCGGCGGCACGGTGAACGCGGCAAGCTCGGTCTTCGCCAGCTGCAACCGCGGCATCATCCAGAGCGGCGGCGTCACCAACATCGTCCAATGCACCTTCGTTGAAACCGCCCCCGCCAGCATCCTGCTCAGCGGCGGTAAGTCCACCGTGGTGTCCAGCCTCTTCGCCGGCCCCGGCGACGCCCCCATCGTGCTGGGCGGCTCGGCCGTGGGTTACTGGCATGGCAACCTGATCGAGCAAAACACCGCCGCCCCCGTGGGCTACAACAGCGCCGTCACCGCCGCCCCGCCGCGCACCGACCCCATCGTCTTCTCCACCGATGTGGACGCGTGGCCCGGCAAGCTGGACGAAGCCCAGACGCCCGCGCTCGCCAGCGGCGTGACCGCCACCGCCACGGAGCCCTCGATCACCGAGGCCCTCGACGCCGTGGCCGGACTCGTGAAGAGCGACTTCGAGGGCGACCGCCGGGCCAACACGTCGCAAGTGGGCGCCGACGAACTCGGCGCGGGCCAGCTGGCAGGATGGATCAGCGGCCTCATTCTTGTGACCGACGGCAACGGCCAGCCCGTGGTCAACACCAATGGACTGACCGTCGCGGGTAAGAGCGAACAGGTCTTCATCCAGGTGGAAACACGCGGCATCAATCTCAGCACGGCCGAACTCGTGATCGAGCCAGAACTGGGCGACAAGGTTTCCAGCGGGTTGTTTGAGCCTATCCCAATCACCGAGCTTTCCAGCGGTTTCGGGCAGGCTCGGTTCACCGCTCCTTCGCAGCCGTGCTACACGACAGTCTTTCCGAATGACTCGGTGATAGAGTCCATTTGGGATGGCCGCGCCACGCTCTATATCCGCTCGGGCAGCACTGATCTGGAGGGCGACGACAACAACCTCGCCGCATTCGAGTATCAGTTCATCATCGACACCACGCCGCCGGTGCTTGGCTTTGATGCCAACGGCATCGCGTATGACCAGCTGCGCCTGGCCGACGTAGTCACCTCCAATGATCGCGCTGGCGCTTATGGCGGGCCCTTCCCCACCGCCTGGGGACCGCAGGTCTTCGGCGGGTTTAATCCGAGCAATGAATCCCGCTTCGGCGTGAACGACGGCTCACAGACGCTGGGCCTCAACCGCAGCTATCCGCAGCATGTGTACTTCAACGGACCGCTCGATGAACTGGTTCCATTCACCTTCACGCTGCCGCTGCAATTCTTCGATGCGCCGCCGCTGGACTGCGACACCGGCCAGCCCGTCTCCGTGGAGACGGCCGGCTTCCTGCCCGGCACTGCCCCCATCACCGTCATCGCCGACGCCTACGGGGTGGTCAATGGCGACGCCTTCCTGAACGGCTCGCCGCCGGCTCAGCTGGCCGCCGGCTCCTTCGCACAAACTTCCACGCCGGGCACCCGCCTCAGCACCTTCGACACGCTCGATGTCGAGTGGGCTTTTGGCAATCTCATTCACGACACCAGCTGGCGCGTGGTGCTGAACCCCTCCGCCGCCGATATCGCGGGCAACCTGTTCAACTCCATCACCGGCCCCGGCTTCCACCGCGACATGGAATTCTGGTGCCTCGAAGAGACCGACCTCACCGCGCAAAACGTATCGCTTCAGGGCCCCGGCAATCCCGAGTCGCCCAGCTTCTCATGGTCGATCAATCGCTCGCCCAGCCCCAACCGCACCATGGTGGACACCTGCCAGCAACTGGTAGCCTTCCGCCTCTGGCGCTTCGACGCTACGGATCCCACCCGCGCCGTTTCCGCCACGGAGTGGAGCCGCTTCGACAGCCTGCAGGAAATCAACGCAGCCAGCGATGTCGATGGAGACCTGTTGGGCGATCGCCTGCTTGATCCGCTCAATATCGACCAGACCATGATGCTCACCATCCTCGTTGCAGACGAGGCGGGCAACCTCTCCGCCAACCTGCCTCCCTTGGATACTGTCGCGTTCCCGCAGAGCAATGCGGCGCTGACGCCGGGGCTCGGGGTGGTGATAACCAACTTCACCGACTTCGCCGACGAAGGGCTGATTCCCTTCGTCTATTGGACCAACACCGCCGACCTCGGCTCCGACGTGGACACCCGCATCCGGGCGAAGCTGTTCTGGAACCGGGTGGACGGCGACGCGGCCTTGCCGCTGAATGTCCGCCAGGTGAACACCACCGTGGGCGAGCGCGACTTCGCTTCCTCCACGCGCATCCCGCTGCCTGCGCGCGACACCTGCGGCGGCGTGCTCAGCCGCGTCGAGGGCCAGTTCTACCTCACCGCCACCGGCCAGAATGCCGCCGAGGAGTGCCGCGTGATCCGCTGGGAACTGCTGGAAGACAGCCGCGTGGTGGCCGTGGGCGGCATGCGGGTCTATCGCGAGACGGGCTACACCGGCATCCTTCAGGTGCCGGAGGACATCATCGTCGGCGCCTTGAATGAAGCCCAGACCGCCGCCCTCTACGACCTGCCCTTCCAGATGGTGGTCACGGGCACCTCGCCATCCAACATCCCCGATCGGCGCATCTTCCGTTCGAGCGAATGTCCCGATGCCGCGCCGGGCGACCGCCTCGGTGACGAGGGCGGCGACTCCAAGCGCCGCCGCGACGTGAAGTACATGCTGCGGGCCTCGACCCTAAACCTTGTGGGGCGGGAACCGTGCAATGATCCCTTACCACTAATGTTGACTCTGAATGACGTTTCCGAGGACAGCAGCCCGGCCACCTTCCAGTTCACGGTCACCCCCGGCGACGAGGATGGCTCCGGCGGAGGCGGCGTGAGCGCGGGCGAACAGCCGGTGAAGATTCAAACCCAGCGATAAGGAGTTCCCCTTTGGAGTGCGGAGGCTCGCCTCCGCTCTCCATCAGGAGGCTTGCCTCCGTCGTACTCGCTCGGAATAGGAACCAACGGCCACGGCCAAATCTCCGCGATCCAGGGCACGCCGGCTCTGGTCGATCATCCCAGGCGCGTGGTGGGCTCGCCCTCGAAGTACAGCTCGTCGCCCACCACGTAAAGATCGATCTCGCCGAAGAAACTCTTCGTGCGGATTCGGCCCGGCGTCACGAAGGAGTAGCTGCCGAAGGGATCACCCTGCAGGGTGACCACCTTGCCCTCGGGCCGAAACTCCACCTTCAGTTTCTCCACAATGCGGAACTTCATCCCCACGATGTTCTCCGGCGTAATGGGGACCCCGCGCCCAATGCGCTGGCTCTCCTCCAGCTCCCGCGGCTCAAAGTCCGCCGGGTCCAGCGGGGTCGCCATCTGAATGTACCCGATGAACATCTCCTGGAAGGACTGCTCCCCAAAGGGCACATACTGCGCCGGGTTGGGGTTCTTCCGGTTGAAGTGCGAATTGTCGAAGGCCCCGTCGCAGAGCATCCGCGTGCCTGCCGCCACCTTCACCGGTTCCTTAAGGAAATACATGGGCTGCCAGTCGAACTCGTAGAAGGGCACGTTCAGCAGCGTGCGCTCCTGCGCCTCACCCTCCTTCAGGGCAAAGCGGAAGCGGCTGCCCCGGAAGTGCATGTGCGGCGACAGCCCCAGGATTTCGGCGTCCTGCTTGAACTCATAGTGGCAGTGCGTCGGGTGGTCCTGCGCGTTCGGGGGAATCAGGAAGTCGTTGTAGTGCCCGGCCTCGACCCGCACCACGCGCGCGGGCTGGCGGTCGTGGAAGTAGAAGCCGATCTCCGTCCGCTCCTTCTCCGGCTTGCCGGTAACGCTGTAATGCATCTGGAAGGTGAGCACCGCGCCCTTCGGCAGGAAGATGCCCGCGTCTTCCGGCAACGGCGCAATCTGTGCTCCCGGCAGGTACGAGGCGAAATAACCCCGCAGCCCCTTGTTGGGCTTCGGCTGCTTATGGCGGTACTCCCGGGGATAGTTGATGAAGATCAGCGCATGGTGCACCACCGCCGGGTTGTCCGTCCGCACCTCCAGCGCCCGCACCCATTTGTCCTCTTCAACGCCCACCGCCACCGGGATGTAGCGGTAGTCCACAATGCCCTCCGCCGGGATGTCCTGCGTCTCGGGCAGCCGCACCACATGGTCCGGCTCGCCCAGCTGCCAGCCTTGCGGCGCGGCCTTCGCCGCGATGGCAGGAAGCGGGTCTTCGCCGCCGTCCTTCGGCGCGCCCTGTTCCACCCAGGCCAGCAGCTTCGCCTCCTCCTCCGCGCTCAGGGCCCTGCTGTGCAGAAACTCGCCCACACCCGTGTCTGCGTGCCACGGCGGCATGCGCTTCGTGCGCACCGTCTCGCGAATCATGTCGCCCCAGCCCAGCACCTTGCGGTAATCGCTCATGGCGAAAGGTCCGAGGCCTCCGTCGCGGTGGCAACTCACGCACTTCGACTCAAGAATCGGCACGATGTCGCGCGCGTAGGAAACCTGTGAGTAGTCCGCATAGGCTATCGCCCGGCCCGTGGCGGCCGGAGGCTGCGGGGCATTGCCCGCCAGTGCCGCCTGAATGGCTTCCGCGTCAGCCGCCCCGCGATAGGTCACGGCCCAGTCCGCCTTAGGCGACAGCACCAGCGCCTCGCCCGTGACTTGTAGCCCGAGGGAGCGCCCGATGCTCTGGCTTGGGTCCATCAGCACCGGCATGGCGACCTCGCCCAGCGCCGCCGTCACGGCGGCACGGTCATCCCCCGGCAGCGCGTTCACCCCCAGCACCGGCGGGGCCGACTCGCCCAGCGCGTCGCGCATCGCCGCCAGTCCGCTCGCCGCCTCGCGCGAAGTCGCGCAGTCGGCCGCGAAAGAAAACAGCACCACGGCGGCGTGGTCTGCAAGGTAGTACAGTTCATGCGAACGACCGTTCTGGTCCGTCAGGCGAAAATTCTCCGCACGCTCGTTCGCGAAAACCGGGCCGCAGCCCAGGGCCATCAAGCCCGCAAACACGATCCGGAACCACACAACGTTCACCGGAAATCCTCCCACGTTCCGTCGCGCAACGCGACAGAGGAGAGACCTTTCTGGAGTTTGCGTGGTTTCGGGGCAGGCTGGCATGGACAATATGGGGGAATCATCTCCCACCCTTTACAAGGTGGGGCACTAAGACCATGCTTCTCCGATGTCCCCCTTCGAAGGGGGAAGGGGCACCCGAGTGTGCCGAGGGGGCACCGGGGGATGTTCTTCGAGTTTCAGTTCAGCGCTAGATAAACGCGCCCTCATCGGCGTGGATACGGCGGAAGCTCAGCACACCAACGCCATTCCACCAAAGGCCGAGGCCGCCGTTCATGCGCGCGGGCAGGTGATACAGCAGCCGCCAGTCGTGCAGGGAATCCGCCATGGCCCCAAGGGTGCCCATCTCGAGATAGGCCTCGTCCTCCGGCAAGGTCGAGAAGGCCACGTTCAGCAGCCGTTGCTTGCGCAAGGACAGCATCCCCTGCACGTCGGGGCAAAGGTCACGCTGATTCATCACCATGGGGTTCCATAGGTCGTCCTCGGGCTGAAAGATGGAGCGGCCTGGAAAGACTCGTTGAAAGGTGCCGCGGAAGGCGTCGATATCCACGCGATGAACCCCTGAGCGGATTGCGCCCACGGCTCTCGCCGCGCTGGCCTCGATGGTGGGCGACGGATTCTACGCCTACCCCGCAGCCAATTGCATCTCTCGCTCTGGGAAATCCACAGCGTGATATCGCGCTTTAGACGGGGAAATTGCTCACTTTCCAAGAATTACACACAACTTATCCACACCCCGATTCATTGCCAGCAAAGAGGTTAGCGCAGGGTTAGGGGAATCTCACGAGGCTTCCACACTTTGTCCACAATGCGATTTCTTAGCCCATGCCAGCGCTGGTGGTAAACGAATCGGACGAGGCTGCCAATCGGCCGGAATGCACAATCCCTAGGGGCGGGAAGACTCACTAAAATGTAAAGTTTAGATTACGCACTTTATTTAGTGGTCGTTAGAGAGTTGAGCTACAATATATTGTGTTATCGCGTAAGCCATTGGGAATAAAGGGCCAACGAAAGAAAAATCGTTGACAGGGCGAGTGCTTCGTGGTAGATTGTGGGAGCTGCGGGAGTAATTGTGGGAGATTGTCCCTAGGATGTACTACGGCGAAGCCTATACCAGTGTGGACGACAAGGGGAGGGTCAACATCCCCAAGGAGTTCCGCACGCAAATGGAGTCGAACAAGCACGACACTTGGATCGTGACTCGTGGCTTCGATGGCGCGCTGTTCCTGTTTGAAAAGTCGGCCTGGGAGAAGGTGCTCGAGAGCGTTCGCACGCGCTCGGCGCTTGACCCGAAGATGCTGGACTTCCGGCGCTTTCTTCTTGGCGGCGCGTCGGAGCTCAAGGCGGACGCGCAGGGGCGGTTTTCGGTATCGCTCCCGTTGCGCGAGTACGCCGAGATCGAGCGTGACGCGGTGATGATTGGGGTGGAGGATCATATCGAGTTGTGGAGTCGCCGGGTCTGGAAGGAATTCCAGCAGAAACAGCGCGACAATTACAAGACGATGGCCTCGGAGGTATTAGACCATTCCGGGGTGGCCGCATGCGGCGCGGCA
>JBJOID010000315.1:0-6044 GCA_046047315.1 Candidatus Hydrogenedentota bacterium | reverse complement strand
ATTGACGAGCCCAATGGCCTCGGCGCGTTCGCCGCCAATAATCTCGCCCGTCAGCAGCAGCTCACGGGTTTGCCGCTCGGGAAGCTGCTGGGCGAGGAGGGTCATTACCAGCCCGGCCACGAGTCCGCGCCGCACTTCGGGGTAACCAAACTTGGCATCGGTTTCGACGATGGCGATATCGCAGGCGGTCATAAGGCCGCAACCGCCCGCGATGGCGCCGCCCTGCACGCGCGCGATGGTGACCTGGGGCGCAGTGTAAAGTCCCCGCAAGGCGCGGGCTATCAGCTCCGCCGACTGGTGGGCGCGGGCGGGATCCTGCGCTTCGGCCAGATCGAGGCCGGAGCAGAAGGTAGGGCCTTCGCCGCCAAACACGATGACGCGTGCGCTGGGATCGGCGGCGACCGAGTCGAGCGCGGCGCATAATTGCTCCAGCATGGGGATGCTCATCGCGTTCCGCTTTTCGGGCCGGTTCATGGATAGCCGCACCACGCCGCGCGCTTCACGGCGCAGCAACACCAACTCGCTCATCTAGCCCCTCCTTGCCTTGCAACCTCAACTGAACAGGGAGAAGAATCCCCGCAGCATCAAATAGACCATGAATACCAGCACGAGGCAGCCGCACCCGCAGCCCCATCCGCCGGAGCCCTGACGCGTGTACTCGCGAAAGACAAAGGGGCCCTGCCGGAACTGACGGTAGATGGTGCGGCCGTCCTCCGAGGTGAACACTTCGACCTGCTCAACCTCGGGCTGGGCGTCGCGCAGGACCACCGGCGCGGACGCGGTGTCCGGCAGCCGGCTTGCCCCGCAGTCGGGACACGGCTCCGCACCGGGATGCTGCATGCCCTCGGGCACAATCTCCGCGCCGCATTGGGCGCATATCCGGCGTTTCAAGGAATTGCCTCCGTTTGGGAATTGCCTTCCTAGATTGTATACATTCACTCCACTTCCCCGCACAGGCTTGCTGCCGGTGCGTAATTCCCGACCCGCGACACGGAGCCCGGCGGCGTGAATTCAACCAGTCGATTGTCCGGCCCTGGGCGGGGGCCCGTGGTGGCCGCCTTGCTCGGCCTGGGGGCGACGCCCCTTGTTGACAGCTTCACCGCGTGGAGCCTTGGCTGGCGACCGGAGGGCGCTTTCGAAAGCACGGGCCTTGCGCTCTCCGTGGCGGCCCCCGTGCTTCTGTGCTGCCTCCTTATGAGCGCCGGCCTGCGGCGGCGGGCACCTTCGGTATTGCTTCTGCTGACGGCCTGTGTGCTCGGTGCGGCCCTGCTTGAGTTGGGTGCGCATGGCATCAATGAACGCCTCGAAGTGCGGCGCAACTTCCACACCCGCGGCCCGAACATCGCGGCCTTGATACCGGCGGACCCGGGGCTGCTGCCGGGCATCTCGGGGCCGGCGCGTTTCACCACCGCCCGGCTGGGCCTGCGCGCCGCGGCGGAGCCCGCCAGCCGGGCACAGCCCCGCTGGCTGGCCGTGGGCGGCAGCACGACGGAGTGCGTTTACCTCGACGATGAGAAGACCTGGCCATGGCGGCTGTCCCAGCTATTGCGCGAAAGCCTTGGCAAAGACGCGCCGTGGATTGGCAACGCGGGCATCAGCGGCTTTGACACCCGGCAGCACCTGCGTCTGCTTGAGGAGGGCACCCTGCTGCGCGGGGTGGAAGGCGTGATCATCCAGCCGGGCATCAACGACCTCTGGCGCTTCGCCGCGAACGAGGAGGAGATGGCGGTGCGTGGCCGCTTTGGGGACGGGCTAAAGATCCGCATGCCGCGCCTCGAGCTGGAACCACAACCCGTGGAAGCCTACCGGCCGCTTTGGGCGAGAAGCCGGACCGTGGCCTTGCTGCGCACCCTGCGCGCGCTGCGCGACCCCTATCGCGCCGCGGCGCCGGAAGGCGAAGGCGGACGGGAATACGTGACGCGGCGAAAGGCGCGCGCCGAGGCGGCCGTCGTGGAAGAATCGCCGGATTGGGAGCAGGGCGCTTCTGAATACGCGGAACGGCTCCGGCGTCTAATCGGTGCAGCACGCGCGCGCGGGCTGAAGCTTGTGTTCGTGTCGCAGCCCGTGCTCTGGGGGGACGACATGCCCCGCGAGGCCGTAGAGCGCTGCTGGCTGGGCTGGCGGCAGGACTGGAAATACTGGGGCCTGGATTCGTTGGCGGAGGGCATGGCGCGTTACAATGCGGCATTGAAGGAAGTGTGCGACGAAGAAGACATACCCTTGGTGAACACCGACTCGATGAATGGCAACCTGTCGTGGTTCTACGACGACTGCCACTATACCGAGGCGGGCGCCGAGGCGCTGGCGCGGCTTGCCGCGCCGGTGATGATCGCCGCGCTGGAGTGAGGCCCCGGCCCTTTCCGCGCGGCAGGCAAACTGTGGAGATATTCCTGATGCGCATCGCTTTGAGGTTCGCGGTCGTTCTGGCCGTGGTGTTCCCGCTGGCCGCCGTCGCGGAGGAGGCCAGGAATTTCGACCGCCTCCTGGGGGACGATTGGTATGGCGTCTATCTGAACGGCAAGAAGGCCGGGTACGCCTACAACAACTTCTCGCGGGAACCGGGCGGTGGCTATGTCATCGCCGAGGACGCCCGCTTTCTGCTGTCCATGGGCGGCGCGCGGCAGGACATGCACATCAACACGCGCCGGGAGTACAACGCCGACGGCTCACTCCGTCAGCTGGAATCCCGTATTGAATCCTTCGACGACGTGACCGTGTTCAAGGGCGTGGTGAAGGACGACTCGCTGGTGCTGACCAAGACCGTGGGCGGCAAGACGGTGGAAGAGACGTTGCCGCGCCCCCGGGAATCCCTTGAAGACGCGCTCAAGTACAGCGTGTGGATTCTCGGTGGACCGACAGTGGGCGACGCGCTGGACTTCAGCGTGTTCGAGCCGATGTACGGCAAGGAGATTGCGGGCCTGAGCTACCTGACCGACACGCAGGAGCGCATTCTCAACGGCGTGCCCACGAAGGTGCACGAGATCAAGACGACGATGGAACTCATCGGCATTGAGTCCACCAGTTTCGTGGCGGAAGACGGCACGGTGCTGGAGGACGTCATCGCGGGGAACATGACGCTGCGCCTCGAACCCGAGGAAGTGGCGAAGGATGTGGACTACAGCAACGACGTGATCGTGTCGAACGCAGCGATGCTGGACCAGCCGCTGAAGGACGCGCGCACGCGCAGGGCACTGCGCCTGAAGGTGAGCGGTCCCCTCAGTGCGGATCACTTGATCAACGAGGAACGGCAGCAGTTCACCCCGGCGGAAGGCCACTTCATTTTCGAGGGGCGCCTGCTGAACCTCGACGGCTTTCCGCACCCGGCGATTCCCGTGGCGGAACCCAGCGTGCAGGAATGGCTCAAGCCTACCACCTATGTGCAGAGCGACGACCCCCGGGTGCGGGCGCGGGCCGTGGCCATCGTGGGCGCGGAGACCGACAGCTGGAAGGCCGCCACGCTCATTTGCGACTGGGTGAACCAGAATGTGCGCTCGCGCTATTCGGCGCGGCTGACGAATACCCTTGAGGTGCTGCAATCGCTGGAGGGCGACTGCACCGAGCACAGCATGCTGTTCGTGGGGCTGGCCCGCGCGGCGGGGATTCCCGCACGTGAAGTGGCGGGGCTGGTTTATGTGGAGTCAGGCGAGCGGCCTGGGTTCTATTTTCACCAGTGGGCCACCGTGTGGGTGGGCAAATGGATCGACGTGGATCCCGCCTTTGGGCAGCACCAGGCAGATGCCACCCACATCAAGCTGGGCGTGGGCGACCTGATAGAGCAGGCCCGCCTGTTGCCGTTGATCGGACAACTGAAGGTGGAGCCCCTGCCGGAGAGCGAGCAGCCATGAGCGACAGGCCCCGCGACACGCCGCGCTGGCGAAGGCGCGCACGGCGCGGGGTGATGATTGCTGTCCCGCTCGCATTGCTGGCGGGACTGTGGTGGCAACGCGAGGCCCTGCTGCAACAAGCGGCGGGTCGAACACTCGGGGCGGAAGTCACGCTGTCCGGCTTGCGGCTCATCGACGGCCCGGCGCTCGATTACCTGGGATTGCGCGATCCTACCGCCGGATCGGCGCCCATGCTGCTCTCCGCCGAAGGCCTGCGGCTGCACTGGGCCGAGGGCGGGTTGCGTGCGGAGCGCAAGTTCGACCGCCTAGAAATCGAGCGGCTTCGGCTCATGGCCGCCAATGCGCCTGCCAGCAATTACGGTTTCTTTACGGACCTCTTGAACGCGCCCGCTTCGGGCTTCGATCCCTTGCCGTATCTGGCGCGCCGTGTCGCCGTGGACGAACTGGTGCTGGCGCTCGAGACCGCGGGCGCATCCTTGTCGCTGGAGGGGGTTGCGGCGGAAGTCGATGTGGCCGCACTGGATGACCTCGAACTGCGTCTGCTGGGAGAGGGCGTGCGCGCGGACTGGCTCGTCGATGGCCTGACCCGCGAACGCCAGTCCACCTCAGGCAGCATGACGGCAAACCTCACCCTGCGCAGCGAGGCCGCCGAGTTGCGCGGCAGTGTCGCGTTGCCGGGTTTGCTGGAGGCCACCGTCACGGGCACAGCCTCGACGGGAAACGACTGGTCCGCCAGCCTGACGCTGCCTGCCGGGAAATTGGAAGGCCCGGTCTGGAGCCGGATGTTGAGCGACAGCATTGGCTACCCGGTAGATTTCGACAGCCTTGAGCTTGCGGAGGGTTCGCTTCAATTCGGCAGCGCCGGGGACAGTTCGGCGCTGCGAACGGTGGCGCTGCGCATGAACACGGGTTTGCTGGTGGTGGGTCCGCCGGATGCGCCCCAGTATGCGGGGCCGGCGGCGCTAAGCATCGAAGGCGATCAAGGAACGGCGCTGGCGGGCCGGGCAACGCTCACGCTGGACGGAGCGCCCGATTTATCTTTTGAGCTTTCCCCGGGGGATGCGGGCTTACAAGTGCGGCTGGCGGAGTCGGACTGGAGCCGGGCGCAGCTGGCGCAGATTCTTCCCCCGGCCTATCGCGACTATCTCGACTATTGGCCGGCCCTCGCTGGGCTGCGTATCGAGGAGGCCGCGTGGCAGTCATCGAGAAACTTCTTGAACGCGACGGGCAGCGCACGCACGGCAGACGCGGCGGCGCTGCGTCTTTCGCTCGAGGCGGGACTCGGCGCGGGCGAGAAGGAAATCGCCCTGACCGCCGGGGGTGATGATCTGGGCATGGCCGTCCTGACCCTGGGCCAAGCGGGGGCCACACTCTCACTGGAAAACACTCCGCTCGACCGCTGGCTCGGATCGATCCTCGGTTACTCGGACCTTGCTTTGCCGGGTGTATTGACGGGCAGCTTGAAGCAGGGTATCCCCGGAGACGACGGGAAGAAACCCCTGAACGTGGAGGCGAAGCTGGAGCTGCCCGAGAGCGCGCAAGGAAACGTGCAACTTACGGCGGACCTTGCGGCGGACGGCTCGCGTATCGAGGCCTTGTCCGGCAAGCTCGCGCTGCCCGACGCAATGACGTTGAACCTTCGCGGCGGAAAGACCGCCCTCTCGCCGTTCTCCTTCAACCTTCCTCTCCGGGGCAACGTGGACCTCGCGGCGCTGGGCCGCGTGATGAACCTGGAATGGCCCGCCGGAGATCTAGAATTCTCCGGTGCGGTGGCCAATCATGCGGATGGATACCGTCTGCGTGGCGGCGAGGCATCCCTGGCCGCGTTGACGCTCGGGGACATCGCCCTGCCGGAGGAGCCCTTCCGCATCAAGGGCGACATCGAGTGGCGAAAGGAGGGAGCGCTGAGCGCGCCCGCGATGGACGTGGCTTGGAGCGACACTTTCACGGCGCAGGCCAAGGGATTGCGATGGACCTCGGCGTCGGCATGGGGCATGGATGAACTGAAGGCCTCGGGCACCTATGGCCTGCTCACGGCCATGGGCGTCTTCGACACGGCGGACACGACCTTCGAGGTTTCGGCCACGGACCTGGGTGCGGGCGAGGCGGGATTCCGGGGGCAGGTGCAAGGCAGCCTGCAGGGCGGTTTTGTACTGCCGGATGCACTGCTCGCCGCCGTGAACCTGAAGCTCTCCCTGC
>JBJOID010000314.1:0-15138 GCA_046047315.1 Candidatus Hydrogenedentota bacterium | reverse complement strand
CGCCGTCACGGGGGTACACGCGCAACTCGCCGCTATTCTGCGAACCCGACGGCGGCGACACCTGCGCCGAAGTAAGCGCCACCACACAGAGTGCGCCGTCCCCTCCCTCACCTTCGCCTTCCACGGTCCCCTCGAATTCACCTTCGCCCTCGTCGGCGCCTTCCCCCTCGAAAGCACCCTCGCCTTCCGCTTCACCTTCGCCCTCCAAAGCTCCTTCCCCTTCAATGGCGCCCTCGCCTTCCGCGGCACCTTCCATCGTGCCTTCTCCTTCAGCCGCACCTTCTCCTTCTATAGCGCCTTCCCCTTCCAACTGGCCTTCGAGAGCTCCCTCTCCCTCTAAGGCTCCTTCGCCTTCAATACCGCCCTCCAATGCCCCCTCACCCTCCAGCATCCCCTCCCCCTCGACGCCACCCTCCGGAGCGCCCTCCCCTTCTTCTCCCGCCACCTCAATGAGGGCAGTCTCCGATACAAGCTCCACGGCCGCTTTGGTGCCATCGGTGTTGCTGTTGATCACGCACCAATAGGCACCCGCCACAGCGGGAAAGCTGTAAGTGGACTCGGTTGCCCCATCAATGGAATCGCCATCCTTGAACCATTGGAATTGCGGCACGGCATTGCCGCCCGCCGTCTCGACACTGAGCACCACCGGGGCGCCCAGTTCGTACAGGCCGCCCGCTGTCTGAGTCTCGATCCGGAAATTGGTGTCCAGATTAACGGTAACGACCGCCGTCTCCGCCGATCGTGTCCATACCCCGTCCCGCACCGTGGCGAGATAACTTGTCTGCGCGGTGGTCAATGGCGGAGCCAGCAGTTGATAGCCCAAGGCGTAATCCAGGCCGGGAACATAAGGGCGCACCACGGTGATGACCGGGGCATTGTCCACCGTCGCCACCGTGCTCCATTGGGATTCCGTGCCGGGCAGCCCCAAGGCGTCCAGACCGCCGGCAACGTCCACCAAAAGCGTGTATCGCTGGCCGGTGCCCAACGTGGCGTCTACTGGCGAGGCCGCAATGCGCAAGGGCGGGGTAATGCTGCATGCCGCCAGCCAGGATTCGCGGTTGAGCGCAGTCTGGTATTCCTGAAGGTTCGTCGTGCCGTTCAAGTTCGAGTCGATGTTACCCGAGGCCCCGATGTAGTTGGTGCCCGCCGCGCCGAATTTCTGGTAGTTGTTCGGATTGAATGAAATATTGCCCGCAATATCACCAGCAAGACTCGCTTGCTCAGTCCCGACGAGGGCGATGGATATCAAATTCTCAAACCAAGTCTCGACGAAATCCTGCCCTGTGCCGTTGTAGTTCACGATACCCGGTTCGCCCAAGGTCATGTAGGCCGCCAGCAGGGTTAGCAGTCCATCTTTAATCGCGGAGTCGCCTTGGGAGATCAGGTCGCCGAGGTTGCAAGATTGCCCTGCAATCGTCAGGCCGAAGCACAAGGTTCCGGTTAGGGTTATATCGGTGTTCACCCGCGACTTGTTCGCGGTGAAGCCGGACTGGATGTCCGACACGGTCGAGGCGGTCAGCTGGTTCGTGCCATACACATCACCTTCACGGGTGTACTGCCCCATGAGGATCGCCGACAGCATCGCCAGCTGATCCTCGTCGCGAATGCCGTTGGCGTCGCGATCCTGCCCGAACAGCAGAATGATGTCGTCGTTGTCCACTTCCGGCTTGTTGTCGGCAAGCGCCTGTTCGATGCCATCCATCAACTTGAGCGTGGCGTCGAAATCGGTGTCCACGCCGTCGGCCAGGGCGGACTGCCCCACGAAGAGCAGGCACGCCATGATGCACGCCGGAATCCAACGATAAACGGAAATGAATTTGCCCAAGACCCGCACTCCCCTGAAGCACTCGATGGTGAAGGACGGACGCCCGGAATCGCCCCCGCGCCCAAGGCGCACCCGTCGTGCCGGTACTATACACCATCACTGTCAGAAGTGGAACGGCCTATTTACACCTGTTGAGTGTTTCAGCCGTGGCGGACCAGCACCTCCTCCAGGGGCAATCGATACTGCTCTTGGTAGACGCCGCGTTCGGCGCGGCGGCCCGCAGCGATGATCATGACGATGTACTCGTCCCGGGGGAGCTTCATGATCCGTCGCACGCGCACCTTGTCATAGCCCTCCATGGGACAGGTATCAAAGCCATGCGCGCAAAACCCAAGCATGATGTTCTCGCAGGCGAGCGCCGCCGTCTTCACCGCCCAAAGGCGGCGGCCAATCGGGGTGAGCGGCTCTCGAATCATGGGGCCACGCAGCCCAAGCGCGGTAAGAAGCAGCCACTTGAAAGGAGCCAGAAGGCCGAATGGTCCCGTGCCGTAAAGCAGATAAGCCAGCTTGCCGTAGTACTCCTGCACGATTTTGGGGGTTGGCTGCAGGGGATGGTGCTCCAGATTCCAGCGGGCGTGCTTTTTCCACAGGCTGGGCTTTACGGTCACCACGATGAGGTCGCTGGCGGTCGTGGCGGCGCTTTGCCCCATGCAGGCGTGCGCCACCTGCGCGCGCATCCCCGGCTCGCGCACCCAATGGAATTTCCACGGTTGAAGATTGCTGGAGTTCGGGGCCAAGGTCCCCCACTCGACGCATTGCCGCAACACCTCTTCGGGTATCTGTTCGTCGGTGAACTGCCTCACGGAGCGGCGCTCCCGCACAATGCGGTCGAAAATCAGGCTCTCCTCCATCGAATGCTCCTTGAAATCGGGAATGCGGTCAACAACGCCTGACAATACAATGGCGGGAGCGTTGTTATTCTCAGCCCAGTCCCATGAGGGTGATAAGGGTCACGGCCTCGTAGAGCGCCGCGAGATAGAGCAGCGCCCCGGATACGAACAGGGACTGCAGGAGAAGGTTGGTCCAATGGGCGGCACGAGCGGAGAAATCGCGGGTGACGAATAGCCCCCGCAGGAACCACAGGGGCCAAACGACAACAACGTGGCAGACGAGGATGTAGGGGGCCAGCTCCAGCACCATGGTGCCGGAATGTAACACGTACCCGTCAATGACCCCCGTCCAGGCGGGCGCCATGGCAAATCCCACCACGGCAAGGCTAATCAGGGTCTTGAAAAAACCCAAGGCCAGGGGAGGCAGGGAAATCAGCGCGGTCAGACCAAAGGTTTGCACGAGGAAGTTATTGGTCCAGGTGGCGTTGGCGGCTGCAACGATATCCCCGGAGGCGTAGGCCTCGCCGATGTAGGCGAGTCCCCCGTCGCTGAACTGGGCACGCACGAAGTCGATCATCTGCATGTTGCCCAGGGGATTGAGCATGCCCACCGCCATTGCCCCGGCGAATGCACCATAGGCGACGGCGTGGAGGACATACCAACTGCGAAGGTGCAGCGCGATGTGATCCAACAGGGCGCGTATCACCCGAGGGGCGCGGGGGCGAAGCAACAGGAAGAACTGGGTGTGTGCAATGGCCGAGGCGGTCAGCATGGCGATAAGGATGACCCAAGCGCCCCATCCGAAGCCGGGGTTCGTGCGGGTCATCGCATGCAGGTGGCTGCCTTCGTAGACCAGCATGGCGTCCTGGGCGCGCTGCATGGCGGCAGGGTCATCACGCTCCTCGTCTCGAAGTAGGCCGGAATCCACCAGCGTCTGCAAGGGATCCTTCCCTCCTTCCGGCGCAATCCACACGTTCACCGTGTCGCTGGCACCATCAAACAAGGGTTGCCATGCCGGATGCTCGGGCAGCAGGTAGGTGAAAGTGAGCACGCCAACTCCGGGCCGCGCACGGCCTGTCACCGTGAACTGCACGTTATCCACAGTGAAGGCGTCCAAACGGCTCAGGTCCCCAGCTAGCACCTCGGGCTTGCCGTGCTCGGGCAGGCGCCCCTCCAGCAGCATCCCCTCCATGGCCTCGCGAGGCGCCGGCGCAAGCAGCAGGGCCTCGGTACGTGCGAAGCCCATGTCTTCCAGTTGCTCGGTCACATCGGGCAATTCGAGCGCGTTCAGTTCTTCCAGCACGGCCGCCTGCTCGGGAAAGTTATCAAGCGGCACCGTGCGCACCTTGGCGCGCAACAGGGTGCTATCCGGTGTGCCCGCCTCCGGCCCGGCCATGGCGCGCGACCAGGGAATCTCGTTCCGCCACGCCGCCTCGGCCATCGCGAGCATCGCCAGAGACGCCATGCCAGCGAGAATGAGCATGGCAGCGAAGGCCAGCTTGCGGCGGCTGCCAACGGGATAAGCGGGCGGCGGCGTAACGCTCGACACATGGACCGTATCGTCGATAGACCGCTCGTCGCCTTGGAAGGTTGACGCCGTGGTGTTGTCCTGGTGAACTTCCATGGAGGAAGGTGAATCCCCTCTAGCGTGGATGCACGCGGCCGGATCTACTGCAATCCAGAGCGCCCATCATGGCGAATGGGAAGCGTTCTTTCCAAATGGAACCGCTCGAAGCCTGTGGCGTCGACGGGGTAAACTGCGCGCATGATCGACTTGCGCAGTGACACCCTCACCCTTCCCACCCCCGGCATGCGCCAGGCGATGGCCTCCGCCGAATTGGGAGACGACGTCTACGGCGAAGACCCGACCGTGAACCGCTTGCAGGAGCGCGCCGCCGAGCTGACCGGAAAGGAGGCCGCGCTCTTTGTCCCGTCGGGCACCATGGCCAACTTGATCGCCTTTATGGCGCAGACTCGTCCGGGGGATACCGTAATCCTCGCGGAAGAGTCGCACCCGTTTCACTACGAAGCCGCCAACCTGGCCCGCGTGGGCGGTCTGCTTGCCAGCACCATTCCAGACCCGCTTGGGAAAATTAGTCCGGAACAACTGCGTCGAAAAACGGTGCAGATTGACGATCCCCATTTCTCCGCCACGACCCTGGTCAGCATTGAAAATACGACCAACCGTGGAGGGGGGGCCTGCTACACACCAGGTGAAGTGCGCGCCCTGGCGGAAACCGCCCGCGCGGCGGGAATGCGTCTGCACTGCGATGGCGCCCGCCTCTTCAATGCGGCCGTGGCGCTCGGCGTTCCCGCACGCGAATTGGCTGAGCCCTGCGATTCCGTTTGTTTCTGCCTATCAAAGGGACTGGGCGCCCCCTCCGGCTCGGTGCTGTGCGGCGGCCGCGCCATGATTCGTGAAGCCTTGCGGCTCAGGAAGATGTTGGGGGGCGGCATGCGGCAGGCTGGAGTGCTCGCCGCAGCGGGGCTGTATGCGTTGGAAAACCATCTGCCCGATCTGGCCCGGGATCACGCCCATGCGGCGGCATTCCGCAGGGCGTTGGAGGAAGCGGGCTTTCAGTTCCTGCTTCCCTCGCCCACCAACATCCTCTACCTGCGCCAGCAGGAACCCTATGTCGCGACGGGAATGCTGGCCGGAGCGGGCGTATGCGTGCTGCCGCATGAGGAAGACAGCATCCGCCTGGTATTCCACCGCGATATCAGCGAGGCCGATACCGACACCGCCATCGAGATTGCCCGCCGCGTGCTGCGGCCTTGAGCGGCTTCAGGCGGTGCTGCCGGTGCGATAGCCCGCGAGGTCCACGGTAACGTGGCGGTAGCCCGCCGCGCGCATTCCCTGTAAGACCTGTTCATGCAACTCTGGCGACAACAGGCGTGCGATCTCTTCGCGGTCCACCTCAATGCGTACCAGGTCGCCGTGATGACGGGCGCGAAACTGCTTGAAGGATAGCGCGCGCAAGATCTCCTCGGCGTGCTCCACCCGCGCCACGTCTTCTGGAGCGACCCGCACCCCGACCGGGAAGCGCGAGGAGAGGCACGCGAAGGACGGCTTGTCCGCAGTGGGCAAGCCAAGCGCGGCGCTGAGCGCGCGAATCTCCTGCTTGTATAGCCCCGCCTCCGCCAGTGGGGCAACCACCCGGTGCTCGCGCGCCGCCTTTGCACCATAGCGCGTGGGGTCCAGACGATCGTCGGCAATCTCTCCATACGCGAGCACTGGGATGTTCCGCTCACGCGCAAAGGTGTCCATCTGGGTGAAGAGCTCATCCTTGCAATGGAAGCACCGGGTGCCGTCGTTCTTAAGGTAGGCTTCGTTCTCGAACTCCCGCGTCTCGATGAGGGTTAATCGCCATCCGCGCTCCGTGGCGAGCGAGACGGCGTCCTTGACCTCGCTGCGTGGAATACTGGGCGAATCCGCCAGCACCAACTCGGCGCAGTCCCCCAGCGTGTCGTGCGCGACAGCAGCCAGGTAGGCGGAATCGACGCCGCCGGAATAGGCGATGGCAACGCGTCCGTATTCGCGCAGCAGCGCACAAAGGGCATTCACCTTGCGTTCGAGGGACTCCGGCGTCACACCGTTGTGGGTATCAAGTTGATTCATGCGTTCATCCGGCGCGCAACGTCGCGCGCCCCGCTATTGTCCCGCATCGGGATTGGCAATTCCACCCCAAAAAGAAACCGCCCCGCACATGGCGGGGCGGCTGCAACAGATGTTCGCGAGAATCAGTCTTCAAATTCCTGCACTGGACCTTCATCAAAGTCCACCTTCTCTGTGCCGAAATCGAGGTCTTCCGGGTCCTCTTCACCGCTAACTTCCTCGTCGGCGTCCTCATCGACGATTTCATCGTCGGCGACCACAGCGTCAGCGACCACCTCCTCCTCGACGACTTCCTCGGCATCCTCGACGAGTTCCTCGTCATCGACTTCCTCGTCGTCAACCACGTCGTCGAAGCCTTCCTCGACAGGAGCCGCCACCACCAATTCCTTCTTGGGCTTGCGCTTAAGGCTGGCCACGGCCGCATCGAATTCCGCCCCGGCGCCAACCCGAATCAGGTTGATCACCTCTTCGCCATTGAAGCCGGGGCAGGTGGGGGGGCACTTGTAGCCCAGCTTCTCTGCGCCCCAATCGATATAACGACGCCCACACTTGGGGCATTCATACTTTACGGCCATGTAAAGCGTTCCTTTCAATGAGCTTACGCGGGAATTGAGGGGTGTTCGGGAGGCGGGATTATAAGCGGCGGCTGGCTAAGATGCAACCTCAATGCGCGGAAGCACTTGTACCGGGATGAACGACTCGATTATTCACAGGAATGCGCGCCCGCGCCGGAGCCACAGGCCGTGTCCTTCGTCCGTTCGCAGGGGTCCCCCGTGTGACAGCACACGGTATTGCCCCAGTCGTCCGTGGTGGGACCACGGCAACCCAGCTTGCGGTCACCCAAACGCTTTCGTGCCAGCAGATGCACGCCACCCCACACGCCAAACAGGATGGCGAGGGTAACGATAAGCACCAGCACATTGAGCAGCATAATCGGCATGGGAAGGCATCTCGCAGGTTTTGGTTAATGATACCAGAATTCGGGTGGATGTCGCAGCACCAACAAAAGAAGCGCCAAGCCGGGTGACTTGGCGCTTCAACATTTAATTGACAGTAGAATTAGCTGTTGACCGTTATCTCGATAGTCTCGCGTTGCTCGCCAGACTCACCTTCGAACACGATATCAAAGGAGAACTCCACCGACGATCCCGGCGGCAGCAGGGGATCGGCCCGATCGAAATTCAGGGTGAGGGTTTCCGACGCTTCTGGCCCGAGGCCGCCCTGCAGGGCGCTCAGGTTCAGCCAGCTCGGGAACTCGGTCGCTGGGTCAACAGTCCACGTGAGGGAGCCTTGACCCGTATTCGAGATCGTAGTGGTTGCACTGGTTACCCCAACCGGAACCGTGATATCGCCCGGGGCCACGCTCAATACCGGCGGGGTTACTTCGATGACGAGATACAAAGGCTCGATGTCGCCGAAGTAGCCGATGTTTCGGAGCAGGTATTCAAACTCGATTTCGAAATCCGTGTCTGGATCACGACCGTCCAGCTGAACGGGAAGTATGTTGCGATCGACAATGAAGCGGCGCACCTGCGGCACGAGTGTCGTCGAGCAGATAGGCTGCGCCCAGAAGTCCGGATTCACATCGGCCGGCTGACGTACGATGCCCTGCGCGTTCGGAATGATGGTGTACTGAAGGTCGACGCTGGAGGGATTGTGGAAACCGCCCAGGTTGAAGAACACCATCTCGAACTCGTTGACATCCTGGCCGAGGTCGAAGAACAGACGATCTTCGGCGTCACGCTCGAAGCCTACGCCGAGCAGGTCCGGGTCCACGCCATTCACGGTGAACAGCTCCAGGCCGGGGCGCGGGAAGGAGGTCGCTGTGAAGGCGCCCGTGTCGAGCCGCAACTGGCTGGGAGAGGTGAAGTACTTACCGTTCGGATCGTTTGAAGCGAAGACTGGCTCGGTAAGGGAGAAGTTCAGCAAGGAACCCGCACCGATGCCGGAGAGGTTGATCGTGAAGAGCGGCCCAAAGTCCCCGTAAGTGAGCGGCGCGCCACTGGCGGACTCGAAGGTGAAGGTCAAACCTCCGCCCGACTGGGTCCAATCGGAAATCAGGCCACCGTCCAGGCGGGAAGTAACAACGACGTCGGAACGCAGCAGCGGAGCCGTCCCTGCCGTTGACAGCTGGAATGTCATGCGGCGCACATCGCGCGGGGCGGAGTCCATATACACGGTCACCTGCCCTTGCCCGGCCACGTTCACGCCGCTGTAGAGCAGCTTGACCTGGCCAAGGCGCGGGTCGCCGGCATAAAGATTGAAGGGGGTTTGCGGCGCGGTGAACTTGCCGCTGATCTCGCCCTGCTCCGGCAGACAGGTAGAGGCTTGGTCATTCGGATCGTCGAAAGTGAGACGCCCCTCGATCTCCACGTTGCCTTCTTCGTTCAGCGATACATAGCTGAAGAGGTATTGCGCGTCGAGGTCACGCTTGATGGAGAGATCGCAGGGATCGGCGTCGACCGTCACGCAATAGTTCTCCAGTTCCTCCACCACAGGACGGTCACGCAGGACGCCGCCCCCCACGTCGACCCGCTCGGTTTGCGTAGCGTAGACGTGACCACCCGTCTCGGTCGCCAGCTGAACCAGCGGCCCGGTCGACACTCCGTTGCCCCATCCAATAACGAAGGTGCGGGCAAGGTCCACCAGCGCCAGTTGATCGGTCACATCGGTCACCTCTCCGGGAGGGGTGGTGGCGCGCCCGTCGGTGACGCATATGATTATCCGGTCATCCGCATCGTCATAGGGGAAGATACCGGCGATGTTATCCTCGTCCACAATCAAAGCCGAAGCATCGCGCAGCGCCGGATACAGTTCGGTAGCCCCGTTGGTCGCCACCACGATGTTCGCCAGACGATCCTGCAAGAGCGCGCGATCATCGAGGAATAGCTGGCCTTCCGTTTCAGGCCCCTCAGTTCCGGTGCCAAAGATGGGGCGCAGGGCCTCACGCGGGAAACTCGAGCCGCCCGTGCCGCTGCGCTCACTGAAGACCGCAAGGCCAACGCGGTAGTTGCTTGGAATCTCATCGAGCAACTGCGTGATCGTGCGCTCGTAAAGCGCCTGAAGCGGATCCACCGCGCCGCTGATGGCGGGATCACCGACGGCACGTGCGGATTCCTGCATGCTTTTCGAATAATCGAGCAGGATGAGCATGTTGCCTCGAATGAAGCCCGGTCCCTTGATGACCTTGGCGGTCTCGGTCAACTCCACTTCCTGATCATTTTCGAACAAAGATATCTGATCAGCGAGTGTGGTCAGGCGCGTCTCGCTAATGGGTATGGGCGAGAAGCGGACGTTGCGCATCAACATAACGAAACGCGCCAGCGAGGGAACGCGCAGCCGCGGCAAGGCGTGCTGGAAGGTCAACTCCGCAGCCTCCACCGAGACCGTGATCTCCAGCGGCTGGACATCAGGAAGCACCTCGATTTGACCCAACTCGTTGGTGCGAATTGCCTCTACGATCAACTTACCGGAAGAGCCGCTTCCCTCAAGCTTTGAGCGCACGATGGCGGCGGTATGGAGCTTGAAGTCCTTAATGTTGGCTTCGGTGCCAATGCTGCTGCCGTTCTCGGGGAATACTTTGAGCCAGTCTTCCTTGGTGGAGCGAATGCGATAGAGGAGCTCGGTGCCGGGATCGCCATCATTCGCGATCTCGAAGAGGCCGATGGATTCATCCGGGCCAAAGGCCAGCGAGCTCGGGCGCCCAGTGATGGCCACCCGCTTGGGCACTTGCACCTCGACGATGAAGGGAAGCACGCCGCCTGTCACACTCGGATCATTGTTGATGATGCCAAGCTGCACCTGCGCGCCACGGAAATCCAGACCGGTGCGATCCACCGTGACCGTTACCGTCTGCTCGGTGCCGGGGTTCACGCCGCCCTGCGCCGGGGTTATGCCGGCGATCCAGAAAGGCAGCTGCGCCGGAACAAAGTTCCACTGGAGAATGCCATTGCCATTGTTGCGAATGATGAAGGTCTTGCTCACCTGCGTGACATCGAAGTTGATGAAGTCCACGCCGTTGTCATCCACGCCATCCGACACCAATTCGATCTCGGCGATCTGCGGCACGCTCATGTTCACGGTCACATTCACCGCGCCGTTGAAATCGCCCGTGCCAATCACCTGGAAGGTGTGCGTGAAGTTGAATTGATCAGCTGGAGCAAGCGAGCGATCCACGCGCAAGGTCACCGAATCGGTTTGCTCGCCCTGCACTGTACCGCCGATGGATGCCCCGGGCGCGACGCCATCAAGGCTCAGCCAAGCCGGGAATCCCGCCGTGGAGATACTCCAGTTGACGACGCCGAGGCCATCGTTCCAGATATCGATTTGTTCCTGCACGCCGGTCGTGCCGAAATTGACGTTCTCGGAGACTGCCACCAGACGTGCTGGGCGCTGCTTGCTGGCCGTAACCCGCACGGTAGAGCTGCCGCCGGGATAGCTGAGGGTGATGATCCCTTCGTACTGTCCAGGTTCAATGGCCGCGGGATTCGCAGTGACGGTGTGGTTGGCCACATTGGTCACGGTGCCCGTATCCGGGGATACACTGAGCCAAGCCTGATCCGATGAACGTACAGAAAGCGTGTAATCAATCGGCGCGCCAAGGAGATTAGTAACCGTCAGATTCTGGGTTTCAGTTGCGGGCAAGGTGCCGAAGTCGATGAGGGCTGGAGCCGCCGTAAGTGAAGCCGCTCCCATGCTCACTGGCACGCTCAGATCGAAACCACCCGCGCTAATCGCAATTGCGCCCGTGTAGGTTCCCGCCGCCAGCCCGGACGGATTGAGGCTTACATCAACGAGCCCCTGGCCACCGGCTGGTATGGAAGCAGGGGCACTATCGACGCTCAGCCATGCCGCGCCATCGGCGGTGGTGGCTGTGTAATTAAAGTTCAACGCCACGCCGCTGAGGTTGCGGACCGTGAGCGACTCGAGCCGGGTGGCGGAAATGGTGCCGACGGCGAGCGAGTCCGGTGTGACGGAGAAAGGAATCACCCGCAGGCTAACCGTGAGGGTGCGGGTGCCGTTATCCGAAGGATCATCCGAGCGGCCGTTCGAGTTGACGATGATCGAGGTCTCGTATTCGCCCGGTGGCAGGGAGTCGCGGCTGACCGAAGCGCTCAGCAACTGACTTCCATTCTGAGTGGATATGGTGCCGGAACGCGGTGTGACCGTAAGCCAGGGGGCGTTCTGTGGATTCGGTATCGTCCACGTCAAGGGCTCTAGACCGCGGTTGAAAATGCTGAATCCCAATTCACTGGTTGTCGCGCCGAAGTCAAGGGCGTCGGCTGAGACTTCAATAATGGCTGGCCCGTTTTTCTGTGCGCTCACCGGCAGGGTGAAATTACCCCCGTTGGAGGAAATAATCACGTCGCCACGCGTCACCCCGATGGGCAACTGGGCGCGGTCCACAAGGAACTCCACGACATCAGGCTCTGTGGTGGCGCTGCCACTGGCATTCGCCTGCTTGCTCACCACACGGCTGGAAAGCCAGGGGAGGTCCTCCTCGACCTGCCAGTTGAGCGCGCCGCCGCCCAGGTTGGAAATGCGCACCGTGGCAGCGCTTTGCTCTGGCGCAAAGTTGATCGCGCCCGGGGATACATTCAGCACCGGGGAAGGACACCCCGACAGCATCGCGGCCATCATCAGGCCTGCCGCCGCCGTGTATCTACGCATCCATCGCATATGCACTTCCTCTTCCCTCACGGGGATTGCCGTGTAATTCTCAGGGGGCCGGGGGCACAACCAGCGTCAGTTCCACTTCCTCGACGCCAAACAGGTCCGTGACAATGTTGAGGCTGTCGCGCAGGACCACATCGCTAAAGCCGGCGCGATTAACCGTGACTGTGATGGTGTCTTCTTCGCCGGGCGCCAAGGGGCCGGGGCCGTTTACGGAGGTCACGCTGGAAATCCAGGTCGGCAGCGAGGCTGCGTCTACGTCCCAAACGAAGGTGTCGAGGCGGTTGTTACGGAGCAACAACTGGAACTGATTGACGCTAGACCCGATTTCGAAAGAGCTCGGAATGACCAGTCCGGAGGGGATGGCCGCCGACAAGGGTTCGGGGTCCTGGAAGTCTCCGACGCCATCAGCATCGATATCCCACGGGAAGGCCAACTCGGGATCGAAGCCGGGATTCTGCAATTTCAAGACCGAAGGCGCCGGCCCCGCGAGCGCACTTTCTCCAAGCAGCACCGAGAGTCGGTTGCCGGGGAAACCAGCCCCCTCTTCGATAAAGGCCGGACCACCGGGATAGAGGAAATACTTGGTGCGCGACGGAAGCCCACCACCTGCGGGCAGGTAGTACTGGTCGTTATCCACGCGCATTTCGAACAGGAACTCGGGTTGACGCGTGGTGCCCGCGAATGCGGCGACGAAGGGACCAAGGTTATTGATGGTCACCTTGAGCAGCCGCCCAAACGAACCATACAGCAAGTCGTTCGAACCTTCGGTACGCATCCGAAAGATGCCGTCTCCCTCGGAGAGGAGACGCCATGAAGAGTCGAACTCATCGTCTGCAATCAGGAGTCCATCGGGAGCTAGTTCGACCTGGGTCTGCGCGAGGCCCAGCGCGGTCACTGCGGCGGCAGGGATGCCGGGTGCGGGTGTGGCGAGGAAGCGCATGCGAAAGCTGGTTACGTCGCGCGGAACATAATCGGCGCGAACGTAGATCTCCGCGCGCGTGCGATCTTCAGGCAGTAACGCCGCGGGGTCCTGCATGATGCCGGCGGAGCTCAGTGCAATCTGTCCCGCTAGCACATCGCCCGGCGAAAACACACCGTCTTCCTCAAAGCTTCCGGTAATGCTTTGCGTCGGAGTGACTGCATAAGTAACTTGTACGTTGTAATCGCCGCCCGTCTGAGCCGGAGTGACATACGTCATCACGACCTGATTGGAGAGTTCCCGCCACACTTCACCCGTGGGATCTCGGAAGCTCAGGGAGACGTTTTCCGGCAGGATTACCAGGTCGCCTCCAACCAGTGTGGGCAGAACGGAAACGGTTATTTCGCCGCTGCCCGTATCCGGCGTAGTGGCAAGCGTCACTTTCCCTACAGCCACTTCGTCGGCCACAAGGCCCGCCGGGTTGAACTGGAGATTCAAAGTCGTGGATATGCCGGAGCCTTGATTGATATTTTCCTGCGGCGTCACCTGCGTGATAAAGCCGCCCTCCTGAATCGTAGCGCGCCATGTCAGCTCGCCCGCTCCCAGGTTTGTGACACGCACCCGGGCTGAATTATTGGCCGTAGACTCCAACGATTCCAGTTCTATTCCCTGGCGATTTGCAAGCAAAGCAAGCAGGTTTCCGAGTCTGGGTGCGGTATAGAGATGACCACCGGATTCTTCGGCGAGCACCAGTTGTTGTGCCCCTCCGATGGCGCCGCCTGCGTTGTAAAGGAGGGGATACAGCCGCACGCGGGCTTCGTCCGCCGCACCGGTGATGTCGCTCTCCGTCAGGATAGAGGCGTTGTCCACGCCGTCGGTAATGTAGACCACGGCCCGCACATCTGCGTCGTCGAAGGGAAGCACGTTCGCCGCGTCTTCCGCCGCTAGAGAGACAATGGCCTCACCCAGCGCATCGCGGATGGTGGACACGCCGAACAAGGCGGGCGGCAGACTGAAGCGATCTATCGCTGTAATGATCGATTCACGGTCGGAACTGAAGGGATGGATAATCCGATTGCGCTGCTGGCGATCGTTGTAATACATGACCTGAAGGCGATAGCCCTCGGGCAGGTCCTTCACGAAGGCCTTGGCCGCCTCCTTCACTTGCTCCACTGCCTCGCCCGGCGCGAGTGGATTTTGGGGATCATTCGTGCCCAGGCGGTACATGCTGCCCGTGTAGTCGAGCATCAGCACCATATTGGTCTTGAGGCCCTCGGGACCTTCAACGAAGAAGTTGGTCTCGTTCAGATCGATGGCGCCTTCGTTCTCCGAGATGTTGAAGGTAAGCCGATCCAGCACGCCCTCTTCGGACGCAGGAATCACCTGGCCGAGACTGTCGCGCAGGAGGAACACGAAACGCATCAGGAAGGGGGGACGGCTGCGGTTGATGGCGCCCTCGATCTTCAAAGGCGCACGCTCTACGCGCACCTGCACCGTCTTCTTTTCTACCGGATCGAGCACGGTCCCGTTGTTGACCGCCTCAATCGTAATGGTACGGAACTCGACATCCTCCACCATCTTGCTGCGGTCAACCAGCACCGTCACTGGAATGCCGTCGATACGGAAACTGCTGCCCGGATACACGAAGTCATCACCGGTTTCTGCAAGTGTTCCGGTAAGTGGATTCACGCTTATGAGCAGCGGATCGGCAACCCCTTGATCCTCATGCGTAACCTGGAAGCTCAAGCGTGATCCGCGCGGTCCCACGTTGGCAATCCAGAACTCACCCTGCACCGACTCGCGGCCGAGGTCAAGCAAGTCGAGAGGAACAACCTGAGGATTTCTTTGGCTCTCATCCGGAGGCTCGGAAATCGCAATTTCCGGAAGCTTCAACAATTCAATGACCACGGGGATGACGATGAAGCCGTCACCGGAGGTGAGCAGCAATTCGTAGTTGCCGGAACCCGTCAGCACGTTTGCAGGATTAACCCGGTTGTCCACGCTTACCTGAACCAAAGACTCGCCGTTTCCTGGTGCACTGCCTGTCTGCGTGCCAAGAATGATTGGCACAGCCCCGCCCGGGTTGAGGCGGTTGACGGCCTGTAGCGTCCAGCTTATTGCCGCGCCTGTGTTGTTGGTGATGCGCAGCGTGGATTGCACTTGCTCGGCCGTGCCCGTGCCGCCTCCCGTCTGCTCGACCGGCTCGTTGTTGAAGAACAGCGACAGCGGGCTGGGGGTGGCGGTGAGGGTCGTAAGTACACTGCCGATGTTG
>JBJOID010000313.1:0-37804 GCA_046047315.1 Candidatus Hydrogenedentota bacterium | reverse complement strand
TGTACCAGGCGGGGACTCCCACCCGCGCTTCATGCTACCATCCCGCCCCGCGTCCTGTCCCGATTGTCGGCTACTACTGAAGGAACCCGATCGAAGATGCTGGTCCCCGTCCTTGTGTTTGTGCTGGTCTATGTCGGCATGATGCTGGGTCGGGTGCCGGGGCTTGCGCTTGACCGCACGGGCGTGGCCTTGCTTGGGGCCGTAGTGCTCATTGCGCTCGGTGTGGTTACACCGGACGAGGCCTGGGATTCGGTGGACGTGCCCACGATTGCCCTGTTGCTGGGATTGATGGTGGTGTCGGCGCAGTTCCGGCTTGGGGGGTTCTATTCCGTATTGACCCTTCGCATGGCCTCCGCCCCGCTGGGGCCGCGTGCATTGCTGGCGGCGGTGCTGCTGCTTTCGGCCAGCCTCTCCGCCTTGCTGACCAACGACATCATCTGCCTCGCCATGACGCCGCTACTAGCCGAGGGCTGCTCCCGCCGGGGACTGAATCCCTTGCCCTATCTCTTGGCGCTCGCCTGTGGCGCCAATATTGGATCGGCCGCCACCCTGGTGGGGAATCCGCAGAACATCCTTATCGGCCAGGCCTTGCAGGTCTCCTTCGCGGGATACCTGCTACAAGCCTTAGTGCCCGTGGCGTTGTCGCTCCTGGCCGCTTGGCTGGTGCTGAGCGATCAGTACGCAGGGAAGTGGAGTGCGCAGTCGCAACTGGCCGACGTCACGCATCCGCCCTACAGCGCATGGCAATCCATGAAGGGGCTGGCCATTCTTGGCGCAGCGGTATTCGTGTTTCTCGTTCCCGTGGTCCCCCGTGAAGTGGCGGCACTCGCCGCCGCCGGGGCGGTGCTGGTCAGCCGACGGATGCACACACGCGAGATGCTGGGGCTGGTGGACTGGCAGCTGTTGGTTTTGTTTTGCGGACTCTTTGTCGTGAACCATGCCTTTGCCGCGTGCGGCGCGCTGGGGGCACTCATGGAAGGACTGGCCGGAGTGGGTATCGCGCTGGATTCTCCCGCCTGGCTCTTTGGGGTGGTGGCAGTGCTCTCCAATCTGGTGTCCAATGTGCCGGCCGTCATGATGCTGCTTCCAGCCGCCACGCACGAAGACGCCGCCCTGATACTCGCGTTGGCGAGCACGCTCGCGGGCAACCTCATCGTGGTGTCCAGCATTGCCAACATCATCGTAATTGAACAGGCCCGACAATGCGGATTGAAGATAGGCTGGGGCGAGCACGCGCGCACGGGCATCCCCGTGACGCTGGCCAGCCTGACCATCGCGGCAGTGTGGATCGCGCTGCTTGGAACGCTATGATGCTGCACCCCGGTCGCACCGGAGATGCGAGCTAACGCAACGCTAACGCGACTGGGGCACCATACCCAAGTAACTTCGCCTTGTGAGGAAAGCATGACGACAACCCTGCGCCGCTGGCTGGCCCAACAGCCCATGATGGCCGTGACCCTGTGGGCCACGGTCTGGGCTTTCAGCACCTATTTCTGCATGTATGCCTTCCGCAAGCCTTTCTCCGCGGGCACCTACGAGGGCTTGACGGCCCTTGGGGGCGAGGTGGAGTTGAAGACGGCCTTCGTGGTCAGCCAGTTGCTTGGCTACACCGCCTCGAAGTATCTCGGCATCAAGATTTGCTCCGAGCTCAAACACCGCAGCCGCCTTGGGGCACTGCTCGGCGCCATCCTCTTTGCGCAGGCCTCGCTGCTCCTCTTCGCTGTGCTTCCCAATTCCCTCAAGATCGGCGCGATTTTTCTAAACGGCCTTCCCCTCGGGATGGTCTGGGGCTTCGTCGTTTCGTATCTGGAGGGACGCCGCACCTCAGAAATCCAGCTGGCGGGCATGAGCTGCTCGTTCATCGTCGCGAGCGGGGCGGTCAAGGACGTGGGCCGCTGGATGATGACAGACCTCGGCATATCCGAATTCTGGATGCCCTTCGCCACGGGCATGATCTTCCTGGTGCCCTTTGCCGTGGCCGCATGGATGCTCGATCAAATGCCGGACCCCACGCCGGAGGACGAGGCGGAGCGCGTGCACCGGCAACCGATGTCCGGCGCGGAACGGGTCGCCTTCGTTCGCAAGTTTGCCGTGGGCTTGTCGATGCTCCTGGTGGCCTATTTCGGCATCACCGCCTTTAGGGATTTTCGCGACAACTACGGCGTAGAGATCTTTGAGGAACTGGGTTACGGCGAGGCGCCCGGCATTTTCACCCGTTCAGAGCTCTGGGTTGCCTTCGGCGTGCTGCTGGCATTGATGCCGATTTACCGTATCCGAGACAACCGCACGGCCCTGACCGCCGTGTTCGGACTGCTGCTAATCGGTTGTTTGCTCATTGGCGCAAGCACGTGGATGCTGCAACAGGGCAGCATCTCGGGGCTCACCTGGATGATCCTCGTGGGTCTGGGCGGATACTTCTCCTATGTCCCCTTTGGTTCCGTGCTGTTTGACCGCATCGTCGCGGCCACGCGCACCGTGGGCACGGCCGTGTTCGCCATCTATGTGGCCGACGCCCTGGGCTATACAGGTTCGGTCTTTCTGGTGCTCTTTAAGGATCTCTTTCAGGCTGACGCCTCGCGCCTCGAGTTCTTTATTGGCTTCAGCTACTTCCTCGCTGCCGCGGGATCGGTCCTGTTTGTGTTGAGCTATTTTGACTTCATGCGGGCAGCGAGGCCTGTGCCATCGGAACGGGCATAGGTCCTGCGTGCAATTTGCCTCCCGGATGCGCCATAACGGTGCGTGGGAGGCGACCCTTATGATGCGACGTATTCTGCTGCTGGCGCTGTTGCTCCTTTCCGGACGGGCCCAGGCCCAGTTGTCTCCGGAACTCAATGCGGGCTTCAAGGCGGCCTTCACCTGTAGCGCTGTTTTTCACGCCGGGCGGACGCTTGATGAAATCCTCGCCGATGAACTTGGCGGGCTTGAGCCGGTGCTTGCGCTGCCGGACCCGGTTATCGATCGGGAGGATAAATCGGTGTCGGTGACTTACGACCCGAATCTCCCGCCGCGTGTTGCGGTATTCATTGACGGCCTGGGAACGGTGGTGTTGCTGCCCGGAGCAAGCGCCGCCGACGCGCCAAAGCTGCCGTTGGAGCAGCTCCCGCGGCCCATGGGCGATGCGTCGACCATACCTTGGCCCGACGGTGACTTGCTGCCGTCACAGGCTCCACCCGCCCCGCTGGATGAGCCGCGTCTTGCGGCCGTGAAGTCGGTGGTAAAGGATGCCTTCGACTCGGAAGCGCATCCCAACTGCAAGACAATCGGGGTCTCCGTGGTGTACGACGGCCGGCTGATTGCGGAGCAGTATGCTCCGGGGTGGGACATGCACAAGCAGTATCGCACCTGGTCCACGGCGAAGAGCATGGCCAACGCCATCATTGGCATCCTGGTCAGGCAGGGAAAATTACAGGTGGAGCAGGCGGCTCCCATCGACGCCTGGCAGGGCGAGGGGGACCCGCGCAAGGCCATCACGATCGAGCATCTGCTGGAAATGAGCAGCGGCCTGCGCAGCCCGGGAGCCTTTACGAACGACGCCTACTGGGGCGGCATCGATTCTGTGGCAGACGCCGCCCGGGGAGAATCAAGGAAAGAGCCGGGGTCCTTTTGGAGTTATGCGAACTACGACACGCTGCTGCTGCTCGCCTCGGCACGCAAGGTTATAGGAGACGATGCTGAGTACCTTGCCTTTCCACGCCGGGAACTGCTCGATAAGATCGGAATGAGAAACACCTTCCCCGAAGTGGACGTGGCGGGCAATTATGTGATGAGCAGTCAGGTCTACACCACCCCGCGCGACCTCGCGCGCTTTGGCCTGCTCTACCTGAACGACGGCGTTTGGAACGGTGAGCGAATACTTCCCGAAGGCTGGGTGGACTACACCATGACGCCCGCGAAAAGCTTCAAGGCAAGTGGGGAACGGGTGCGCGGCTATGGTAAGCAGTGGTGGCTGTTAAACAACGACGACCGTGTACCGCCGGACACCTACTCGACCTCCGGCAACAGGGGCCAGTATTGCACGGTAGTTCCGAGCCGCAAGCTCGTGGTCACGCGCATGGGCATCGACCCGATGTGGAAAAACGACTGGGATCAGGCCGAGTTCGTGGGGCGCATCATCAAGGCGGCGGAACTCTAGCCTCAGCCTTGCACCGCTCGCACAACGCCGTATTCATTGCTGAGGATGACCGGAATGACTTCGTGAGCCGTGGCGGTGTAGGCCAGCGCATGCCCAGACATACCCTGAGGTTCCGGAAATCCGGCCGGCAACACCAGCGTCCCTTCGCCTAGTCCACCGGCTCCTATCCGGGCTATCCCATGATGCCCGTGGAGAAACTGCACCGCCCCGGTCTCTTCCAGAATCGCTGTTGATTGTTGCTGACGATGCAGGGCCTCTTCGAGTCCGGTGGTCCATCGAGACGCATTCTGGGTGTGGTGATCAACGAGCTTCTTGAGCGGTGGCAACAGGCGGGAGCGGTTGGACGTTGCCTTTTCCTGAGCAAGCCGCAAGGCGGATGGAAGCCTGTCGGGCTTCGATTCCGTCATGATAGGCTCCCCTAGCTTTTCCGCGAGCGGCCGTTCTGCTTCCAACAGCACTTCTTCGACGACCCGCACTTCGTTATTCCACTCCACGACGCGTTCTCGAAGAGCAAGATAGTGCCCGCCAAGATTCTGCCCGCCCGAGTCGCGAATCTGCTTCGCGAGGTTGGAGAGCTGGCTCACGGCCGAAAGTATTTTCTGCTTGCGTTGCGTGGCGAGGTCCTGTGGCAAAGCTTCCGCTTCGCCTTTAAGGTGGCGCAAACCGCGTTGGCAAACGTCCAGGGCGGGTATCGATACCGTCACATCCGGCAAGCCATGCAGTTCCAAAGTGCGTTGTACAGCGAGCAGCAGCTCCCGGCCCATGATCTGAAGTATGCTGTAGTAAGTGCGCGCCGCGTGGAGGTCGCACACGGAAGCCACCGTCTGGTCAGCGCCGCCCTCCAGAAGATAGAGCATGACGCGTTGGAGGTTCAGGTAGTAGGCTGTAAGTGCGCGATCAACAACCCTGGTCTGCTCCACTTCAAAGTGGCCGCGCACGTATTCCTTGATGGTGTGGGCTTCGTGGTCTTCGAGCTCTCCCCCGAAATCGAGATTGCTCAACACGCCACGAAACTCGACAATGCAGGGCTTTGAGGGGTCACGCGTGATGCTCTCTGCCACCAGCTCCTCCATGAAGGAAACGCGGCCCCTGGTGATAGCCCCCTTAATATCTCCGCGACGGCAAAGAATGCGCGACTCCACCACGGGGCCGGCAATCTTGAGTTGACCCGCGCAATAAATAAGCGACGCGCGCTCTACCGTCGAACATGTTGCGTCGCCGCGAAGGGTGAGCAGCCGAGAACCCGCGAGTACGCGATCAAGAGCGATGCTTCCGGAATTCGAGAGTAGGGTTCCCCCCGAAAGATTGCCTTCTACCTTAATGTCGCCATCCACCTCTACAACCCCGGAAACGGAACCGGAAATGCACAGGTCGCCATCGTGGACGATTAGTGCCTTGTCTTGCGGCATGTCCCCATGCAATCGCAGGTTGCCAGAGTGTTCATAGGTGTATAGATTCTGGCCTATGGTCAGCGGACCCAGCAGGTCCAGCTTCTGTCGTTGCGCGCCTTGGAAGAAGGTCTCACAACTAACGGAGGAAATCTCGACCGAGGGGTGATGAATCTCCTCCTCAACCGAGGTAACGGAGGATGCTGGTTTCGCTGTGACCGATTCGGCGTAAAAATTGTAATACGCATCGAGCGTTTGCTCTAGCAGACGCAGGAGCCGGAGATGGTTTGCCGCGGGTTCACTCAGTGCGGACAATTCCCGGAGGGTGTTTTCCATCAGGCGTAGTTCGTGCGGATCGATTTCACCTGGTGTGCCGCGTATGCCCTTCTCGATGGCATTGCGCAAGGTCCAGTTGTTCCTGCGACGCAGCGCCTCCGTGTCATTGGGCGGGACTGCTTCGCCGCCAGAACGCTCGGGCAGCAGCTCTTGAATGCGATGGCATTCCTTACGCTCGCCTTCGCTGAGTTGGGGGTCGGCGAGTCGGTTGACCGCATAAGCGCGCAGAGCGTCGCACTCTTCGGGGTTGAGACTGTCTACCCGAAAATCCTGTGCGGTCAATTTGTTTAACGCCGCCTGTAGCACGTAATCGGCCCCATACCAAGCCCAATTGCACAACTCGATGTTCCACGGTGGCAATCGGTACTACAGGCGCACCGGGAAAACTCTTGGCATATCGTACGCCATAATGCGTTTTCTCACAAGGAGAAAAGTGCTTGTTCGGGGAAATGCGAGTATTCATAATTTGCGCTATATCGTGAACTTTTGGCGTCAAGAGCAACTTAGGTCCGCGAGACAGTCTCGTCGAGATTCAGCAGCACGCGACACAGGGCCGCCCATGCGGCCTGTTCCGCGCTGCTGATGCCTTCGATCTCGTATCCCTGAACATGCGGGAGAGGATCGGCCTCACCGCTGGCGAAGCGGGCTTTATGGGTGGTGAGGAATTCCATCAAAGCCCCGGATTCCACGGCATCCGGTCCGCGCCCCAGCGCAAGCAGGAAGGCCAACCGCAGGCGGGATTCGTCTTGGCCGCCGCCTTCGCGCAACACACGTGCCCCCATGGCGCGTGCGGCTTCAAAGAACTCCGTGTCGTTGAGGAGCGTGAGCGCCTGAAGCGGGGTATTGGATTGCGCGCGCCGTGTGCAGGCCACGTCGCGCGCGGGCATGTCGAACATGGACGCGCTGGGATAGGGGATCAGGCGTTTTACATAGGTGTAGACCCCACGACGGAAGCGGTTGTCGCCCTTCTCGGTGGGCCAAACGTCCTGGCCCTGGGTGTAGGCGAATTCAAAGACATCGCCCGGAATCGGGGGGAACACGCTTGGGCCGCCCAGGGCGGGATTCATCAATCCGCTGGCGGTTAGCGCAACGTCGCGAATGAGTTCCGCGTCCAGACGCACGCCTGGCGCCCGCGCCAGCAGGCGGTTTTGCGGGTCGATTTCCAGCATGCGGGGAGCGACTGCCGAATCCTGACGGTACGCTGAGGAGGTGACGATGAGGCGCATCAGGTCCTTGACCCGGTGGCCACGCCGCTGAAACTCCACTGCCAGCCAGTCCAGCAGCTCGGGGTGGGAGGGGGGCGAGCCCATCAGGCCGAAGTCCTCGGTGGTCTCCACCAGCCCGTAGCCAAACACCTGCTGCCAGAAGCGGTTGACAGCCACGCGAGCGAGCAGGGGATTCTCCGAATGCGCCAGCCATTGCGCAAAGGAAAGGCGGTTGCGTGGCCACGTTTCCGGGAAGGGGTGGAGCGCGGCCGGCGTGGCGGGTGAGACTATTTCGCGGGGATGCAGGAATTCGCCCCGGTGGTGGAGGCGTGTCTCTCGTGGTGTGGCGCGCTCTTCCAGCACCAGTGCGGTGGGATGCCGTGGCATCGCCCGCCGCATGGCAGCGATCTGCTCGTGTTCCTTGGCAAGCTCCGGGGCTGTTCGCAGGAAATGTTGCTTCAACTCCTCCTGCTCCGCCGGAGTCAGGCTGGCTTCCTCCTTGAGCAGCAAGCGTTCCGCCGCATCGGGCAGGCCGGTCGCGTTTGCCGGGGCGGCTCCGGTGGCGGCGGATATCCGGAAGCGTCCGAGCGTGTGCTGGTGTACGTAGAAGTGTTCCAACTCGACGGTCATCAGTGTGCCGCCGGGATAACTCGGCAGGGGCTGCGCCAGCGGAAAGACGGCCTGATGCGCCTCACCCTGTCGGCCGTTGATACCCCAGCCGGTGTCCACCTTGCCGTCCGCAGCCAGAGCGATGTCGCGTCCCTCGGCAGAGAAACTTGCCACAGGCGTGCCCAGCGGCACGAGGCTGCGCCGCTCGGGATTCCCCCAAGGCGCGGCGTACACTCGCACCTCGCTCAGGAAGAAGTCTCCGTCGGGCGACATGATCATGCCCCGCCCGGGGCCTTCGCCCGGCAGCGACGCATGCGGCAAGGCCTCCAGTCGCAAGGCCGAAACGCCTTCCTGCTCCAGCCGGAAGGTGACCGTGTAGGTGTCGATGTTTGGGCATTCCCCGGTAACCAGAATCGAGCGATCGTCGAGACGGTTCAGCGTGGCCGTCTTGGCGGAGGCGTAATCAACAGGATCCAGAAGGTCCCAGTCGCGGGCCTCTTTGCGCGTCTCGTCAAGCCATGCGCGTAATCGTTGTGCCAGGTGTTCCCCCGGCGGGAGTTCCGCTTCCGTGCCCTCAGGGCGCGGCGTAAACTTGGACTCCAGCCCCGACAGCGCCTCGACGATCTGTGCCTGCTTCTCGCGGCGCGCTTCCTCAACCCCGGCATCATGCACCTCAAGCAGGGCATTCTCCGTGTTGTTCAGGAAGGCAAAGAAAGAGAAATATTCCTGGTGCGAAATCGGGTCATACTTGTGATCATGGCACTGGGCGCAACTCAAGGTCAGCCCGAGGAAGGCCGTCGCGGTGGTGGAGACGCGGTCCACCATGGCCTCATACCGAAACTCTTCCACATCCACGCCGCCTTCCTCGTTGTAGAGGGAATTGCGGAGGAAGCCCGTCGCGATGCGCTGTTCCGGGGTGGCGTCCGGAAGCAGGTCGCCCGCAAGCTGCTCCACCATGAACTGGTCGTAGGGCAGGTCGCGATTGAAGGCGTCGATCACCCAGTCCCGGTAGGGCCAGGCCGAGCGGTGGCGGTCTTTCTCGTAGCCGTTGGTGTCGGCATAGCGGGCGAGGTCCAGCCAGCGGATGGCCATAGGCTCCCCGTAGTGCGGGGACTCCAGCAGCCGCTCCACCGCGCGCTCGTAGGCGTCGGGGCGGTTGTCCGTGACGAAGGCCTGAATCTCCTCGGGAGTCGGCGGCAGCCCGGTGAGGTCCAGCGAAAGCCGTCGTATCAGCGTGTGCCGGTCCGCCTCGGGAGAGGGGTACAAGCCAGCCTCGCGCATCCGGGCCAAGAGGAACTGATCGATTGAATTGCGGCTCCAGCCTGATGGGTCTTCGGGCGGCGCGGCCTGGCGGGGGGACTTAAAGGCCCAGTGACTTTGCCCCAGCCGGAAGGGACGCGCCATCACCGCGTCGTCCCACACCGCGCCGTCGGCAATCCACTGGCGTATCGCCTCCACCTGCCCGGCGTTCAGGGGGGCGCCCTTGGGAGGCATGCGGTCGTCCGGATTGGCGGAAGCTATCCGGCGGAACAATTCGCTTCCCTCGGGATTGCCAGCCGCGAGCGTGGGTACCCCGGAAGCGCCGCCCGCGTCGACGGCTTCGCGTAGGTGCAGGCGCAGCCCGCCCTTGCGCTGGTCCGCTCCGTGGCAGGAGAGGCAGCGTTCCTGCAACACCGGCGCCACCGTGTTCTCGAAATGCGCGAGGGGATCCGCGGATGCCGCAGTATCCGCCCCGCAGGGGAGGGCCGCCATCAGGGCGGCCACACCCAGAATCATCCTTGCCTTGCGCTTGCCAAACATCGCGCCAGTATACACCGTATGAGGCAAGGCTTGCTTCCTCCGCCTTGCATCGGGAGAATGCAGGAAAGCCACCAGATAATCGAAGGGAAGGACAGGAGATGCAGAAAATTCGCTGGGGAATCCTGGGCACAGGTTCGATTTGCAAGCAGTTCGCCACGGGACTTCAGGTGCTGCCCGACGCGGAAATCGCGGCGGTGGGGTCGCGCTCGCAAGCCACCGCCGACGCCTTCGCGTCCACCTTTGGCGTGGCGCGCGCGCACGCCAGCTACGAGGCGCTGGCCGCCGACCCCGAAGTGGATGTCATCTACATTGGCACCCCGCACCCGCTGCACCTGCCCAACAGCCTGCTCTGCCTCGAACACGGCAAGCATGTGCTCTGCGAAAAGCCGGTCACGGTGAATGGTCGAGAGCTCGATCAACTGGTGGCGGCGGCCAAAGAAGCGGACCGCTTCCTGATGGAGGCGATGTGGATGTACTTCAACCCGAACCTCATTCGGGCCGAGGAGATGCTGCGCTCGGGCGCCATTGGCGAGCTGCGCATGGTGCAGGCCAACTTCGGGTTCCGTTCCGAGGGTGACGAGTCCAGCCGCCTGATCGCGCCGGAACTGGCAGGCGGCAGCCTGCTCGATGTCGGCATCTATCCCATCGCCCTCGCCTCGCTCTTCTTCGGGGGCGCGCCCGAGCGCATCCAGAGTGAGATGACTCCCGCTTCGACCGGCGTGGACGCGCAGGCCGCCATGCTGTTCCGCTATCCCGGCGGCGGCCTCGCCACGCTCACCAGCGCCGTGCTCACCGACACCCCCTATGACGCCTGGCTGATGGGGGAGAACGGCATGATCAAACTGCACGCGCCGTTCTGGGGGCGATGCCCCGGCTTCACGCTCTACCGGCCCGGCCAGCCCGAGGAAACTTTCACCATACCGCTGCGCGGAAACGGCTACGACTACGAGGCCGAGGCCGTGATGGCCTGCCTGCGCGAAGGCAAGACCGAATGCCCGCGCATGCCCCTCTCCAAGTCCATAGAAATCATGGCCACCATGGACGCCATCCGCGGCCAGTGGGGATTGAAGTATCCCTTTGAGTAGGCGGCTAGCGGCTGACGGAGCCGCCGTTGGCGCGAAGTGGAAGCAATAGCGACGCTGGTACCACGTCTGGGTAGACAAACGACGGGGGACTCGTTACACCGCGGGAGCGGTGTATCCAGATAAAAGCCCCAGCAAGTCGTATGCGAGTCTCGCGCTCGTGCCCTCTGGATTGGAAGAATCTCCGTCAATGCCCTACACTCTTGTTCCTGCGGATCTTCGACGGTACTCGATTTTGAGGGCACATGCCATGCGCAAGAAATTCGCTATACTCGGAATTGTACTGTTCGCATTGATCCTGCTGCCGGTTGTCGCATTCGCCGCGTTCTACCAGACCAACTTCGGCCGCGTCGAGGGGGACTACTTCTACTCGGACGGTGTCAAGACCCACTACACCGTAGAGGGCAAAGGCGAGCCCGTTATCCTCGTGCATGGCGTGGGCGGCGATGCGGACGTGAACTGGCGTAAGCCCGGCATCATTGATGCACTTGCGCAAGACTACCAAGTCATCGCGTTCGATAACCGCGGCCACGGCCTTAGCGACAAGCCGCATTCTGTCGAAGCTTACGGCGAGAATTTGCCCGGCGACATCGTACGTCTAATGGATCACCTTCATATCGACAAGGCTCATGTCATCGGCTACTCCATGGGCAGCTTCATCACCCGGAAGTTCGTTGAGATGTACCCCGAACGCCTCCTCAGCGCCGCGCCCTGTGGCATGGGCTGGTTTCCAGCCAACGAAGAAAACCTCGCGCTCATCGAACGCACCGCCACCTCCCTCGAAGAAGGCAATGGCTTAGGCCCCCTTATCGCACGCTTCAATAATGATCCCGACCTATCCAACATGTCCAACCGCATACTGGACTGGGCCCTCCGCTTCTACAACGACACCTACGCCCTCGGCCAACTGGTACGCGGTTTCCCCGCACTCCAAGTCGCCGAAGAAACGCTGCGCAATAACAAGGTTCCGATGCTTACCATCGTTGGCACCGGCGACACGTGGGCCGAAGGAGCCGGGGCCATGGCCGAGATCACCGCCAACCACTATATCGTTTGGGTTGAAGGCGCCAGCCACGAGTGCTTCCAACGCCCCGAGTTCATCCAAGCTCTCCAAGAGTTCCTCGCCGATCCCGGCCGAATTCTCGACGAAGGGAAGACTGGGACAGTCCTCCTTTCTTTTCACAGCAACGGCACTAAGCCGATCAGTTAACCAAGCTTAAATCAAGCTCATTGCCTTTCCTTCGACGGTATGTAAGGCGTTGCCCTTAGAGACTCGACGGCCGGGGGCGTGATGGCGGTCGTCCTAATACGCCACAGCAGAGGGAGAACATCCCCCGCCCTGCGGGCACCCCCTTCAAAGGGGGACACAAGACGGCGTTTCCTCGTGACACCGCTCCTGCGGTGTCATGTATCTACAGGCGGTCCTGCGTCGTGTTGCGGGTGGGGTTGCCGCAGGCGTGGCTAAGAAACGCGTTACACCGCGGGACCGGTGTAACGAGGGAAGGCTCGCGATGAAGAACAAATTTCTGGGGACTGGACGGGAGGGATACCGTCCGCTGCGAAAAATCCACGTGGCCATACGCGGAGTGTATTTCGCTGTTGCCTTGGACTTTGCTGTGGCCTACAAGGTAATCGTATCGTTGCCCATTCTGGCTGTATGCTTCTACTTCAGTCAATGGGTCGACTTCAGTTTGGTCCTGGTTTCGACAGCATTGATGCTGGTCGGCGAAGTTTTCAACACCACTATCGAGGCGCTGTGTGATTTCATCGAGCCCAACAAGAGTGAGAAGATCGGCGTTATCAAAGATATCTCCGCGGGGGCTGCCGGGATCGGTATTCTCGTTTGGTTTGTCGTAATCGTCTTGGAGTCGGTGCGAATTTATAATATGTTGGCTACGCAAGCAGCTACGTAAAAGTTGCTATTACGGCTCTTTTCTGTCGGGGTCTGGTGACCCCGCCACGGCAGGGGATGTCCTTCCTCCCGGGCCTTTGGCTGCGGCCTTATGGCAGCTATTCCGGTCCGGCCTTGCAACATGCGATTGGCGTCGGTATGCTCCCGGCCGTGTGTGTGCGCCCTGCGGGGCGGCTGATTCTCAAGGAATGGTGACTGGTGAAGATACTTTCGTGGAACGTGAACGGGCTTCGCGCGGTGCTCAAGGCGGGTTTTCTGGACTGGCTTCAGGCGGAGCGTCCGGACATCCTGTGCCTTCAGGAATCCCGCGTGCTTCCTTCCGATCTGGACGAGGCGGCGCTGGAGCCCTTTGGATACAAGTCCTTTTGGAATCCTGCGCAGAAGAAAGGATACAGCGGCACGGCGGCCTATGTGCTGGAGAAGCCCTCGAACGTGACCACGCTCGGCGTGGAGGAGTTCGACAACGAGGGAAGGTTGCAGGTGTTGGAGTATCCGGACTTCGTCATCCTGAATGGATACTGGCCGAACAGCCAGCCGGAGCGCGCACGGCTTTCCTATAAGCTGGACTATTGCAAGGCTGTCGCGGCGTATTCGAACGCGCTGGTGAAGAAGGGGAAGAACGTCATCCTGTGTGGGGACTTCAATATCGCCCACGAGCCGATTGACCTGGCGCGCCCGAAGGACAACGAGAACAGCCCCGGTTATTACATCGAGGAACGCGAGGCCATGGGGCAGTTTCTCAAGCAGGGTTATGTGGACACCTTCCGCCACCATTGCCCGGAGCCGGGGCACTACAGCTGGTGGAGTTACCGCTCGGGGGCACGGGCGCGGAATGTGGGCTGGAGGATCGACTACCACTGCGTGAACAAGGGCTTCGTGCCGCGCGTGAAGCGCGCCTGGATACTCAACGAAGTGATGGGTTCCGACCATTGCCCGGTCGGGATTGAGGTCGCCTGAGCCATGGCTTCGATATTCACGACGAAGAAGGGCGATGGCGGCGAGACCCGCCTGTTGTCGGGAGAGCGGGTGTCCAAGTCGCACCCGATCGTGCGGTGCACCGGGGCGCTGGACCGCTGCCGCGCGTCGCTGGCGGAGGCGCGCCTGATGGTCGAGGCTTCCGGCGAGCCCGGCGCGGAGCAGCATGCCCAGTTTCTCTTTTGGGTGCTGCATGTATGTTTCCTCATCGGCACTGAGGTGAATGATCCGCTGGTCGCCAAGCCGGAGTACCGTGCGGGCACGGTGGACGACGACGCGCTCCAGCGGCTCGAGGCCGAGCAGGCGCGCATCGAAGCGATGCTCAATCTGCCGCGCGCCTTCATCGTCACGGCAACCAATCCCGTTGCGGCGCGTCTCGACGTGGTGGCCACGCAGGTGCGCGACTTCGAGCGCGAGCTGGTGGCCCTCGCAGAGGCAGTGCCCGGCTTCAATGCGGCGCCCTTGCTTGCCTTTGTCAACCGGTTGAGCGACTACCTCGTCGCCCTGGCGCGCGCTCTGGAAGCGGGACGCCATCAACCCGTGGACTACGGGGTGCTCGCACGCGGGCATTGACCCCGCCCGCCCGCTGCATTTACCCTACGCTAGCATTTCACTTGGGGAGCGCAGGGTAGCCTATGCGTGAGGCGGTCGAATATGTTTGCGCTTGTTCGCACCGTTTCGGCGCGCCCACCCCGGAAACCTCCTCTCCGCTGCCCTGCCCCTCGTGTGGCCGGATGGTCGAGCCCTCTTCCGTCACGTCCAGCCCGCGCGCGCCGGGCGAGGAACAGGTGCCGGTGGAATGGCAGCCTGGCGAGGTCTACCTTGACCGCTATGAGGTGCGGCGGGTGCTTGGCCAGGGGGCCATGGGCAAGGTCTTTCTGGTGCATCACCGGGGGTGGAATCAACTGCTGGCGGTGAAGTGTCCGCGCAAGGACATTATCGACGCCTTTGGCGGCGCGGCCTGCTTCGAGCACGAATGCGAAACCTGGATTCGCGTGGGCATTCACCCCAACACGGTGGCTTGCTACTACGCCCGCACGCTGGGTGGGTTGCCGCGCGTGTTCGCCGAGTATGTGAACGGCCGCACGCTCTATGAATGGATTCACGGGTTGAAGCTCTACACGGGGCGGCACCGCGAAGACCTGCGCCGGATTCTGCAGATCGCGGTGCAATCGGCCTGGGGCCTGGGGCATGCCCACCGCAAGGGGATCATCCATCAGGACGTGAAGCCTGCCAACATCATGATGACGAAGGCGGGCACGCCCAAAGTGACCGATTTCGGCCTGGCCCGCCGGAGCGACACCGTGGGCGCGCAGGGATGGGAATCGTCGCTGGCGGGCACAACCCTCAACATTCGCGGCATGACCCCCGCCTATTGCTCGCCGGAACAGGCCTTTCAGGATCACATCACCTTCAAGACCGATCTCTGGAGCTGGGCGCTCAGCGTGTTCGAGATGTTCACCATCGACATCACCTGGCCCTCGGGCAATTCGGCGATGGACGCCCTCGACCGCTACATCGGCTCTTCCACCCGGCGCCCGGAGGCGCCACCCATGCCGGCCGATCTGGCCACGCTGCTGCGCCATTGTTTCCAATCGGACCCCAAGGCCCGGCCGGAAAACATGCTGGCGGTGGCGGGCGAAATCATCCGCATCTATGAGCGGGTGCTGGACGAGCCCTTTCCCCTCGCCGAGCCGCCGGCCATCGAGGCCAACGGGGACACGCTTAACAACCGAGCGATCTCGATGATGGACTTTGGCCGCAAGGAACGCGCCATCAAGGTGTGGGAACGTGCGTTGCATGAAGCTCCCGGGCATCCGCAGTCCGCCTACAACCTGTCGCTCACCGAGTGGCGCGATGGAAGTATCACCGACGAAGATGCCCTTAAGCGGCTGCGCTCATCGTCGGAGTCCCGCCCGGACGAGCCGCTGCCCATCTTCCTTCAACTGCGGCTGCACGTGGAGCGTGGGGCGGAAGTTGAAGTGGCCGCTTGTCTTGATCGCCTGAAGGCCATCGCCCCGGAAACCCCCGGCCTCGACGCCATCGAAGCTACCCTTGCGCGCATGCGGGGCCACGGGCGCGGATTGCTGCGCCTGTGGGAGGGGCATGGGGGGGCGGTCAGCGCGATGGCCCTGGACGAACAAGGCGGGCGCCTGTTTACGGGCGGCGAGGACAACCGGGTGCTCCTCTGGAATGCCGCCACGGGCGAGGCGGAGGCGGCGCTCGACGGGCACGCGAACACGATTGTCGGGCTGGCATGGTCGCCGCAGCTTCAACGGCTGGCCTCGGTCTCGATGGAGCGTCGCCTGCGACTGTGGGACACGGCAACACGGGAGTGCCTGGCGACGCATGCCACGCCGAGCACCCGACCCCGCGCCCTGGTCTGGCTTGAGGAGCGGGGCTTGTTGCTGTTGGGAGAGGGCGATGGTTCCCTGCTCGCGGTATCTCCGGTTAGCGGCGTTGCCCTGGAGCCGCTGGGCCGGGTGGCGGGCGGGCTTCGACAGCTGCAAGTGTCGCCCGCCGCCGGGCTGGCCTTTGCCGCCGCGGGCGGCGGCGAGCTGCTTGCGCTTTCGCTCGACAACTTCTCGACGCTGGACACCTATCGCCCGCACTCGTCGCCCGTTACCGCGCTGACGGTGAGCCCCGATGGCGAATGGCTGGCTAGTGGCGACGAGTCCGGCGTGGTGGCCGTCACGAATGTCGCGCGCGGCGCGCACGTGGCCACGCTGCCCGCCCGTGGCCATGCGGTGCTGGCCTGTGCATTCGCGGGACGCTCCGGGCTGCTGCTGGTGCTGTCCCGGGATCATCGTCTGCGTCTGTGGGATCCCGTAGCTCCGCGTTGTCTTTGGAGTGTCGAGCTGGCTGGTGAGCCGTTGGCGCCCTGTGCGGCCACGTTGGATGGAGAGCACGTCTATTTTGCGCTGGACGGGAATCGACTCGGTAAGGCGAAGGTTTCGGCAGGACATCCCTTCGAGCAGGCCCCGCTTATGATATCGAAGTCGGTGGACTCCGACGAGGCCGTGCTTCTGGAGCGGGAGCTCCGCTCGCAACTGGCCGAGGCGGCGGTGTGCTACCGCGAGGGACGCTTCGCTGAAACCGTGCAACGACTGTACCGCATTCGCGAACGACCCGAGCACAGCCGCCGCCGCGAAGTGTTGCAATCGTGGACGCACCTGTATGCCAAGCTACCCCGAGCGGCCCTGCGCGCGGTGTGGGAAACGCCACCGATGGCCGGACACCACGGCGAAGTGCGCGCCCTGGCCGCGAGCCTTCAGGGGCAGTTCCTTGTTAGCGGCGGACAGGACGCGACGCTGCGCGTGTGGGACCTGGCAACTGCCAAGGCCACGCGGCACTTCGCGGGACATTCCGGGCCGGTCACGGCGATTGCCCTTTCGGAGCAGCAGGAACTGCTGATCTCCGGCAGCGAGGACGCCACCATCAAGGCCTGGGACGTGCGAAGCGGGCGGTGCGAGCGGACGCTGCAACACCCCGGCGGGGCGCCGGAAGCCATGGCCCTCAGCCCTGATGGGCGCATGCTCGCCACGGCGGGCTGGGAAACCCACGTCTGGGACCTCAAGCTTGGCACGCGCGCGGGGGTGTTGAGCGGTCATGAAGGCGGTTGTTCCGCCGTGGCTTGGTCGCGCTCAGGGCGCATGCTCGTCACGGGCGGCGCGGATGGCCGGGTCGCCTTTTGGGATACCTCGACGGGCACCATGCTTGGGGCGCGGCAATGTCCGCATGGCCCCGTAACGGCGCTCGTGTTGTCCGCCGATGAATCGCTGCTGGTGAGCGCGGGCGGTAACGCGTGGGACCGACGCGGCAAAGCCTGCGTGTGGAGCGTGGCTGACGGCGCGGTCAGGCGGAACATCGAAGCGCATGGCGGCCCAATCACCCGGCTGGCGCTCACGCTGGACAACCGTTTTCTTTTCACCGCCGGGGTGGATGGTGCGCTGGCCACCCATCGCTTGGACACGGGGGAGTTGCTGCGCACCGACACGCTTGGCGTCGCGCCCGGTGCCTTGCTGCTGACCAACGACGCGGCACGGATCGTGTGGAGCGCCCCCAACGGGGTGTTGCACGTGTTGCAGTTGGACTGGACACTCGAGGCCGTTGAGCCGGGCCGCTCCATGGATTCCTCCGCGCGGAAGCTCTTCGCCCTCTACGGCCACGGCCTGCGCGCCTTCATGAACGAGCATGAAAAGCCTGCGGCGCCGGGGACGCTTCGCGCCGCCTGGCCGCTGCGGCAGGCGGCCTTGCCCAGCTTCGACGAGCGCGCGCTGAAACGCTTTGCCTATCTCGCGGGATGCGCCGGACTCGGCGTGCTGGACATGCCGCAGCTTAAGGCCGCCGCGCAGGCCTTCCAAGCCTCGCTGGAGCAGGAACGCAAGGAACGCCGGTAATTCCCGCAGGGTCTATTTGGATTGCGGAGGCTTGACTCCGCTTTTGCGTAGGGGGCTTGCCCCCGTCCACTGCTTCGTTATCCAAGAGGGAATGACGGAGGCAAGCCTCCTGAGTTAAGGCGGAGTCAAGCCTCCGCAATCCAAAGAGAGCGATCGTAATTGTCACTTTAATGAGGGCTTGCGCGCCTGACAAAAGCAATCGCCGCGCCCGTAAACCGGACGCGGCGATTGAAACTATCTCGTTTGATCTTAGAGTGAGTCGAAGGCGCGCTGGAAGGCATTGCCTTCCTCGCTGGCCAGTTGCTTCGTGGCAATGACCGCGATCTTCTCTTCAAAGCCCTCAACGCGGTTCGCGAAAATCTTGTCCTCGAACTGCTTGTTCACGTCCTTCGAAAGGCCCTCACGGAAGCCCCAGCGGACCGGCTCGCCCGGTTCGGCGAGGTTGGTGTATTCGCCGATGTTCTTGCCGTCGAGCGTGCGGTAGATGACCGACCAATTGCCCTGCATCAGGCACTCGGCCCACTTCGCGGTCTTGTTGCCGAACTCATCGGTGACGCGCAGCTTGGCGAAGAAGTATTCGCTGCTCTGGGCAATCTCCAGCTCCTGCAGGTACAACTTGGTGTAGTCCTCCTGCAATTCCGGTGACACCCAGTTGCTGGACTCGATCCGGTTGCGGAGCGATTCCGCCGCGGCAAGGCGGTCACGGTAGCTGTACTTCTCCGGCGTGAGTGGAATGCCTTCCTTTATCTGGATCACAAGGCGGTCCACCGCATGGGCCAGCGAATCGCGCGTGCCGATGCGGCGCTGGTTGGCTTCCTCTAGCTCGCCCACATAGGTGGTGAGCCGCTCGATTTCCGCAATGAGGCCTTTCTGTCGTGCCTGGGTGATCGAGGTCTCGTTCTTGAGGTCCTCGTACAGCTGCTGCGCCGAGAGGAACTCCTCGTTCTTGGCAAGGATGTCGCTTTCAATCGCCTGAAGGTCGGCGGTCTTCACTTCGAGGTCGGCGTTGACTTGCTCGAGTTCCGCCTTCGCCTGCGAAAGCTGCTCGGTCACATTGCCCGCGCCTTCGCTCTGGGTCTCGGCGTCCTGCAGTTCCTTGAGCAAGCGCTCGGCTTCTGTCGCGCGATTGTTCGCCGCTTGCACCTGGCTCTTGGCGGTGGCAATTTCACGCTCCGCCGCGTTCTTCGCCGCAAGCGTGGGGTTGATCATTTCCGGCAGGTAGCCGCCGATGGCGATGGGGCCAATCACCATGCCGAGTACCAGCGCGGCAATGGCCGCGCCCACGAGGGCCCCGGTGCTCTGTCCGCCGCCACCGCCGCCCTTGGCCTTCTTACCGTCATTGCCCGTGTTCGGGGCGCGCATGCCGGTGTCGGGCGAGAAGTCCGGCGCGGGCGTGCCCGCGTCAAAGTCCATGCCGCCGCCACCGCCACCCATGTTGAAGCCGCCGCCAACCGCGCCACCCGCATCAAAGCCGCCAAAGCCTCCGCCCATGGGACCTCCTAGATCAAAGCCGTCGTCCCCGAAGCCGCCGCCTCCGCTCTTGGGAGCGGACGGTGCGCCGAACATGGGGGTTTCCATTGCCTGTGTGGGGGCGGGGGTGTCGAGCGAAGCGCTCATGCCGCCCTGCAACTTGCTCGATCCGCCAAAGGCACTGTCGAACATGGGGGTGTCGAGATTCGAATCCGGGCCGGGACCAATCTCCGGGGTCTCCGGCGAGAAGTCGCTGTCGGCCGCGAGGTCTTGAAAGCCGGTGCCGGGCGTCGGGCTGGAGGGTGTGTTCACCGCGCCGCCACTGGAATACAGATCGCGCCCGGGCGTTGAGCCTGGGGTCTCGACATCCAGATCGCTGATGGCGCTAAGGTCGTCGTCGGAAGGGGTGAGTCCGCCGCCACCTGAGCCAAAGCTGCCCATGGGGGGGAGCGCTGCACCCGAGCCGCCACTGTCAAAGGCCGCATGGGCCTGCGAGTCGAAATCACTCAGGGGAGGAAGGTTGCCCAATCCGCTGTCGCTGGTCAGGTCGCGAAGCGGCTTGCCTTCCTTGTCGCTATCGAACTTGTCGTCGGCCATGGTTTCCTCCGCGTCTCCGTTGCCCCGACATCCTGCGCGGCGGTACACAGGTATACCGCCCCGTGATTTTCATCCTAGCATGCGGCCCGTGGGGTGTCAAGAAATCTCTCATGTCATGCCCGCTTTGAAAATACCCCTAAACCACGCGATATCAGCACGATGGCACAGCGGAAGCACAGGCGGGTTCTAGCATAGAGACTCGACAGCAGCAAGAATACTGCGATTACCGACCGGGCTTCATAGCGGGCGCGCATCGAATTTACGGAAGGAATCTCAGCGGGCGTCCAGCAGACCGGGCAGATGCAGGGACTCGGCAAGGGGTGCGCCGCGAACGATGGACTCCATGGCCGCACCCACCTGCTGATTCTGGGCGAGCACACCAGCCGCGTCGAGGTTCTTCACCACAGCGGCCATCTGCTCAGGGTTGAGCGCATCGGCCAGACGGCCGAGGCCCACGAGACCCCGGACGATGGCGAGGGTGGACTCCGCGTGGACCCATCCAGGTGAGTTCGCGTCAAGCCCCGGAGCGGTCGCTGTGGCGAGGGCATTCAGCGCCTCCATGGGGCGGGCTGCGTCAAGCAAGAGGCCAGCCTGGGAAATGCCCGCCTCGAGCCGTTCGGGTCCAGTCCCCGCGAGCGCAACGCTTTCGGCATAGTGCCGCAGGGCGCCGGCCGCGTTTCCCTCGATGTCGCCCAAGGTCACGGCGAGGTTGTAGTGCACGCGCAGGGTCTTGGGGTTCTCGCGGAGCGTCGCCTCAAAGAGGCGGGTGTTGTTGTCCCAGTCGGTGTTGCGCTGTGCGGTGAGTCCCGCGAATAGGAGGCACAGCAGCGCAGCCGTGATAGCCGTAACCACGCGTCCGGGACGGGGCAGCCGGGCGCACAACTCCGCAAGCGCGAGCCAGAAGCCCGCCATGGGCACATACATCCAGTGCTCTGCAAGGGGGGCGTTCAGCGGGAAGAGGCCCGAAATGGGCAGCCAGCAAAGCAGGAACAGGGCCACGCCCAGGGTGGCGCGCCATGCCCCCGCGCGCAGGGCGAAGGCCGCACCGCCCGCCAGCAAGCCTAGGGCCAGCATGCCGCCCAAGGCCGCGAGCAGCCCGACGCCGTCGAGGGTGCGCTCCATGTGGAGTCCTGTCGGAATAAAGAGCATGGCGACGTAGAGACCGAAGGATTGAAGCGTCTCGTATAAACGCCCAAGGAAGGGCGTCACCGCGCCCGCTTCGGCAGGTTCGGCAAAGGAGAGCAGCGTCACGCGCAGGGCCACGTAGGCCGCGGCCACTCCAAGACAGGGGAGCACCGGAAGCAGCGCGCGAAGCCAGCCGGACTTCCCGCCCTGCTCGCGTTCACCCAGCGCTCGCACGACGAGCGCCACGGCCAGCACGGCGGGAAGGATGAGGGTGGCCTCCTTGCTGGCCAGCCCGAGCGCATAGCACAGCGCGGCCGCCATCCAGGCAAGGTACCTGCGCGCGCCATTGGCCCTGCTCAGGCCAAAGTAGACTCCAGCAAACAGGAAGGCGCCGGACATCATGTCCGCGCGGCCGCTGATGTAGGCGACGGCCTCGGTGTGGAGGGGGTGGAGCACCCAGATCAGCGGCACCGCAAAACGCACTGGCCACGGTGCGGCCAGCCGGATCAGCACCGCCAGCAAGGCCGAGGCGGCGGCAAGGTGCCACAGGATGCTCTGCACGTGAAACCAGAAGACGCCGGGCTCGGGCGCTGGGGCGCCGGGCGCGCGCGGCGCGAAGAGTTGGGAATCGGCGGCGAGCATGTAGTCCAGCGCGAAGGTGGTGGACAGCAGGGGACGGTAGAAGTTGCCCTGGCCCCGGCCAAAGGCGTGCTGGTCTTCGACAAACAACTGGCCAAACGCACCGGCCATCTGACCCAGCATCGAGGGAGTTTCCATCTCTCCCGAGCGCCACGCCGAGAGGAGCCACGCAGGCTGCTGCACATGACGGTGCAGCAATACGCTCGATGCGTCGTCCCAGACCCAGCCGCCATCCAGGGTGTTGGCATAGGCCACGAAGCCCGCGGCGAGAATCAACGCCCAGGCAACGAAATTCCTGCCCCGTTCCCGCGCCTCGTCCATGCCATCAACCCGCGCTGCGGTTCGGCGCCTTCACGTTCCACGTCTGGTTGACGGGCTTGTAAAGCATTTCGATGGACTCGCGCTTGCCAATAATGCGCACCAGCTGTAGCACCTCATGGAAGTCCTCGCCCTCGCGTACCTTGTATTTCGTTGTCTTGTTCGAGTCCGCCTCGGTTACGTCCAGGAAGACGATCTCTTCGCCATCCTGCACGAAGAAGCCAGTCACCGCCACGGTCGGGCGCGCAAGAATGAGGTCGGCGTATTCCTCGTCGTCGTCGTAGCGTTTCTCGGCGGGTTGGAAGACCTTGTAGGATTCGATGCCCCCCTTGACCACGCGCCAGTTCTCGGCGTCCTTGGCACGCTTTATCAAGTCTTCCAGATCGCGGGTGATGCGCTTGAAGGCTTCCGGCGCATTGGGTTCGGGGCCCATGCCATTCTTCGCCGACTGCACACCAGACACCGCGGCCGTGCGCTTCTGGTTGCTGAAGGGTGTATTCGCCGCGACCGCGTTGAACATGGGGTCCAGCGGCTGGCGCAGGCGGCCATAAAGTTCGTCCGCTGAAGGCGGCGGCGGGGGGGCGTCCTCCGGCTTCACCTCCTCCTTCGGCGCGCAACCCAGCACCATCAAGGCAAGCACGGCTAATGTCATCGCTACTGGACGCATGGCAAGTTCCTTCTCGAATGTCCCCTTCCACGAAGCCTAGCACACGGATCAACAACCACACAACGCCCGCTCACGCGCGGCTGGCTGAAGTCTGCTCTGCGGATGACAACATTCCCCGTCATGCGTTGGGAATGCCTCGGGATTTACCTTTGCGTATGGGGGAGTGCTGCGTCTCCCTGGCGCTGGGAATACGTGCGTCATACGACGATTGAACTCAATGCCACACAAGAAACGGGTCAGGTGTCCTTGCGGGTACCAGAGGTTTTTGCGGCGGGGCCTTCGGCGATGGCTTCGTCGGGCAGGTCGCGGGCGATGACTGCACCCACCCCGACGATAGCGTTGCGACCAATCTTGACGCGGGGCGCGAGACGTGCCCCCACGCCAATGATGGCGTTCTCCCCGATTTCGCAATCGCCCCCCATGGCTACGCCCGGGGCAAGATGCACGCCGGAATGCAGGCGGCAATGATGCGGGACAACGGCCGCATTATCGATGATGCAGCAGTTCCCCAAGGTGACGTAGTCGTCCACCACTGCGCCAGCCTTGATCAGGTTTCCCGCGCCCATGAGCACCGTGCTTGCCACGGCCGCGCGGGCATGTATTACGTTCAACATGGGCACTCCCGCCAGCGCGGCTCGCTCAAGCAGGTCTTGCCGCGTCGTGCCGCGGGTGATATGGGTGGCGATTCCGGCGATGCCGCGCCGCGGCAGATCGCGCAGTGTTTCCGGCGGCCATACGGGCAGGCCTTCATAAATACTTCCGGCCAGGGCGGTGTTGTCGTCGATGAACGCGACTGGCCGGTAGTCACCACGAGAGAGCATGGCTTCGGCCACCACCGCGCCCCCTTGCGACGCGCCATACACCACGGCGTCTCCCTGGCTCGGCGCGGGGGGCAATTCAAGGTGCGAGCCCCGCGCCAGGCGGCGGATGTCCTCTTCTCGGATGATGCCGCTCAGGGGGATGGTGGAGAAGTCGAGGTTGAGTTCCAGCGCGAGCGCGCGGGCCTTGGCGGTCAGCTTGGGACCGGGGGGCTCTCCGGCCTGCGGCGTGGCGTGGCGCTGAACAATACCCGGATCGGGAGCGGCAGTGATGAAGCCAATCACGGCGCGTATGGGCGCATCGCTACCCTCTTGCGCAAGCGGATAGAAATAGCCCGAGGCCTCGGCTTCGAGCTCAAAGGCGGCCTTGGTGGTTTCCAGCTCCGCGAGTGGTTGGCCGCGTTGAACGGACTCACCCGCCGCCACATGCCAGCGGACAATCCTCACGCGGTCGTCGTTCACGCCGAGTTGCGGCACTACGATTTGATGCACGTCGCTCAAGCCAACACGTCCTCCACAGCGCGGATGATAGCATCCACGTCAGGGAGAACGGCATCCTCGAGGATTCTGGCGGCGGGCACATTACCGCAGCGGGCGCCCACGCGGGCCACCCGAGGAAAGGTCCTTCCGGCGCAGCACAGGGCGGCAATGAATTCCCCGCCCCAGCCGCCCTCGGGGTGGGCTTCTTCCACGGTAATCAGCGCCCTCGCGGTCGGCAATAGCGATGCCACGACGGACAGCGGCAAGGGCGACAATTGCGTCAGCACCAGCACCGCCACATGGCGCTCGTCGTCAAGCATCATGCGTTCGGCCGCTTCCATCGCATGCGAAACCATCCCGCCATAAGTCACGAGCACGGCGTCGCAGGGGGCATCTGCCAACTGCATCAGTATCGCGGGAAAGGCATGTTCACTGGTTCGGACCATGAAGTCGCCAATCCGCCCTTCCACGCAGGGCATCAACGGCTTGGCATACATCACCTTGTTTTCAATCACCAGCGTGGGGGAGTCGAGGGCGGCGGCGCGTTGCAGCAATTCACCGGGGTCCGTAATCGGGTTCAGCGCAATTACCCGTAGCCCGTCCACCCCGAGGAAGTGTTTCTCGATACATTGTGAATGTGTGGGGCCGTAACCCCGCCGGCCACCCATGGGGCAGCGCAGTACCAAAGGTAACGACGCCGCGCCATCCGTCACCCACGGGTACTTCGGCACGTGGTTCAGCAACTGGTCTGCCGCCAGCGCAATAAAATCACCAAACATAAATTCCGCAACGGGGCGCAATCCGAGCAGGGCCGCGCCCGTGGCCCATGCGGCGATGCCCGCCTCGCTGATGGGCGTGGTGATTACCCGTTCGGGATGCGCGGTCGAGAGGCCGGCCGACACCTTGAAGGCGCCGCCATAAGGATCGAGTAAGTCTTCGCCCAGCATGATCGACCGCGGCTCCCGGTCAAACAGCGCATGCAGACCCCGGTTCAAGGCCGACACGCAGGACTCCTGTCGCGTCGCCCACGGAGGCGCAGCCGGTTGGGACGTGCTCGGCAAGAGCGATTCATGCGTTGGAATACTTGATGGCGGGCTCTGCTCCGCAACTGCGAGAGCGGCGGCCAACGCCGCTTCGGCCTCGGAACGGATGCGCGCCACCGCCTCGGGGGTGAGACGCTGTTCCAGCAACTGGAGTGGGTCCTTCTCCCGCCAAGGCGCCAGTGCCTCCGGCGGGCGAGTGTCATCGCCTTTGCTGTGTGGTCCCATGCGGCACGTGTGAACCACCTGAAAGAAAGGCCCCTTTCCGGCGCGCACATGTCCGATTGCTTCCGTCATGACTTCCCGCAGGAGTACGGCGTCGTTGGACTCCACCTCCTGCGCGGCCATGCCGAAAGCGCGCGCCCGTTCGGCCATGCCGCCGCTCACCGCCAGTTCGACCGGGGTGGTCTGAGCGATACCATTATCTTCCACCACAAAGAGGACGGGCAGCTTTCGAAGTTGGGCAAAGTTGAGCGATTCGTAGACGAGTCCCTCACCGAGAGTACCATCGCCCAGAAACACAATCGCGATTCCATCCTCGCCCTTGTGCTGGAGCGCCAGCGCCGCGCCCGTGGCGTTTCCGGCGATTCCACCTTGCACGCCGCTGCTGAAGAAGCGCCGGTAGTGCAGGTGCTGGCTGCCTCCCCGGCCTCCGGATACCCCGCAGGCGCGGCCCATCACTTCGCCCAGCAAACCTTCCAAGGGCCCGCCATACGTCACGTAGTGCCCGTGGCAGCGATGGGAACTGAAGATCACGTCGTCGGGGCGCAGCAATCCGGCCATCGCGGCGGCCAGTCCTTCCTGCCCCAGATAGGTGTGGGTGGTGCCGGAAAGTTTCCCCTCCGAAAACAACCCAAGCAGCTTTTCCTCCAGCAACCGGATGGTGACCGCGACGCGGTACATTTCCTCAAGGGTCTTGTGATCGGGCACGGTCATGGCGGTAGAAATCCGAAAGCTGCTCCCAAGCGTGGAGTATACACGGTCGCCTCGCTTCCGCTACTCGCAGGTGATCTCCACATCGCGCTTGAGCACGCGCGTGACCTCGATGCCGGCGCCATCGTGAGTGAACCACTCGATGCCGTCCACCAGCGCGCCGAGGCTTCCATCGAAAGGCAGGGAGAGTCGGGCCAGACCTGGGGAGAAGTAGAGCAGTTCCGGTCGGCCCGCGCCCGGTTCACGCTGCAAGGCCGCCATCAGCGCCTCCATGCGCTCGCGCGTGCGTGGATTGATCACCGTCACCTGAAGCGCGTCCGAGGCATGGGCGCTGAGTAGCGCGATCACCGCCGCGGTAATCACCTGCGATTGTGCCTTGCGGCAGGCGTCCTGCACGGCCGCCTCACCCCCCTCGAATGGGTCGGCCGAATGCACCACGGCTTCCGAAACAATCTCGTCCACCATCTTGCCGTCCACCCCGCGAAACACGCCCAGCCGCACGCGCGCCCGGTTCTCCCGCATGTTCACGTCCTCGCGCAACTGGGTGTAGGTGCTTTGGGCCGTGCCGATAACGGCCACATGCGCCGGGTTTTCGCGGGCAAAGGCCGCCCCTTTCTCGACGCCGCCCTCCACCAGCTCCATCAATTGAGGATGGGTGTACAGCCCGTCCAACGTGTCGACGCCCCGCACTTCGATACCCTTGTCTTCCAGCGCCTTCTTGAAGGCGACTTCCGCCGCGCCGAAGTCGGGCACCGCCACTATCGGGTCGTCGCCAATTTTCTCGCCTATCACGAGCAACACGCGCGGTTTTTCCGGCAGCCGGGGAAGCATCATCGTAGCGATGTCCCGGTGCAAGGGCGCTTCCAACACCTGGGCGTCAATCTCCACACGGGTATCCGTGCCGATCTGGTCATGCCGCAGCAACTCGTAACCCGGCACATAGCTGGCGGCTTCGCGCAGGATGGGCCGGAATAGTTCCAGGTCCTCGCTTGCCACGAGTGCCTGGATAACCTCCATCAGCGCCCGTTGGCGAGCGTCGTTGATGGCCCGTTCCCGGGCGGCATAGCCCACCCCTTCGGCGTAGCCGGTGCAGCGCACGGTAATCCGTACCGCGCCATCAGCACGGAGCAAGGGCGGTCTCAACGCGGCGATGCATATCAAGGCACAAAAAATCGCCGCGCCCAATCGGGCGCGGCGCGTAAAGAGCAATGCTGGCGTCATGCGGCGCGGGCGGTTAGTCCCGCCGCGATCCCAGCACGAGGAAGAGGTAGTAAAGCATCCACGCGATGGCGGTCACGGCGGCGGCGACATAGGTCATCGCGGCGGCGTTGAGCACCTTGCGGGCGCCATAGAGCTCCTCGTCCGTCATCACCCGGCCATCGGCCAAAGCCATCATGGCGCGCGTGCTGGCGTTGAATTCCACCGGCAGCGTCACCAGCGTGAATGCCACCGCGGCGGCGAAGAGCCACAGGCCCAGATAGGCCAGCGGCAAACCAAAGGGCACCGCCGCCTGCGCGAGGACCACACCGATCAGCACAAGGATGGGGGCGAGGTTACTGCCGATGCTGCACACCGGCACAAGGTAGGTGCGCAGGGCCAGCGGCGCATAGCCCCGGGCGTGCTGAATCACATGGCCAACCTCGTGGGCGGCAATGCCCAGCGCGGCGATGGTGCTGCCGTTGTATACGGCGGGGGAGAGGCGGACCACCTTGTGCGTGGGATCATAGTGGTCTGACATCTCGCCCGGCACCATCTCGATCTCCACATCGTGGATGCCCTCGCTGGCCATGATGCGGCGGGCAATCTGCGCTCCAGTCAGCCCGGAGCACACCGGAATTTGCGAGTACTTGCCATAGGTGCTCCGCAGCCACATATGGACCAAGCCCGCCATGGCGGCCGTGCCGAAGAAAATCAGCAACGACAAGGGGTCAAAGGTCATCGGCATCATCGCGTCTCACTCCTTTTCCCACGGCGTGGGAACATTACTTCTGTGAGGGCGCCCGCATGATGCAGCTGCCATCGAGTGTCGCGCCTTCCTCCATCGTGAGGGACCGCGCGCGCACATCGCCCTGCACGCGGCAGGACTGCGCCAGCCGGAGCACCCCCGGCGTTATCACATTTCCATACACCTGGCCCGCGAGGTTTATTCGCTTGCCCGCGCCCACGTCGCCGTTCACCCGGCCGGACTGCCCCAAGTCCACCTCTTCGGAGCAATCCAGCTTGCCTTCGACGAGGCCGTCCACCCGGCATGCGCCCGCGCGGACGTTGCCCGTGATGAGGGCCGTCTTGCCTAACGCAAGTACGCCTTCGATGGTTACATCGCCCTCGACGCGCCCCGAGATTTCCGTCTCCATGCTGCCGGTGACATTGCCCTGAATGATCGCCCCCTCGGGGATGATCATCCGTCCGGCGCTGGCCACGCGTGGCCGCCGTGCCGAAAGGTCATCCGACGGGGCAGCAATCGCAGGAGGGGCGGATTCCATCGGGACCATGTCCCGCGCGCGCTCCGGTCCGCGATTCTGCTGGATTGCCGTGTTCAGCCGCCCGAAAAGGCCCTTCTTTCCCGCGTTCTCCATCTCGCTCATTTCACTCTCCGTAACCAGTTGCACGCCCCGGGATTTCCCGGATTGATGGTCTCGTGACATAGCTAGAAATATCCCAAGCGGTTCGCCATGTCGAAGAAGCAGCCCGTGATTTGCAGCTTCGGGCGATCATGAACAAAGGGTACCCCGCAGTTTACCGATTCCTTCACGATGGGGTCAAAGAAGATATGCCCCAGCATTTCCGCCTCCACACCCAAATGCTGGCGTAAATACTTCGACAGGATGTTCGAGGCTACTTTTGCCTCGTATGCCGTGTTCACCTTATTAACAACGATCTGCGGTCGGAAGGCGGTTGCGAGATTTCTTATCTCGCTTTTTATCTGTTCAAAAAGTTTTTCATTAAATAGCGATGATTTATCGACGCATTCAAAGAAATCTGTCAGGGTATGATTTCTTTTGAGGAGCAGGCCCACTTCGGGCGAGTGATAGAATCGTTCGATGTGGCGGAATAGGGCGGCGCGGAGGAACTTGAAGGCATTGTCTATGCTGGTGCGTTCGGGGTTGATAACCGCGATTCCCTTGGCCCCGGCCATCCGGAAGAAGTCGAGCGTAGAGAAGTGCGCACCTGCGTCGAGATCCACGACCACGAGGTCGGCCTTGAGCTTGCGCAGGGACCGTATGAGGGCCAACTTCCGGCGGTACCTGGGATGGGATACATCCAACAATCCGCTGGTGCCGGGGATAAGCCGCAGGTTGGGATAAGGGGTCTCGCAGGCAATGTCTTCCAGGTTGGCGTCGTCTGGACCGCGCAGGAAGGAATCGAGGGAAGCCGCGGGCCGGAAACCCAGTAGGGTTTCGGCGTTCGAACAGCTGAGATCAGCGTCGACGAGTATCACGCGCCAGCCGCGCCGGGCCACCTCAACCGAGAGATTCACCGAGAAGCAGGACTTCCCAACGCCGCCCTTGCCGCCGCCCACCATGAGGATCTCCGGGCCAGAGCGCAGGGCGGGTTTCTCGCTGGTAAAACGAACAGCGCACATGGATTGATACTCTCCGCCCCCCAAGGGCGTAACTCGCGCAGCTTCAGGACGTTAGCACATAAGGCCCGAAACTGTCAAGAGATTATCGAAGAATTCGGCGCTCCGGCCGTCCGGGTTTGACAGACCATCGCCCCGCTTGGCAATCTCTTCCCTTAACCTGCGAGGGGAGGTCCACATCGTGCTTCGACCGGATTCCGCCGCCCGATCCGCCCAACTGCGTGAACTGCTCTGCGCTGGCGTCGTCACGTTGCCGGGTGCGATCAATGCCTTGAGTGCCAAGCTCATCGAGGCACAGGGCTTCGACGCGCTTTACCTTTCCGGCGCGGTGCTGGCCAACTCGGTCGGGGGATTTCCCGACGTGGGCTTGATGACCCTGAGCGAGGCGGAAAGGCATGCGCAGTCCGTCGCGCGCAGCTGTTCGCTTCCGATTCTCATGGACGCGGATACCGGCTTCGGCGAGCGGGAGAGTACGGTCCGGACAGTGGAAGTGCTTGAGGCGGCAGGCGTCAGCGCGATTCACCTTGAGGACCAGGAATTTCCCAAGCGTTGCGGACACCTCGAGGGGAAGCGCCTCGTGTCGGCCGAGGCCTTTGCCGAGAAGATTGCGGCGGCGTCTTCGGCACGGCGCAGCGAGGATTTCGTGATCATCGCGCGCACCGACGCGCGCGGAGTCGAAGGCTATGACGAAGCCGTACGCCGTGCGAACTTGTATCTGGAAGCTGGGGCCGACGCGGTATTCCCCGAAGCGCTGAAGTCGGAGGAGGAGTTGCGTCGCTTTGCGAACGACGTTGATACGCTGTTGCTGGCGAACATGACTGAATTCGGCAAGACCCCATATTTCACCGTGTCCGAGTTCGAGGCGATGGGCTACAATCTGGTGATTTTTCCGGTGACGTTACAGCGCGCTGCGATGAAGGCGATGGAGCGCGTGTTGCGGGATATCCGCGAGAAGGGCACGCAGCGGGATTGTGTGGAAGAAATGCAAACCCGGCAGGAGTTGTATGACCTGCTGGGCTACGATGGCAAGGTGGGCGCTTAGCCCCATGGATGTCCGGCGCTCGGCGCGGATGGAAGCGAGGAAAAGACCATGAGCGAACAGCAGACGTACAGCCCGGGCCTGGCGGGGGTGATAGCCGGCGAAACCAGCATTGCCTGCGTTGATCAGGGGAAGCTGCTCTACCGGGGATATCCCATCGCAGAGCTGGCGGAGAAGACCACCTTTGAGGAAGTGGCGCACCTGTTGCTCTTTGGGGAACTGCCCAACGCTCGGCAGCTGGCCTCGGTGAAGGCCGCCATCGAGGGTTACCGGGCGCTGCCCGGACCGGTGGTGGACGCGATACGCCAGATTCCCAGGGATGCGCCCATGATGGACGTCTGCCGGAGCATGGTCTCCTACACGGGCCATTTCGACCCGATCAGCGGCCACGACGCCGATGCGAACCGGAAGCGCGCGCTGTGGCTGACGGCGCAAATCGCCAGCATCATCGCGGCGCGTTTTCGCACCATGAACGGCAAGGAGCCTGTGGACCCTAAACCGGGCCTGAGCCATGCCGCGCAGATTCTCTACCAATGCCACGGCGAGGAGCCCACTCCGCTCGCCGCCGAATTGATCGATCTGACGTTGATCCTCTACGCGGAGCATGACTTCAACGCCAGCACCTTCACTGCGCGGGTGATTACTTCCACCATGTCCGATATCGTTTCCTCGATCACAGGGGCCATCGGCGCGCTGAAGGGGCCGTTGCATGGCGGCGCGAACGAGGCCGCGATGGAGATGCTGGAACAGTTCAAGACGAAGGAAGAGGCGGCCGCCTGGATCAAGGATGCCCTCGCGAACAAGAAGAAGGTGATGGGCTTCGGCCATCGCGTCTACAAACACGGCGACCATCGCGCCACGATCCTCGAGCGCAAGCTGCGCAAGCTTGCCCACGAAAAGGGGCAGGAGCACTGGATGGACATCTATGACGCCATCAAGGAGCCGATGGAGAACCAGAAGAAAATCTACCCGAACGTGGATTACCCTTGTGGTCTGACCTACTACCTGCTCGGGCTTCCGCTCGATCTGTACACCCCGCTTTTCGTAGCGTCGCGCGTGACTGGCTGGAGCGCTCATGTGCTCGAGCAGAACGAGGATAACCGCATTTACCGTCCCTTGAGCATCTATACCGGCCACGCCGAGCGCAGCGTCCCGCCCATGGATGAGCGGTAATCCGCGCAAGGCCGACGGCACGCTTTTCACGAAACGTTCTATTGGGGAATCCCCGGTATCCAGGTGATGCCGGGGATATTTATCAGGCGATACAGACCGGCGCCACTCTGGCAAGATCACTCAGGGTGTAGCGTGGGTTGTCTACTGACACGAGAATGCCGCTGCCACTGAATTTGTTATGCAGTGGGTGCGACTCCTCCAGTCGAGGTTCTCGCGCCGGGTTTGCGGCATTAACGTGAGAAGGAGCTTGAAGATGAACCTGGGAGTTCGGATTGGCTTGGCGTTACTGGCGGTGGCGGGGGTCGTCGGCATAGGCGCAGTGGTGGGGGGTAAGATCATGTCCGGCGAGATGGCCTACGCCGCCGCTTCGCTGGAGATTGGGCAGCCCCTGCCTGATTTCGCCCTGAAGGATACCACTGGCAAGGAACACAAGCTTGCGGATTATGCGGGCAAGATTGTGGTTTTGAACTTCGTTTCGCAGGAGTGCCCGTTCTCGCGCGGCGCCGACCCGGCCATCAATGCGCTCGCGACCAAGTATGCCGACAAGGGTGTCGTTTTCCTCGGGGTGGATTCCCACAAGGACACCACCCCTGAAGCAATTGCCAAGCATATCGAGTCGGCCAAGGTTCCCTACCCCATCTTGAAGGATGCTGACAATGCCTATGCCGATGCGGTGGGCGCCAAGGTGACTCCCGAACTTTTCATCGCAGGCAAAGATGGCAAGCTGGCCTACCACGGTGCGCCTGACAACCGCACGAGCCCGGATGGCGAAGCCAGTGAACATTACGCCGACGCTGCACTTGCCGCACTTGTGGAAGGCAAAGCCGTCGAGACCGCCGAGGTCAAGGCCTGGGGTTGCAGCATCAAGCGGGGCGTGCAGCGCTAATGTCTGTTTTCTCGGTAAACCGGATGTTTCTCGGCGCGGCGGTTCTTGCAGCCGCCGCGCCGATGGTTTGGCTCAGCGGCTGCACTCCTTCCGCGCCCGTGCAAACCGGGGAGGCTAAACCCTCGTCGGTGGCTGGTCCTGCGGGAGACAGCGCGGCATCCGTTGAGTTGCCGAAGGTGGAGCTCATCGGTGCGGAGGGATTACGCGCGAAGTTGGCAGAGTCCAGGGGCAAGGTGGTGGTGATTAACTTCTGGGCCACCTGGTGCCCGCCCTGCGTGAGCGAGATGCCCTACTTTGCCGAGCTCTACACGAAATACGCTGGCAAGCCGCTTTCACTACTCAGCCTCTCCGCCGACGCGAAGGACACGATCGAGAAAGCGGTGATTCCTTTCCAGAAGGAGAAGAAGCTGCCCTTCCCGATTTGGGTTTTGGACGAGCGCGATCCTGATGCCTTCACGGCAGTGCTTGGCAAGGAACTGAGTGGCGCGCTGCCCGAGACGCTGATCTTCTCCAAGGAGGGGGAACTGGTGAAGACGTGGGAGGGAGAGGTGACGCTAGCACAGCTCGAAGAGGTCATTGTGCCGCTTTTGTAGCTTCACTTGTCTGCGCGGAATTCCGTGCAGCCCAGTCCTCCAAGTTGTTGAAGTCCTCGCCGGTCTTTTGTTTCAGCAATGCTCTGACTTCGGCGCGTACGTCCTCATCCTCGTCGGCAAGGCCAGCCGCCACTTTGTCCAGTGCGCCGGGCTCCTCGGCCTTGGCCATTTCCCGGTAAGCGGCCGACCGCACGTACCACACGGAATCTTGAGCCGCTTTCTCCAGCAAGGAGTCTCGCTCCGACCCTTGTGTCGCGCCAATAACCTCCACAGCGCGCGCACGGGCTTTGGGGTGCTCATGCGTGACAATCACTTCACGGGCCGCTTCACGTGCTTCTTCCGGCGCAGCTTGGTGCAGCGCATCCAGCAATGCCTCGCCCAAAAAGGGGGAGGCTGTGGCAAGGCGCTCGCGGATGAGGGCGCCCGCCCGTGGCCCCAGATCTCCCAAGGCCTTCACATAGATCGGCTCAAGATCTTCTTCGCCGGGCGCGGCTTCCTCGGGCCGCGCGAGAATGCGGTCCAACTCGGCCGCGACTTCGTTGAAGTAACGCGTCAGGTCTTCGTCGTTTTCGATAGCCGGCCGAAGGTTAATTACAGGTTCGGGAGTGGTTGCCTCCTCCTCGGCCTCCGGGCTGGCAGTCGCCTCTAGATCATCCTCTGGTGCTTCGATCGCTCCGAACTCGATGCTTCGAATCATGTCCGGAAATATTTCGATCTTGCCCTTGGGCAGTTCCACGACGACCGGGTCGGACTCCGGGTCAACCACTTTTCCTTCGAGCACGAAGCCGGTCTCCAGGGTGATGATATCCGCCGTCGCGTAGAAGGGAGCCAAGAGCAGCGCTATGCCGGGAAGAAGGGACCTCATTGCCTACTCCTCCACTTGCTGCTCAAAGAGCCGCACGCTGCGCTTGAGGGAGAGGCTGCTGCCATCAGCCACGGACAGTAACTTTTGCACGCGCGCGTCGTATTGCACTTCGAAGCCGAATCCGCGCTTGCTGCCACCATCCCCACCCGAAGCATGGATGCCCAAGTCGGCCGCGTAGGCCGCACCGCGCAGGGTGAGCGATCCATACATGTTCGACTTGTGCTTGCTCCATGTGGGCATCATGGCCATGATGGCGTTGTTGGTGTAAAGCAGCCCGTCAATCTTGAAGCCCCGGGCGTCCTTGTCCTTATCGCGGCTGCGTTCATCATTCCACCAGATCTGCTTCAGCGTGTCCTCCGTGATCCAGCCGCCCGCCGGAGCCATGTTGAGCACAACGCCGCGCTTCAATTCTTCGGGCTTCATTTCCCGCATCAACCAGCTTTCATACTGAAGCGCTCGTTCTTCCTTTTCGTGGGTGTAGAGGTAGGTCCGGTCACCCTCGCGCATGCGGTAGTAGCGGGGCACATACGAGGCGTCCTGCTGGGCCTTCTTGTATTCGCTCTGATTGAACTTCATCATCTGCTGGGAAGTCCACGAAAGGTAGTCTCCCTTGTCCAACGGCGGTGACTTGTCGATGGTGTCTTCATTGAGATAGGCCATCCTCTTTCTCTTGTCGCCCTCCTGGTTGAACTGGGTCCACTTGTTCTTGCCGTAATCCTTTTCGTTGTGCGCGGATGCGGTGATGAAATCCCCCGCAACAATGCTGCCACCTGCAGCGTAGCCCACCAGATTTTGGGTACCATCTTTCGCAACGCCATAGGCGTCATCGTCGGCCATTGTGGTGTCGCCCACGAAGTAGATGTTGTTGCGTGCTTGAATCTTCCCCGTGCCCTTCACCTTGCCCGTAATCACCACATCTCCATTGACGAACACGTCGCCCTTGATTTCGATCGGGTCGCTTTCGGTACCCACGAGGATTACATTGCCGTCGTAGTATCCAGATCCCAACTGGGCAAGCGCTTCGTTGCCCTTCTGCGGGAGCGCTTCCTCGGAGTAGGTCTTGCCCGCCGGCACGCCGTAGGCCAATCCGCCGCCTATGGCGCCCTTGGGGGAAGCGCTTACATGACTCTTCCACTCCTCATCGTCTACCTGGCGGTTGCCGTTGCCATCCCTGATAACGGGCGGAATGGCGGAAGGCATGTTGCCATCGGTCATTTCGGAAGGATTTACCGGGTAGTCCATGTAGAAACTCCCGCCGGGCAGCGGCAAGCCCAGCGCGTCGAGTCCCGGCAGACTGAAGAAATCCTCGCTTAAATCGCCTTTCTTGTCCTCGCGAATCTTGCCGTTGGCATCTACGGCATACGCCCGGAAACTGCTGATGCGAGGATCCTTGAGTGGTCCCTGCTTGACCTTGTTTCTAAGGACGTTCACTTCCCCGCGCGCGTGAATCGTGCCCGCGATGCGGGTCCGCGCGGCGCTGCTCTCGATGTTGAGCTCGTCCAGCACCGCAATCTTCACGCGGTCAAAGCTGCCAAAATTCGCGCTGTCGGTATTGTTGATGCGTTCCACGTTGTCGATGACCGTGTGGCACATCACGCACTGCATGTTGTTGGCCATCAGGGCATAGTCGAAACTCTCGAAGGTGGCGCCGCCGATGTCCAACATTTGCACCGCCCGGCGCTCCCGGCCGTGGGCCTCGGCCACGCTCACGAGGCGCAAGGTCACGCCTTCTGCTGAGTCCGTGCGCTCCACCGAGACGGACTTAATGACCGCACCGCTCTTGAGTTGCAGCGGTCCGCCAAGCAGGTCTTTGCCCTTGGTTAAGGTCTTGTTCAGGAAAGCCTTGTAGCCTCCAATCACAGGGACTTCATCGACCGGAAGGTTCTGGAGGTATTGCTCCCAGAGCACCGCCACCGCGCGTTCGAGGCCCGCGTCGGCAGCGTCGCCCGCCGCCTTGATGCCGATGTACGTTTCGGCGGCGCGGTGCTCCCGTTGCAGTTGCAGCATGATCAGCATCATGAAGCCGGCCAACGCGGCGGAGAAAACCACCACGGTCACCATGGCAATACCCTGTCTTGGATCTCTGGCACCGTGCCTCTGCATGCTCAATTCCTGATCACGACCGTGAAGCGCTGCTCTTCGGACAAGGTGCGCGACTGCATCCCGAGGTCTGGATAACGCGCTTCCACCAGCACGGTCACCTTGCGGCTATCCTCTTCCCGAGCGAAGCTCAGGCGGTCGATCCCCCGGGCGAGAATCCGTGTTTCGCCTGGGCCGCCGAATTCCCCGTCTCCGTTCAGGTCCTCAAGGCGCTCGATGACCCGGTCCAGGTAGTCATTTCCGTCCTCGTCTTCCTTGCCGCTTAATTTCAGATCACCGTTCTTGTCTTCATTGCGCAAGCGAATCTCCACCAGATTGCTCCAGCTCTTGCCGTCGAGCGAGCGCGGCGTGTGAAAGCTGATGCTCCGCCCGTCGGCCCCGATACTGGCGCCCTTGATCGGGGGCGTAAGGGTGCTGTCATCGATGGCGGCGGCCGCTTCCAGCTCCTGAGAAATAGCCAGGGTTGCATCGCGCAAAGCCCCTGTTACTTGAGCATAGGCCTGCTGTGCACGCCAAGCCTTGGCAGAACGCACCATGACCGTGCCCGTGATTGCGAAAATTCCGCCAAGGATGGCCACCGTGATCAGCGTCTCGATCAGGGTGAAGCCGGGAGATTTGGATACCCGCCTATTCATAATTGCTCAATGCCGTGGACAGGACCACCCGAGCCGGGCGCCCGCGAAGGTCTTTCCACTCGACTGAGACGTCGAGGCTTACGACGCCGGGGTAAGGTATTGACAGCGAAAGCGTCCGTGTCGCCTCTTTGAGATTCGACAACTTGAGGAACTGGGGCTCCGTGGTGAAGCGCTCCGCGAGGGTTTTTACGCTGCTCGCCACCTTAAAGCCATCAGCGCGGGCGGTGCGTATCTCGTCGATCAGTTCCCGTGCAGATTCCAAGGCCACTGTGCGTTGTCGCGTGAGCACCTGAGCCTCATAGGAACTGGCCAGGCCGCCAATCACCGACACCAGCGCCACCGAAAGTATGGCTGCGGAGAACATTACCTCGATTAAGGACATGCCGCGTGTTTGCTCACGCCGCGTCGCATGGAATCGCTGGTAATGGAGGAAACTTGAGGTCATATCTCGTTTGCTGGTGGCTACTAGATCTTCATGTCGTGGCTAGGATACGCATAATACGGAAATGCTGTCAAGTATTTACTGCGACAAGAGCTCGAAAAACGGGGTTTCCAAAATGCTGGCTATCTGGGCAGTCTCTTCAGGGCAGCTGCAATAGAGAATACAGTCAGGCTTTTGGGGCAGCTGGCTGCATGCTCTTCAGGTACCTCGGCTTACATCACCGCTCAGTTCGACGGTGTCCTCGTTACCACCCCCGCGATGATAGACGGCGTTTGCGCGACCGACGATAAGCCCGTCTACCGGCCCTATCTTCTCGGGACTCTTCTTTGCGTAGTGAAGGCGGTGCAGAACGTACCGCATGGCATTGAGGTGTGCGCGCTTCTTACAATCCGACTTAATCACGGTCCATGGTGCATCAGCCGTATCGGTGTAGAAGAACATCGCCTCCTTCGCGCGGGTGTAGTCGTCCCATTTATCCAGGGATGCCAAGTCCACCGGGGATAGCTTCCAGTGCTTAAGGGGGTGGGACTCGCGTTCCTTAAAGCGCCGACGCTGTTCGTCGCGG
>JBJOID010000312.1:0-5163 GCA_046047315.1 Candidatus Hydrogenedentota bacterium | reverse complement strand
TGAGAATGTGCCGCCCGAATACCGTCACGTGGGCACGGCCATCCTGATGGAAAATGACAAAGGTCAGACCAAGAGCTTTCTGGTGACCCGGGTGGACGAAACCACCCTGACCATAGACGGCAACAACCCGCTGTGTGGCAGGGAGGTCATTTTCAGGCTCGAGATACTGACCGTCCGCGATGCCACCAGTGAAGAGATCGAGGCGGGGGGCAAGGTGGATCCAGGGGCCAAGATCGGCGGCACCAAAGTTCCGATCTGAGGGCCACCAAACTGACGTCGTCTTTCCTTATGGAACGATGACAGAACAACGGCATGGGGATTGTCTTTACTGCACTGTACGGCAGCGGCAATCCAGCAATTTCAGCGAGAGGTGAATCATGAGCGAGCAAAAGCAAGACAAGCCGAAGGTTCCGGACGGCCACACGCGCTATGTGACGACCAAGCAGAAAGCCCCGAACGAAAAGGGGTTCGTCGGCTACGAAACCATTTGGGAGCCGTGGCAGAAGGAAGTCGAGTACACCACCCCGAAACGGCCGTAAGGCATCCGGTCGCGCGGGTCTCGGCCAAAACGCTGGTGTACGGCCTCCCCGGTTCCGACCGGGAAAGGCTGGCGCCAGCGTTTTCCGTCAGGGCGCGCGCTGGTCAGATCGAGGGCGGGGTGCTATCTGGAGCAGGCTGACCCAGCCTGCTACCTGCCAGGTAGATCGCGCCCAGACGGGCTTATCGCGGCATTGCCATTTCTTGGAAGCAGCGAACGATGGAACTGGAACTCAATCCGCCGAAATTCGAACAGCGCCAAGAGGTTTTCGTCACCGAGCTGGCCAAGACCATTCAGGTCAAGTTGGCCGAAGCCGGGGTGGACCCCGACAAGATCACCGATCTGACGCTCTCGCTGGCATTCAGCATCACCTGCATGATCGACGGCATCGCGGGGATCGAGGCGGACGGCATGGACGTTCAGCCCTACCTCACCTTCCAGGTCGATGACCAACTTGTCCACTGCGGCGAGAATTCCTTCATGCATGAACTCATCTACGACGTAATCGGTAAGCTCGTCCGCAACTGAGGTTGTCGATTCAGCGAGGCACGTTTCGCCTGTCGGGCAGGTCGCGAGACAAGGCGCTGGGCAAGCTTCACGGATACGCCCTGCCGCTGGACGTTGGCCCGCATCCAGCGAGTTCGCTATTTGGTTGCGGCCTCAAGCCGCATTCGGCCGAGCTACTTCGTAATCACTGAGGAAGCTTCTCGAGCACCTCGAAGCCCTCGATCCGGGCGAACCGCTGCCCGACGAGCCCAGTGAGTACCTTGAGTGACCGTACCCCTGTAAGCCGAGCCATGCGCGATGTGGGATTTCCTTGTACTTTGACCCCGAGGAGGTCCCCCGATGAAGCGCAAGCGCTACACCGAAGAGCAGATTATTTCGATCCTGAAGGAGCACCAGGCCGGCGCCGCGGTGCCGGACCTTGCCCGCCGGCACGGCGTGGTCGAGAACAGGTAGTGTCCAGTTTCTTTCGCACTTTTCTCGGGGCGGGGCTCACGCGGTGGATTGCTCCAGTGCCTGGCGGAACAGCGGCTCCATGTTGAGGTAACGCCGCGTTCCCCATTTGGTCCCAGCGATGTGTCGCAGCCGGGCCGCGCACAGCATCAGGGCCGATTGCCCGTCCGGGAAGGCGCCGACCACGCGGGTGCGCCGCCGGATCTCCCGGATGATCCGCTCCAGCGGATTGTTGGTTCGTATCCGGATCCAGTGGTTGTCCGGAAAGCCGTAGTAGGTCAGCGTCTCCTCGATCGCTTCTTCGACCAGCTGCGCCGCCTTGCCGAGCCGTTGGCCTCGCAGGGCCGTGATCACGTCGGCGGCCTTGGTGCGTGCCGTCTCGAGACTCTCCTGGGCATGGATCGCCTTGAGCATGCGGGCCACCGCCTTCACCTTGGCGTTGGGCACATGGCTGAACACATTGCGGTAGAAGTGCACCACGCAGCGCTGCCACTGCGCCTGGGGGTAGAAGTCCCCGACCGACGCCTTGAGCCCCAGGCAGGCGTCGGAGATCACCAGGCGCACACCCTTCAGGCCGCGCTCCTTCAGGTGCCGCAGGAAGCCGCTCCAGCCTGCCTTGTCCTCCTTGTGCCCCTCGGCCACCCCGAGGATCGTCCGGTAGCCATCGGCGCCCACACCGACCGCCACCAGCACCGAGACGTTGCGCACCTCCCCGGCCCAGCTGCGCTTGAGCACCACCCCGTCGAGATACACGTACGGGTACTCGCCCTCGATCGGCCGGTTGCGCCAGGCCTCGATGTGCTTGTAGACCTTCTGGTTGAGCTTGGACACCGTCCCCGACGACACCCGGGTGCCCCACAGCGCCTCGGTGATGTCCTCGACCCGTCGTACCGACACCCCGGCCAGGTACATCTCGATCAGCGCCTCCTCGATCGAGGTCTCCCGCCGGCGGTAGCGCTCGATGATCGCCGTCTCGAACGGCTGGCGCCGCAGCTTGGGCATCTTCAGCGTCACCTCGCCGGCCCGGGTGTGCAGCTTGCGGTCGTAGCTGCCGGCGCGGTAGTCGGTCCGGTCCGGGCTGCGTTCGTAGCGCTGCGCCCCGCACAGGGCGTCGGCCTCGGTATCCAGCATCGCGTTGAGCGTCTCCTCGACCGTACCGCGAACCAGCTCGCCCAGGTGGTCCTGAATGCGTCGCTCGTCGATCTGAACGACCTTGCCCAACGGCTTCTTGCTATCCTCTTCCACGGTGGTGGTCTCCTCTGTGGTTGGTTAGATCTCGACAATCCAACTTCACCACATGGGCCACCGCCTCCTCAAAATGTGCGAAAGAAACGATACGTCATCCTGAACAAAGCGTTGGGCGTGAAAAGTGATGCCTTCGTATCTGGCTGCTGTGCCGGGAAAGGCGGTGAGCTTCGGTTTAGGGCCAGAATGGCTGAGTCTAAAAAGGAAATCTCAAGAATGTTGCGGATAGCCCGGGTGGGTTGGGCCACACTTGCCACGTTGCTATTGGCGGGAAATGCTATGGCCATTGAGGAAGCGAAATACAACGTACTTCGTGAAGAAGACGGGTTCGAACTTCGGGAGTACGAGTCCCATATTCTCGCTGAGACCACGGTAGATGGCGAATTTGAAGATGCGGGTAACGAAGCATTCGGCCGCCTGTTCAAGTACATTTCTGGCAACAACAAACAGCAACAGAAAGTGGCGATGACATCGCCTGTTGGACAAGAGCCATCGAGTCAGAAGATTGAGATGACATCGCCGGTAGGCCAGCAGAAGCAGGATGGAAAATGGGTTGTCAGCTTCATGATGCCAGCGTCATTCACGCTGGAAACGACTCCTGAGCCAAAGGATCCAAACGTGTCTATTCGCGAGGTTCCGGCACGTCTCATTGCTGCGTTACGTTATTCGGGTTTTTGGAGCGAAAAAAGTTACCGTCGCAACTTAGCAAAATTGCAGGATTGGATAGCGAATAATCGCTTGACTCCGTTAGGTGAGCCGATTTGGGCACGGTATAACCCACCGTTCATGCCTTGGTTCCTTCGTCGCAATGAAATCCTGATACCGGTTGCATCCCCGGAATCTGGCGACTGAGCGTGGTGCAGTTGACGCCCAACAAGTCGTTGCAGCGGACGTTTGACCCGCCACCTACTTTTGCTGCCGCAAAAACAGGCGTTGCCTCGAATGCCGCTGAACTCAGGCGTTATGTGTAAAAAGGTCGTGCCATAAATGCATCAGGAACTCATATCAAATCTTTCGGCCTTGATGCAGGCTCGCGAACTCAACCAAAGCAATCTCGCTAAGTTAGTTGGGGTCAGCCAAAAGACAATTTCGAATATCCTCCGAGGGAGCAACAGTCCAACCTTGGATGTCTTAGAGAGGATTTCGGCCTTCTTCGAAATACCGGTAGCCGTTTTGCTTTCACCGAACTTGGAGGCAAATCTTCCTCCGGTTCCACAAAGCCCTGCTGCCAGCACCGCGCGTGATATTGCCAGATTAATCGAAGACTTCCTGCTGTCCCCGCATCAAGCGCAGAAGGAGTTGCTAGAAATCGCCCGTGAGAAAGCACAACAAAGTGAAACATATAACAAGTAGTTCTTGTCGCCAGCCTGGCGGCTGGTTGGGACGTCCGGCTTCGCCGGCCGCCCCAAAACATGGGCGTTAGATTTCACAAAGGAGATCGTTATGAACACGGAAGTTAGAGTTTTCCCCTATGCAGTTCGTTTCGGCGTCGCATACGCGGTAGCGCTGGTTCTCTTAGCCGTAGTCACTACTCTCATCGGTATTGATTCAGGAGCGGGATCGTCGATCGGGGCATTGATTGCGGCGGTGTTGGTGGCCGTAGGCAAGTTCGTCAAAGATCACGAAAGGGTGCCAAACTCAAAAGAGCGCAGGAAGCTTACTTGGGCTTCGCTTGCCGCAAGCGTACTGGTTTCCTCCGCGTTGGTTGCTGCGCTACTGGCAGCAACAGGCCAGCTGAATCAGACATCGGAGGCTTTGGGAGCGTTCGAGCATCTGAGCATGGGCGTTGCGATTGGCGTTTTTGCATTCCTTCTTGCGCTTTATGCGGTGGTAATCTGGTTCGCGTACGGCGCGTTCGCCAAAGCGCAGTACAAATCATTGCAACGGAGGAAAAGTGAAATCTAACAATGCGCTCAAGCCGTTCGCTTACGCTCACTCGGACGCTCAGCACTCCGCGCCTGCTCGGGCATGGCGTCGCCATTGTTGCCCGAGTGCTCCGTACTGAGCACCGCTTACCTGGGCGTTATGTGTTGAAAGGTACCCGCGATACGTCCAGCCGTTTATGAAGCACCCTGACAATCAAAATTTGGGCTGCGGAGGCAATGTCGTAATAGATCACGTGGCGCTGAAACGGGTGCTTTCGCAGTTCCGGGGCAATGTATTCGCAGGAAACGCCGAGTGCTGGAGAATCAGCCAACCGGCGAAATACGTCGTCCATTCCTTTCAAGTAAAGCTTGCGTTGTTCTCGGCCCCACTTTTGTTCCGTGAATCTGGCGATATTTCGCAGGTCTGCCTTGGCGGCGTTGGTTAACGAAAATGAACCCATCAGGTAATGTCTTTATCCAGTTCCGCCATGAAGCTCTCGTAGCTGTACTCGGCTGCCCCGCTCTTGCGCCCTTCATCGATCAGCCTGCGCAACGCAT
>JBJOID010000311.1:0-16638 GCA_046047315.1 Candidatus Hydrogenedentota bacterium | reverse complement strand
GCACGACGCGCGCCGCGCCGCCTCGCGCGCGCGCGCCAGCGCGGGCAGCAGGATCGCCGCAAGGATGCCGATGATCGCAATGACCACCAATAATTCAATCAGGGTAAATCCTCGTTTCATGAAGTCGTCTCCTTTTTTTGAGAATCTGATTAGTCTTTTACTTTTAGGCCGTCAGGCCATCATTCACTGAGGACGAAACGAATCGGGACTTCAATTTCAGCCGGCACCGCTGTCCCACCATCCCGCGCCGGATGAAAATCCCAGCCCCGTACCGCTTCAATCGCGGCAAGGTCCAGCGATTCAACTCCTGAGCTCTTCTTAACGATCACCCTGGACGCTTTGCCCTGCGAGGTCACATCGACCAACAGAAGAACCACCCCCTGCTGTTTCCTGCGCCGCGCAGACAAGGGATACTCTGGCTGCGGACTGCGCAGATAATCCGGTGCCGCGCGGGTTATACGCGACGGCGGTGGCGTCTTGGCCGCCAGCACCGATTCGCTCTCGCTCTCTGCTGAAACACTTGAAGGCGAAGAAGTCTCAGCGGGCTCATCCGTCGCCCCCGAGCCTTCCGTCGGACGCGGTGGCTTTGCTGGCGCCGCAGCCACGTTCTCGTGACTTGACGGCGAGGCTGCCTTGGCTTTTGCGGGGGGCTCGGGCTTGGGCTTCAGCTTGGGCGATTTCGTGCGGGGCTGTGATTCCGGTGACGGCGAAGTCATTCTCGGTTGCTCTGCGGGAGTCCCCCTTGTCTCTGTCATCGGGGAATGCAGTTCTGCGGGATCTGGCTCGACGGTTAGCTCAGACACTGGATATCCACTCTCAGGCGTGGGCGGTGTTTCATGCGCATCCGCAGGCAACGGCGGTGCAATACTGTCCACTTCTGATAGTGGCCCGCCAAGTAGGGCCACGTGAATATATTCCGGTTCCACTTGTCTTTGGGTCGGCGCTAGCCACGCCAGCGCGAATAACGCCACTAGGTGGCAAAACACAGCCCCAATGACACTAACAGACCGATCCCACCGCTCCTTGCTTCGAGAGCTTTCGTCTCCGCGCACACGGGCCACGTGGGACGGATCATCACACGCGTCCTCCCGGGCAGGGGGGCACGAAACATCATGTTTCATGCCCCCCTCGTCCGAAGGGTTTCGCCCATGAGAGAGATGGGCTTCATCTCGGGAGAAGTCACCCAAGCCTTCTCACCTAGAACTTTGCTTCCACGCCCAATCGAACCTGGAACGGCTCGACAGGATGGAAATGGATTTCCTCGCGCGCGGGGCCGAAACGGGTCACGCGCGATTCATAGGCGTAGGTGATGTCCGCGTCATCGCTGTCGAGTACATTCAGCAACTCGGCATAGGCTTTCCACGTCTCATTGAAATTGTAGGCGAGCAGCGCATTCAGCAGCACCGTGTCGTCCGAGCGAATACTGTTGTCCTCCATCAGGGGGCGGCTACCAAAATAGCGCAACCTCAAACTGCCTTCGAAGCCTGAAGGATTGTGGTAAGTCACGCCGGCCGCTGCCACTTTCTCAATCGCACCCGGTATTTCTTTGCCCACGCGCCGCCAGCCATCCCGAGGGTTGTCACGGAATTCCGCGTGCGACAACGATATGTCGGCATCGATAGTCCAGTGCTCATTGATGTCATAATAGTTGGCGAATTCCACCCCGTAGCGACGGCTTGGTCGAGTCGCTTCCGTCGAACCAGCGTCACCAACGAACAGTAGTTCGCTCTCGATATCAAGCAGCCATACCGACAAGGTACTTTGAAGACCCTCTACCGCAGTCGTTCGCACGCCTACCTCGGCGCCCCAGGTGCGCACCAGTGGAACCGCCCCCTCGATAAGGTCGCCGTCCGCGTTGAATCGGCTGCCCGTGATCGGGTCTACCCGAGTGGTTACGCCGCGCGCATCATTGCTGTGATACCCCATGCCGCCCTGCACGAAAACCTCGGTATCACGCCATGGCCCAAAGACAAGGCTCAGCTTCGGGCTTACAATGGCATCCGACTCCTCGTTGGAATTGCCTCTGCGGTTGCTTTCCACGTCGAAATGGAAGTAGTCCACGCGCGCTCCGAAAACTGTCCGGAACTTCTCAGCCCACTGTATCTTGTTCTCGTAGTAAATCGCGGCGCTGGACTCCCAGATATCGTCCGAGCGGGTCGTAGCGGGCAGAATCGCGCTTCGGTCCCACTTGGAGCTGCGTTTCCCACGCCACGTCTGATATAGCCCATTCTCAATCCAGTCATTACGCAATTGCAGGCCAAAGGTGTTCTCCACGTCACGCCCGGCCCAGACGCTGTAAATCGTGTGACTTGCTTCCAAGCCTGCCGTCCAGCGCCGGTCAAGCTGCTGGAACTGATCGCCCCAGATTGGGTCGCCCAGGAAGTAGGTGAAGTTCGACAACAGGTCCATGTCGTAATAGAAACCATACGCCATCACCTTTGTGGAGGAATTTGCACCATCCTGGTGCCATTCTCCTTGCAGGCTGTAGCGTTGCGAATCACCACCAGTCGTGTCGTCGAGGGAGCCATAGAAATCGGTAAGTCCTAAACGGATGGCGCTCTTGGCAACTTGGTCGCTCGAGTTCCAGTCCCCATGGTAGGCTCGCGCCGAGATGCTCCACCCGTCGAACTCGTCGCCCTGACTGTAAGTAAGAATGGCGTTGACTTTTTCGTAGTCGTCCCCACGCTTCCAGGGGCCATCGGAGTGGCTCAATTCCAAGCCGTACAAGAGATGTCCAGCGCCTACCTTCGGTGAATCGGCGATTAGAGTGCGCGCATAACCATACGTGCCGCCTTCCGCGATGAAGAGACCTGATGGCAGCACTTTGTAATATTCCATTCGCGCCGCGCCAGCCGAAGAGAAGTCGCCATTGCGCGCATAGTAAGGCCCCTTCTCGTAGTTCAGTCGAAGCACAAGCTCCGGTATCACGATGTTCATGTCCGAGTAGCCTTGACCATGCCCATGCGAAGGCAGATTCAACGGCACCCCGTCAAGGTAGGCCGCAAAGTCAGTGCCGTGGTCAAGGTTGAAGCCGCGCAGGAAATACTGGTTGGCCTTGCCTCCTCCTGCGTGCTGCGTGATGATCACGCCCGGCACCGTTTCGAGCACTTCGCCGCCGCGCAATGTTGGCCTGTAGCGTAGTTGCAGCTGCCCTACGGTACCCTGCGTTGCCGAATCGGCGATGCCTGTCAGGCTGTCGGCCCTGCCCTCGACCACTACTTCCGGCATGAGAACGGGTGCGGCATCCGTCGGTGTGCTGGAGCCCTCAGGAGCGGAAGTCGCAGTGTCGGGCGCTTGCTCCGACTGGGCCAGTCGAACATCCGCCGGAACTTTGGGCTTCTGCACGCGTGTGCGCTTCTGCGCTGCTGCGGCGTTGGAAAAGCTTCCTGCAAGTATGGCGGCGGCCAACAGGGCCCAACCCAACTTGCGGGTTAGTTGATGTGAATTCATGAAGATCCCTCTCCCTTTTGCAAGTAAAAAGACAATATGCGCGGTTTGCCAGGGGCGCCATATGCGGACAAACGACGACGCGACAGATGTCGACGCGTGACATTCGCGCAACAATCCATCAAGAAGCGTGCAGAGACACTTCCGGCGCCGTTGAGTTCCCGCTTAGGCTGCGGGAGGGGCGCGTCCAAAGTGAACCCCGGCGAGGAGAAGCACGGGGGCGGGCAGGGCCGCCGGCTCGGGCGCATGGTCTGCCAGCGCGGGCGGCTGCCACGCGATAACGCAGTCCGGTTCGGGGGCGGGCTGCGAGAAGGAACAATAGTCCGAGTGGTCGGGCGCGGCGGGCGCCGGGGCGGGTACCAAGGGGTTGTCGGTGGGTGCGGGCTGCGAATCGGAGTGGCCTGGCGCATGAGGCTCCGGCTCGGCGGGGGAATCTGTCACGCGCACCATCCGCGCGAGAATGTCCTCGCGCGACATGAGTGCGTGTTCACGGCGATGCGCCTCAGTCTCCGCGCAGGCCGCCGCCGGTGGCATCCGATGGTGATGTAGAAGCGCGGCCGAGGGACGCGCCGTCTCCTGCGCGTGCCCATGCGCGTATCCGCCATCGGCGTGGGCGTGGGTCCGCCCGCCGTGCGCGTGCCGAACCGGGAAGTCGAGCAGCCCCTGAAGTGGCGTCGCCGCCAACAGCCCCACGCACAGCACGGCCTGTAGGCGCGCGATGGCGGGAAAAATGCGGCGGGCGGGCTTTGGGCTCATGCCGCCATTGTAGGGCAAGCCCGAAAGGGGAACAATCCCCCGCGAACGCTTGGCCGTTTCGTTGTAAACAATTAACTTCAGCGCGGCATCCGCCCGGCCGATAGCACTAGGGCGACGGACCTTGCAGCCGCCCGGGACGGGGCGGGGAGACCTCAGATGGGACTGGCTCAACTCGCCCCTGATCGATCACTGTTTACAGAATTAACCGCGCTTCTCGGACTCCGAACGGCCGCGACACCCCCCGGGGAAGACGCGGTTGCGCCGGCTCCCCGGCAGGACACGGCCTACCTCAACGGCGCGGACAACCTGAGCGAGGCCTTCGAGGCGGCGGTCTACCGGCGGCAATCCGTCCAGACAGCGCTTTTCTTTTCCACCACCAGCGCCGCCTTCAGTTTCGTCGATGACGCGGGCAACACGGTGGCCGGGCAGTCGGAACAACTCGAGTTCAGCTTCTTCAGGGAAGTGCGCTCAGAAGAACTCGCGCGCTTTCGCCAGCGCGCGAGCAACGTTGAGTCACAGTTGGAGGGACCAAGCCGCCAGGCCTACGCCCAGGCCAGCGCCCGTGTGGCCGCCCGCTTCGAACTCTCGATAAGCATTTCGGGCGAGGCGCTTGGTAATTTCGCCGGTGCCTCGGAGCAACTCATCGACAAGGACGCGCTCTTCAAGCTACTGCTCGACTTCACCGATGAGCTTCTCGACAAGGCGGACACGTTCTTCAACGATTTTTTCTCCAGTCTCGGCGACGGCCAGACGATGTCCTTCGATGAGCTCTTCGCGCAATTACAGCAACAATTCGCCGGCGGAGGTCTGCTCGAAAGCCTGCGCGGTCTCCTTGGGGAAGGAGCGGTCCCGGCCGCCGGAGGCGCCGCCTCCGGCGCCGGGGCGGTGCAGCTTCAGTTCCGGTTCTACGCCAGCTTCGAGGCCCAGGCCGAAGTCGCCGTCATGGAGTCTGACCCGGTCATGCTCGACCTTGACGACGACGGCTTCGAGTTGACGAGCTACAAGAACGGCGCGCGCTTCGACATCCTCGGCAACGGCGGGCAACAGAACACCGCCTTCGTCACCGGCGGTGACGCCTTCCTCGCGCTCGACCGCAACGGAAACAGCCGCATCGACAGCGGCCGCGAACTCTTCGGCGATCAATACGGCTCCGCCAACGGCTACGAGGAACTGCGCAAGCTGGATGCCAACGGGGACGGCCTCATCAACGCGCACGATCCCGCCTTCGAAGCGTTGCTGCTCTTCAAGGACAACGGCAATGGCCTCACCGAGCCCGGCGAACTCATCACACTGCGCGATTCGGGCATCGCCGAGATTAGCCTCCGCTACCGCAATGTCGACGAGGCCACTTCCGGCGGCAACCGCATGGCCCAGCTTGCCACCTACCGCCGCGCCGACGGCAGCACCGGCCGCGCCGGAGACGCCATCCTCAACTACACGGTCTGATTGTCGTTGGCATGACGGTAGACACTCAGGGCTGCTTCGCCATAGTGCTTGAAGCGCGTGCGCTCCAGCGTCCCGAATTGCTCGGGAGGCGGCTGGCGTCGTGCATGCTCGATGATTAGCGCCCCGTCCGGTGCCAGCAGGCCACACGCGACAATCCCCTCCAGCAGCGCCTCGTGCTGGCCGCAGTCGTAAGGCGGGTCCGCGAAGATCAGGTCGTACTTCCCGGGGATCCGTCCCAGCTCGGCGGGCAGGTTGAGGGCCAGACAGCGGGCGCGCTGGGCAAGCCCGGTGTGAAACAGGTTGTCACGGGTTATCTTCTGCGCCATTGCCGCGCTGTCCACGAATACAGCCTGCGACGCGCCCCGGCTCAGGGCCTCGATGCCAATGGCCCCCGTGCCGCAATACAGGTCCAGAAAAGTCGCCCCCTCCAGTTCCGGCATCAGCATGTTGAACAGCGCCGTGCGCACCCGGTCCAGCGTGGGGCGGATGCTTTTGTCCGGTGGCTCCTGCAATCGGCGGCCCCGCGCCTCTCCCGCAATCACGCGCATGTGCCGCACCTCGCTGCCAGAATCGTCTCATGTGTCAAGTATTTATTACCTTGGAACATATTGATTCCTAACCGCTTGAACATCAACGCGCCTAATCCGGTGCCTGTTCGTGTACGGTTCCGCTACGAGTTTTTATGGTTTAGAAATCCCGAACTTGGGTTGGGGATAGAATCACGCCAATTCCCGACAAAAACCTGCATCAAACACTAAGCGCAGCGCGACTATAATCTCTAAGTCCAATATTTGCAATCACCTGTGAAATGCCGAACCGTGTTCGCTATCGTCACGCGCAAAGCCGGAAGCATGTGGATAACTTGTGAACAACGTGTCTTCAGGGCGGATGATATCAGAGGCCCGGTCGATGGCCAAGTGGGGAATGGATAGTCCCGATATTGCAAGGTTGGCGGAAAATCTTTCCTCCCATGGCGGGCTCAACTGAGCTTAAACTTCCCCAACTTTCAATAAACCGGGGGATCGCTGCTGCTGCCGCCGGTGGCATAAGGCTTGCGTACCATGCCGTGGAAAGGGAGCGGCATGTCGGCATACATCGTACCGGTACAACTGGAGGGGTCGGCCCCGGCCTTTCCTCCTCCGCGCAGCAGCGCCACCTACCGGGTGGAGTCCCGGTTTGGTGAAAGCCTGCACGCCGCCACCGCGCCATCGCCCGCCGCCCCGGCGGCCAACACCTACACGGTTCAGCCCGGCGACAACCTCACCGGGATCGTGCAACGCCAGTTGCAGTCCCTCGGGCAGCCCTCGGGCAGCGCCGAAGTTTATGGGCGCGTACGCGAAATCGCCCGCCACAATGGCCTGCGCAACCCCGATCGCCTGAGCGTGGGGCAGCGGCTGGACTTGAGTCCCCTCGGGAATGCCTCCACGTCGTCCCCGTACCCAGCCGCCCCGGCATCAGCTCCCGTGGTCAAGATTCAGCCGCCTGAGCCATCATCGCCCCCTACAGGCAAAGCGAATCACGAGATGCTTCCCTTGGCGCCCGTGCGCGAGAGCCGCCGCGATGGGTTGCCCGTCCAGCGCATGGGGGGCAAGGTCTTCCGTCACGTATCCCGGCAGCCCTCACGCGCCACTGATGAACCACTGCAGCTGGCCCGGGACGAACGGCCGCATGTCCTCGTGCCCAGCACCGCTTACGACAAGAACGGCATGGGCGGCCCCGCTCCCGCCGATGCGGGTCTTCCACTTCGGGGTTACCGCGAGCCCGGCAACCTCGTCATGGCGATGCGCCGCGTGCTACGCAGCGACGAATCCCGCGCGGCCGAAACCGCGGCCGTGGACACCAAGGTCACTTTTCCCGGCGAGCCGTGGTCCCGCCCCCTGCATGACCCGGCGCGCATCACCTCCGGCTTTGGCATGCGACGCGATCCCTTCACTGGACGCCCCGCCTTCCACAAAGGCGTGGACCTCGCCGCCAAGCCGGGCACCCACATCTACCCCATCGCCGACGGCGTGGTGAAGTTCAGCGGCTGGCAGGGGGGCTACGGCCGCGTCGTGATCGTCGAGCACGCGGACGGTCTCGAGTCGGTCTACGCGCACAACAGCGACAACCTGGTCACCCCGGGACAAACCGTGCGCGCCGACATGCCCATCGCCAAGGTGGGCTCCACGGGCCGCTCCACCGGGCCCCACCTGCACTTCGAGGTTCGCCGCGACGGGCGCGCCGTCGATCCCATGCCGCACCTGCACTAATCCGAGCTCTGTTCGTAACGCTGCTTATTTGTGCGGCATGCGCCCGTATCTATACGATCCGCTCCCATGATAGAAGTTGTATGTTCAAGATGCGGCCTGCGCATCCTTGCGCCGCCGTCGGTGCAGGGCAAGTCGGGGGTCTGTTTCAATTGCGGGGGGCCGGTCACCATCCCCACCGTCACCTCCATGAAGCGCCATATGAACCTCGAGTTCTCGAAGGGCGACAAGGTGGCGGATCGCTACACCATCGATGAGCCCATCGGGCGGGGCGGCATGGGCGTGGTCTACCGCGCGCACGACACGCTGGTCGACGAGACGGTTGCGCTCAAGTTCCTCGCCCCGCAGTTGCTCACCGAAAAAGGACGGCACCTCTTCCTGCGCGAGGCGCAGGTGGCCCGCCGCCTCCGCCACGAGAGCATCGTCGCCGTGCACGACGTGAACTGGACGAGCGAGGGCATCCTCTACCTGTCGATGGAGTTCGCCAAGGGCCAGTCGCTGCGCGACCACCTGCGTTCCCACCGCGAGCAGCGCCGCCTCATCAAGGTGCGCCTCGCGGTTGAGGTCGTGAAGCAGGTGCTCGCCGCGCTTGAATACGCCCACCGCACCGTCATCCACCGCGACATCAAGCCTGAGAACGTCATGCTGCTGCCGGGCGAGGCGGTCAAGGTGCTCGATTTCGGGCTGGCCCGCGCCGTGCATCAGGAGATGGCCGAGCACCAGGCCGAGATGAGCGCCATGGAAAAGGGCAAGGTCATCGGCACGCTGGCCTACGCCGCACCCGAACAACTGAAACTGCAGGAGGTGGACGCCCGGGCAGACCTCTACGCGGTGGGGCTGGTGCTGCACGAGTTGCTCACGCTGCGCACCCCGGTGGATCCCCCGGTCACCGTCGAACAGGTGCGCAAGGACGTTTCTCCCGGCCTGCTCCAGGTGCTGCGCCGCGCGCTCAAGGAAGACCGCGAAAGCCGCTGGCCCTCCGCGCGCGAGTTCCGCCTCGCCCTGCGTGACGCCTACAACGAGTCCTACCGCCCAAGCGCGGCCCATGTGCTGACCCAGGGCGAACGCGAAGCCTCCACCGAGGACATGGTCTTCCTTGAGGGCGGTGCATTCCTGATGGGGAACAATGCCGTTCGTGCCGAGGCCCCCGAGGCCGAGGTCTCTGTCGGCCCCTTCTGGATCGACCGCTACCCGGTGACCGTGGCGAAGTTTGCCGAATATCTCAAGGCGACCGGCCAGCCCGAGCCAAAGTTCTGGCGCGACCCGCAGTACAACGGGCAGGACCAGCCGGTGGTGGGCGTGACCTGGGAGCAGGCGCAAGCCTATGCCGCCTGGTGCGGAAAGGAGTTGCCCACCGAAACCCAGTGGGAGTTTGCCGCGCGCGGCCGCGAGAACCGCCGCTATCCCTGGGGCAGCCTGCCGCCTTCGTCCACCCGGGCGAACTACGGCGAATTCATCGGCATGCCCAGCATGGTGACCATGCACGAGGACGGACAAACCCCCGACGGGGTCTACGACCTCGCCGGCAACATCGAGGAATGGACGCGCGATCCCTACGCCCCCTATGAGCTCATGCGCAAGGGGCATCGCGACGAGTTGATGCGCAAGGAGCCCCGCCGTGTGGTGCGCGGCGGAAGCTGGGCCTCTCCCGAGGACGCCCTGCTGACCACCCACCGCAATGGCGTCTTTCCCGAAAGCCAGCTGCCCACGGTCGGCTTTCGCTGCGTGCTGCGCGCCAAGGACGACTGACCCGCCGGTTTGCGTTGGCGGGGCTTCCGGTAGTACCGTTGCGCGTCTCGCGCACGCGGGCCCTGCGCCGCAACCATAACCTCACCCCCCGCACCCACCCCCCTTGAAAGGAAAGATTCCATGCGATTCCACCGCACCCTCTGCACGGCGCTCGCGCTTGCCGCGCCGCTTTTCGCCGCTCCCGCCATGGCGCAGGACGAGCCCGCCGAATCCCTCGAGGCGCCCGCCGAGCCCGTGCTCAGCGAGGCCGCGAAGCAGGCCGGTCTGACCACCTATGAGTCGCGTGCGGCCTACGCCATTGGCCTCCAGTTGGGCCAGAGCATCAAGGACAGCCCCTTCCCCATCGAAATGGAGAAGCTGGAAAAAGGCATTCAGGACATCCTCGCCGGTAACACCCCCGCCCTCACCGTGAACGAGGTGCGCGAGGTGCTGTTGCAGTTGCGGCAGCAAATGCAGGACGCCGCCCGTGAGCGCCGCATGAAGGAAGCCGAGGAGAACATCGGCAAGGCGGAAGCCTACCTGGCTGAGAACGCCAAGAAGGAAGGCGTAAAGACCACCGAGAGCGGCCTGCAGTACCGTGTGCTGCGCGAGGGCGACGGCCCCAGCCCCAAGGAAACCAGCCAGGTCCGCGTGCATTACAAGGGCACGCTCACCGACGGAACCCAGTTTGACAGCTCCTACGACCGCGGCCAGCCCGCCAGCTTCGGCCTCAACCAGGTCATCCCCGGATGGACCGAAGGTCTGCAGCTGATGAAGACCGGCGCGAAGTACGAGCTGACCATTCCGCCGGGCCTTGGCTACGGCGCGGGCGGCGCGGACACCATCCCCCCGAACTCCGTGCTCATCTTCGAGGTCGAGCTGCTGGAAGTGCTTGATGACGCAGGCAACGGTGGCCAGGGCGGCATCACCATCGAATAAGCCTCGATATCGTCGCATCACCCCAACGCGCCGGGAGCCTGCCTCCCGGCGCGTTTCTTTTTCTCAGCGCCCGGCCGCTGTCAGCATTTGGCCGACGCGAATCGTTTTCTATGCACGGGTAAATCCTGGGCGCTTCACGAACATCTCGCAGGTTGTCACGAAACCGGGGTAAACGTGGTACCATGGAAGCAGGTGAACCCGGTTTGGTGGCCGGGCGATTCGCTTGGGGCGAAACCCATGGCCCGCGTGGGCCTTATGCAGGGAGTGTATGGATATGTCGATTTCCCCCCTCCGCGCCGTTGGCGCGGGCATCGTGGCGGCCGTGGCGGCGCTGATTCCGGCTTCGCACGCCTTCGCGCAGACGAACAGCGCGAACGTGTCGGTAACACAGAGCGTCCAAGGCAACTCGGTTGCCGGCGGCACGGTGACGGTAGCCGTCACCATCGACGCCGATGCCGAAGCGGACATTCTCGCCCTCTCCCTTCGCACAACCCTGCCCGCCGGAACTTCGTTTCAGAACATCGCCTCCACTTCCGGGCCGCAGCCTCCCATCAAGCCCGAAGCGGGCGATACCGGAACGCTGGAGTTCGCGTGGATTGATGTGCCCGCCTTTCCCTATATCCTCTCCATTAACGTGGCCCTTGACGGTACCTTTGCCACCCCGGCAGACATCGTCAGCCAGGCGGAATATCGCACGACCGGCCCTGCCGAATTCAGCAACGCCTCGGTGCTGACGCTGGAAGAAGCGGACAATGGTCCGGCCTGGAAGCAGGGCATCCTCGCCGGATGCGCCGCGAGCGGCGGCGACGTGGCTTCTCCCTGGACCGATTGGGTCGTGGTGGCGATGGTGCTGGCGCTGCTGGTGGCGGCCCGGCTCGCGCAACCCCGCGCGGCCCGTGAACGCCAGCGTCACCATCACCGGGGCTAGGGACAACTCCACTTGAATGGCCCTTGCCGCGCCATGCCGCACGGCAAGGGCTTTTTTTTGACTGGGCACAACGCAGCATGACCAACCGCCAAAGCATGAAAACCAAGCAGATTTTCTCAGCCAGACTTCTGTATCGCGGCATGGGCCTCGGCCTCTTGATGTTCTTCGCCACGCATGCCATGGCGCAGGACACGGTCAATCCCATCAACGTGGGCATGGAACGATTCCACGCGGCCACCTATCAACAGGGCACGAGCTTCCCGGTGCAGGTGCGCATCAGTTCGGGCAACTGGCAGGAAATACAGGCCTTGGGCCTGCGCGAGACCATCCCGAATGGATGGGTCTTCGAGGGGATGACGGGCGTCACGGGCGACCTGCCTGCCGTGACTCCCGCGCAGGGCGCCACGGGTTTGCTTGAGTTCGCATGGATTACCATTCCCGAGATGCCCTACACCTTTTCGTACACCCTGCGGGTGCCCGAGGAGGATGGCGGCGGGGGACAGGTGATCCATGGTTCCCTCGAGTACCGTCTCAGCGGCCCCGCGCAGTTCGCCGCGCCGGTCATCACCACCATCAATGGCGGCGATTCCCAGCCCCCGGCCATCCGGCTGAATGGCGGGGCCAGCATCACGCTTCAACAGGGCGACAACTGGTCCGAGCCCGGTTACACCGCTTCCGACAATGTGGACGGCGACCTGACCGCGCAAGTGCAGGTCTCGGGCAGTGTGAATCCCAATGTGGCCAGTTCCTACGTGCTGACCTATACCGTGTCGGACAAGGCGGGCAACCAGGGCCGCGCCACGCGTACCGTGCGCGTCGTGTCGAGCGCTACATCCGGCGGCGGCGTGCCCACCCCGACGCGCCCGGTGGGTGGCGGCATTGGCACGGGCGGTGGCACGGGAGTCTCTCCCGACACCGGCAACGCCACCGGCGGTGGTCTGCTGCCCGGCGCCATGCCGGAAAACAACCCGCAGCAGAAGTCCACGCCCCCCTCTGCACCCGCGGCTTCACCCGCCAAGGCCGCGCCCCAAGGCAGCCTGAACATGCGCCCCGGCGTCTATGCTGGGCAAACGCCCGGCAGCGGCATTGTCATCCCGGAATCGGGCGATTCGTCGGTGTCACCGACGCCCCTTCCGATAACCGTGACCGGCGCTTCCGTGAACGACACGGTTGCCCCGCAGGAGTCCGGCGGCGCTTCGCTGCGCGAGCGGGTGCGTGGTTCCGCCGAGGCCGTAGAGGCCGAGACCAAGCTCTCCGACGAATGGCCCGAGCTGGCCCAAGCCGCCCCTGCGGGCGTGGCTGCGCCCGGCGCCGCGCCGCTGGATGCCGCTCCCACCGCGCCCGGTCCCTTTGGTCCGCAGGGCGTTTCCGGCAACCTGCTGGTGGCGGGAGCCGTTGCGGCGGTATGCTTGCTCGGACTGCTGGGCAGCACGCTCGCGGCACGCTCGGTCTATGGCGGCCGTCGCCGCAGGGCTGTGCCACCGAAATAGAAGCCGTGCGGCGCGCCGGGGGATGAAGCCGATGCCTCGAATGAAGACACTCCTGTCAGGGTTCCTGCTCACGGCCATGCCGTTTCTGGCTCTGGCCGGATGCGCCACCACGCCAGAGCCGGAGGAAGCCCCGAAGGGCAAGGTGGATCAGCTGGGTGAGATTCGGCAGAAGCTTTCCGCCGACCCAAAGAACCCCGATCTTCATTTCGAGTATGGCAACCTGCTCTTCGATTTGGGCAACTACGCCGAGGCCTCCAAGGCCTACGAGCGCGCGATAGAGAATCGGCCCGGATTCGCCAAGGCTTACACCAACCTCGGCGTGGTGTTGCAGCGGCTGGGCAACCACAAGGCCGCCGTGGGCGCCTTCGAGACGGCGCTGGATTCCGACGCCGGCGACGTGCGGGCGATCGACGGACTGATGGTGTCGGCGAAGGAGAACGGCGACTTGGCGCGGGTGTTGGACGCCGCCCGTCGGCGTGCCGAGGCCGAACCCGACAAAGCCGACGTGGTGGCGGGCTATGCCGCGCTGCTCCTGCAATATGAATACTACCCCGAGGCCGCCGAAGCCTATCGTCGCGTCATCGCGCTGGACCCCAGTTTCCCGGGAGACCACTACAACCTCGGGCTTTGCCATTATCAGATGCAGCAACTCGACGAGGCTGAAGCGGCCTGGAGCGAGGCGGTGCGCATCAACCCCGATTTTGCCGAGGCGAACCGGGGACTGGCGGTGCTGGCCTACGACCGGGGCGACTATGACGCCGCCTGGGAACAGGTGCGCAACTGTATCCAGCGGGGCATCGCCGTCGAGGCCGCGTTTTTGAAAGCCCTCGAGGCCGCCGTGCCGGTCTTCCAGGAAAGCCCGTGACAGCCAAACCCGCAAGGGGTACAATGAGTATGGGCTGCCCGACCGGGGCACAGAGGAACGATCCATGAACACGCGAATCACCGGGCGCATTGCGTCCATGGCCTTGGCGGTGACGTTGCTGCTTGGGCTGGCGGGCTGCCCCTTCCCCCTGCCCAAGCCCGGCGAGTTCCTCTCGGCGAATCCCGCCGGGGGCAGCCGCTTCAACGACTTCAACAGCCCCGCGCCCTCCACCGGCGCGGAGAATGACGGCGCTGGGGAGGGGGAGGCACCGCGCGATGTGGTCGAGCCTGACGTCATCCGTCAAGTTGGCGACACGCTCTACGTCCTGAACCAGTATCGCGGTCTCTCCATCATCGACCTCGATAGTGAGACGCTGATCTCGCAGATCCCTACGCCGGGCTACCCGCGCGACCTCTACCTCGCCGGCGAGCGCGCCTATGTTCTGGTGGCCAGTTATTCCGAGGTGAGCTACGAGGCCGACGTGGTGTCCGTGGGCAGCGTCGGCACCCGGCTTTACGTGCTCGACATCGCAGACCCTTCGGCACCCGTGCAGTTGGGCGCCTTCGACCTCGACGGCGACCTTGTCGACTCACGCCTTGTGGGCGATGTGTTGTATGCCGTCGGCGCGGAGTACGCCTACTACTACCCCGAGACGCCCGGCGAGCCCGGCGTCGTCGAGCCGGGTGGCGTGGTGAAACAGCAAACCTCAGCCTCGTGGGTCAGCAGCATCGATTTGTCCAATCCCGCCGCTGCGCGCGTCGTGGATCAGCTGTCCTTCGATGGCTACGGCGAAGTGATTCAGGCTACCTCCTCGGCCATCTTCGTGGCAGGGCACGACTGGCAGTCCGACACCGCCACCATCACGTACGTGGACATCGCCGACCCCTCGGGCATCATCTCCGTGCGCGGGTCGGTGCAGGTGCCCGGCCGTGTGGCGGACCGCTTCAAGATGGACGCCTGGGATGGCGTGCTGCGCGTGGTCTCCAACACAGGCTGGCCGACGAGGCAGACGTACGTGACCACGATTCCCCTGGCCGATCCCGACGCGCTTGCCGTGCTCGGCCAGACCACCATTCCTTCGGCGGAGAATGAGACGCTCTTCGCCACGCGCTTCGATGGACCCGTGGCCTACGCAGTGACCTACCTCGTGGTGGACCCGCTCTTCGTGCTCGATCTGTCCGATCCGGCCAACCCCCGTGTGGCGGGCGAGCTCAAGGTGCCGGGATGGTCCACCCATATCGAGCCGCGCGGTGACCGCCTGATTGCGCTCGGCGTGGACGACACCAACGGGGGGCGGCGCGTGAGCGTGAGCCTCTTCGACGTGAGCAATCCCGAGGCACCCACCCTGCTTGACCGCGAGAGCTTTGGTGAGGACTGGTCCTGGTCTTCCGCCTATGGCGACGTGAAGGCCTTCACCGTGCTGGATGAGGTCGTCATTGTGCCCTTCAGCGGTTGGAGCGCGGCGGAGGGCGGCTTCGACCGGCTTCAATTCGTCAGTCACGATGCTAACAGCCTTGAGACGCGGGGCCATGTGGACCTGCGCGGACAGGCCGTGCGCTCCTTTGAGCACGCCGGGCATTACTACGGGCTGACGCAGGAAGAGCTGGCCATCATCGACGGAAGCGATCTGGACAGCCCAGAGGTCGTGGGTTCGATCACGCTGGCCGAAAATGTGTCGGACTTCCTGCCGGTCGAAGTGGGGGATGCGGAGGGCGTCGCGGTGATTCGCAGCTACGCCAACAACCGGATCGTCCTGCGCGCGCAGGATGCGGATGGCGCGCCGCTCTCCGAGCTCGAACTGGCCGGCGACTACGCCGGGCAGGTCTTTGGCGGCGCCAGCGCCGCGGGTGTGTTGAGCACGGTGTGGGACGCGGACCGCGTCGAAATGTTGGTGCAGGCGGTGGAGTATGCCGATCCCTCCGCGCCCGTGTTGCATGATCCAGTCCGTCTCGATTTGCGTCCTGCTTACACTTGGGGCTGGTGGGGCTACCCCGGATACCGGGGCGGCGCCGAGCCCGCCATCGACGCGGGCATGGTGGCCGACATCCTGCCCTACCCCTATTACGGCGCGCCGAACAGCGTGGTGGCGGGTAATCGCCTGGTGGTGATGGGCGAGCGCGCGGATAGTCCCTACGAAACGGACGCCGAGAAATTCCTTGCGGTGGTGAACCTCGCCACGGGCCAGCTCGAAGGTGAAGCAAGCCTTGGGCGCAGCTTTGTGAATGGCCTCCTGTTATCCGGCGACAGCATTGTGTTGAGTTCACAGGAAGACGCCGGAGAGAATCTGCTCGGCCAGGGCTTTACGCGGCATTTCGTCCAGCTGTTCAATCCCGCCACGCGCGCTTTGGGTCCACGCGCCAACGTGCCCGGCACGCCGGTTCAATACGCTTCGGGTCTGCTGCTGCTGGAAGACTGGCAATACGCGCGCGGCTTTGAGGTGGAGCGGCTGTTGCGCTCGGTGTTGTGGGATGGCGGAGACGCCGCCACCCTGGCGGACAGCGTCAGCCTCGGCAACAGTTACGGCGGACTGCTGGCCTCCGGCGAGTACGTCTACTCACCGCAGTGGAACAACAGTTTCCAAGTGGCGGCCTATGCCGTGGCGGAAGATGGCGCGCTGGATACGCTGGCCCCCCTGCAACCGGGCGGTTATGCGTCGCTGCTTGCCGCTGATGGCGGCACGCTCTACCTGCAACGCGGCGGCGCGGCGCTGGAACGCCATGACAACCCCGGCAACTGGACCCTGCGTGACAGCACCCTGCTTAACCAGTGGCCCCACGCCGTCCGCTTCGGAAG
>JBJOID010000310.1:0-26304 GCA_046047315.1 Candidatus Hydrogenedentota bacterium | reverse complement strand
CTCAAGTTTTCGAGCCACCCCGAGAGCTCTCGGGGTGGCTCGAAAACTTGAGGCCGGTCACTTTTTCGGCGAAAAATGCTTCGCGAAAGCCGCCATGCCCGGCAACGACTCCCGTCGGCGGCCGCTTTTCACCTCAATCGCCACGCACGCGTCGCCGCGCCGAAGGACAAAATCGACCTCATGGTTTCGCTCGCGCCAGTAGGTGACATCGAGCGCGGTGCCGGCGCTGGTGTTCACCAGGTGAGCCCCTACGCAGGTTTCGACCAGGCGCCCCCACTTGTCCCCGTGGCTGCGCACTTCCTCGAAAGTATCCCCGCTTTGGGCCGACAGCAGGGCCGGGTTGAGCACCTGGAGCTTCGGACTGGATCCCCGCTGCCGCACCTGGCCATGCGAGTATTTCATCAGGCCTGTCACCATGCCGGCTCCTTTCAGCAGGTCCAGGTAGTGCGCCAAGGTGACGGTGTTGCCGGGTGTCTTGCAGTTGAGAATGGAGACACAGCGGCGGACCAAACAAGCATGCCTATAAAGCTCCCGAATCCTGCCCACCCGGCGTTCGCAACTTCCAGCGGCGATAGAGAATTCGTGCGACGAGGGAGACGGTAATGATCAGACAACACGGGTGCAGCGTAGGCTGGCAGCGTGCCTTGAGGCAAATACATAGCAATTATTATTTCCGCTCAAGATGCCGGTGGGCGAAACGCCGGCAAGCCGCGTCGGAAGGCGATCAGACGGGCTGCAGCGTGATCGCGTCGGTGCAAAAGCCCAGGAGCTTGGGGCCGAGCGCGGGTTCGCTCGCGACTGGTTCCGGGAAAGTGCGGTTGATGCAAAACTCCAACCTTGCCGGGCCGGATTGGCGCCGGAGGAGGGACGGAGTGACGATGCCCTCGAAGCGGTGGGCGTAAGGAAAATGATCCTGGGGGGCGGGTTCTAAAATCAAGGGCAGCCGGCAGCCATTTACCCGCAATCTGAACGACTGGATTACCTCATAATCCATTACGGCCAGAACGGTGAAGGAAAGATGCAGCGGGCGGGCGGCAGCAGTAGGGAGGTAAAGCACGGATTCCGATTCGGGGCCGGTCCAGCAAACGGTCTGCTGGGCCTGGGGAATTCGGATGGGCGGCATCCACCCGCGCTCTTGCCTCAGATCCGCCACGGGCAGGCGTTGGGCCGGCGGGAAAAGACAATTTAGTGCGGGCAATGGCTGTGCGATGTTCACGCGGACGGCGGCGGAGGTTGCTCAGGACGTTGCCTAAATGGCCTGCACTTCGACTGCGTCGGTGCAAAAGCCCAGGAGCTTGGGGCCGAGCGCGGGTTCGCTCGCGACTGGTTCCGGGAAAGTGCGGTTGATGCAGAACTCGAGTTTTACAAGGCCGGGTTCGCGCTGAAGCAGGGAGGGCGTGAGCACGGCCGAAAACCGTGCGGCAAGCGGAAAGGCATCACAGGGCGCCTGTTCCACGGTGGCGGGCACAAACACGCCGTTCACGCGCAGCTGGCACGAAGTGATGACTTCATAGTCCATGACGTTGAGCGCACGCCAGGAAACCTGCAATAGTGCGGCCTTTGGCAGGTTCAGATAGAGCACCGAGATCGGCTCCGGCCCGGTCCAGCGCACCCACCGATTCGAGCCGGGCAACTGCACCGCCTGAAACCAGCCTGTGCCATGAATCACCTCCGACATCGGCAAAATACCCGGCAACGGGGCCGAGACACGGGCCCGCTGCAGCCGGTAACTCGCCTCCAGTTTTTCGTGAAGACGCCGCCGCCACGTCGGGCTCGGCCGGGCCGCGGACGGCGGTCCACCTGAGCCCGCCGCGGAGTCCGCGGGATCCTTGAGCCCCAGATCCTGCAACATGGTTTGCCAGCGCCAGTCGAAGATTTCGCGGGCCACCCGGTGCATCCGGCATGCGAGCTGGCTTCGTCGTTCAATGACCCGGAGCGTGGCCGGTGGCACGGCAGTTTGCCGATGCGCCTTGCTTTGGTTGAGATGCAGGTCGAACCGCCGGGGAGGGAGCACGAAACGATGACAGAACAGATCGACGGAGTCCTGCATGCGCTCGGTGAGGCCGAAGTGGTCGGCCAGGGCGAGGGTGCGCAGTGCGCGGGGCAGCATCTGGGATTCATCGCAGTCGCCGGCGGAGAGAAACTGGGGCTGGATGTTGTGGATCGCATACTCCTGCTGGGGCAATTGCACCCAGTCATGGAAGGACAGCCGCAAGGCGGCCTGTCTTTGCTGTCGGGCGAAGGCGTCGATCAGGAATTCATGGGCGGTATCCTCCGGCAACTCGCGGAAGTAGTGGTAAGTGGAGAGCAGGCGGCGCACCGGATCGCGCAGCCAGGTGACCAGGCGGGGCCGGACCGGCAGCAGCTCCAGGAGCGCGAGCCCGAAGTGGCCGGCGAAGAAATCGTAACGGCGCGGGTCCCGGGCCAGGTCTGTCTTGACCGCCGGCAGGTGAACATGGGGACAAACACGGTCGGGGGCGAAAAGGAAGTTCAGCCACGCCATCAGGCTGGTGCCGCCGGTCTTGGGAATGTGCAGGAAGTAAAGGACGTCGTCTGGCTTTAACACAGGGTGTAGCGGCGGAGCGAAGTCTGCATGCTGACCAAGCCATGGCAAGCGCCGTCTCCGAGAAAAATCCGGCCGGCGTGGGCCGAAAAGCCGTGTCTGGGGGCGCCTGGCCCGGGATTCCCGATCCGCGGGCTGGGCGTGGAGCGTGTCCGACAGCGAGGTGGTCGGTGACGGTATCAGCGGCTACATGGGGTATTGGAACTGGCCTCCTGTGGGTCGTCCACGAGTTTCCACATGTCTGGCTGTCTGTGTCCGGCTTGGATTCCGCCGGACCGGCGAGACCCAAATCGAGCAATATGACCTGCCTGTGCCTGGCGAAAATTCGCTGGCCACGCGCTGCATCTGGCAGGCAGGCTGATTCTGTTGCTCGATGATATGGCGCGTGGCGGACGGCAGGGATGTTTGCCGGTTTGCGCTGCTGTGGTTTAGGTGTAAAGCGAACCGCTTCTCAATGATTCGGGAAGGGCCGGTGTCACGAAAATGCGGAGCTCCGGTGCCTAGGAAGCTCGCCCGATTGAAACCATGAAAAACGGCGGAACCTTCTCCTTCACCAGCAATGCAGAAACCGACTTCTTCGTCACGTTGTTCACCATGCCCGCCACCTCCTATCGCTACCTGACACAAATTACCGGAGTATGCGCCGGACGCATCATCATCGGGGCTCCAGCATCGGCGTGCATAATGTCGTGGGCCTGATCGTCAACGGTGCGACCGTGGATGACCTGTGCCGCAGTTTTCCTGACGTGAAACGTTCGCAGCTTTACGAATGTCTAGCCTACTACGAGGATCACCGGGAAGAGATTGACGCCTTGATCGCCGAGCAGATGACTGACAACGTATCGACCTGAAGCCATGGCTAGTCGCCTTTGTTCAGCATGGTCAACTGGGGCGAGGGTCAAGTTTGTGGGATTTCGCAATTAATAGCTGTCTCCACGATGACTAGAGGTTGCTGCTTAACCTGAACATAGATCCGGCCAAGATATTCGCCGATAATGCCGAGGAACAAGGCGTTCAAGCAGATGCTGAAAAGCAACAGGATGGTCGTGGTGGCAAAACCGCGCGGCCAGTCCTGACCGAATACAAAGCGGGCCACGATGTAGCCAGCGGTCAGGAACACTGTGCCAGCCCCGGCTAAAGCGGCGGCGATGCTCGCAATCCGGAGTGGGACGATCGAGTGATTCAAAATGCCGTCGACCGCCAGGTCGAGGAGCTGGCGGAAGGGAAACTTGGTCACGCCGAAGCGGCGGGCGTTGCGTTCGTAGGGCAGGGGGAACTGGCGGAAGCCCATGGTGGCCGTGGTGCCACGGATGTAGGGGTGCGCATTCCGGTGTTTTTTCAACTCATCGATTACACGCCGGTCGAGCAGGCGGAAGTCGCCGGCGTCAAGGGGCAGCGGCTCGGGACTGAGGAAATTGATCAGTCGGTAGAAGATGCGCCGGGCACCCTGCATCAACCACGATTCCTGACGGGTGGCGCGGATGCCGTAGACGACCGCATAGCCTTCCCGCCAGCGTCGGATGAACTTGACCGGCCTCAAGTCAGAGGTGTTCCTCAGCATTGCAGACGCCCGCGAAAAGCTTGAGCAATGGCGACACGACTATAATCATTTTCGTCCGCATGGCTCCGAGCCATGCGGCAATCAAAAACCGACCGCTTAACCGTTCGAAATCTCAGATCCGCGGTGTCCAATCAAAGAGGGCAGGTCAATCCTTGGGGTTTGATCACCAGCCCACTGTCCGTCAAATCAGGGCAACCCCAGTGGGACACCATTGGTCACTTACCTCTCGCCTCTCTTTTTCCTCTCTCGAAAAATTAAGGCGCTGTCGCAGCCATTTCCTGCGGTTCTAGCAGTATAAGCGCAGACGGAGGCGGCAGAACTATTGTCGACGATAGGGGCTTTTTGTCGGAGCCCGTAATGCGGCTTTGGTAAGCAGGTAGAAGCGACTGGTTGTGGAGTATCACAACATCTACGGAGTCGACGGCAATTGCAGTGGAGTCTTTCAACTCGTTTGGCGTCTCAAAATGGAAATTGGACGGATAGGTGAATGCCCCCTTGAGGGGGCCGACCTCGCACAAATACCTAATCGAAGCGCTGGCGTGGCCGGTTACCCAGAAGCGCAGTTCTGCCTTGTCGTTCCGGCGAGCTAGTTGTTCCAACATAGAACCTACAGTTTCATAGTAAGGACGGGGCTGCTTCTGTACGTGGTGTACATGCACTCCCCACAGCACCAAGGCTAAAGAGAATGCGGCAGCCCCTATAGGCTTTTGGAGGCGGGCTGGGGCAAGCGTGCGCCCTGAAGCGGCCGTCATCATGATCAAGGTAGCCAAGCAGGCCGCAGACAGTGCCTGGTAGCCAATGGACCACCGCGTGTAGATTGCCCATGGCAGCTTTCCGATGACTGATGCACCTATCACGAAGAGCACAGCAATTACCACGAACAGCCATGCCTGCATCACGAAGGTGCGGAACCTCGTGAGTTCAGCTCGTGTAAGAATGAAGTATGCCGGAGCCAGCAGAAGGAAGACTGTGAGTGGCCACGCTTCAGCTACAAAGAAATTTTGCTTTAACTGCTGAAGGATGAAACTCGAATCCTTCCCCTGCAGCAAAAAGGGTTCGACGTAGCCTGGCGCCCGCTGTGTGCCGCCCGCTTGATAGCGGCCAAAAATCATGAATCCCGCCGCGACCAGTGCTGTGACGGGAGCCGCCACGAGCAAGCTGCGCTTGAAGAAAAGGCCGACGGGTCTTAATGGAATGCATAGGACCAGGCAGGCGGCGGCACCGTAAAGATAAGTTGAATACCGGGCTCCGACCAAGAGAGCTCCGATAGTACCGAGCAGTACCAGCCGACTGGTGCGTTCCTCACGTTCGGTCCATGCAGCCAGAAAAAAGAAATACCACACGGCCAGGGCCTCCATGCTGTATGCCCGGATTTCTGTAGCGTAATGAAAAAACATTACGGAGCCGCAGGGAGCGAGCGCCGCAAGTGCTCTCGCAGAAGGGGGGATTTTAAGGCGGCGGCCAGCGAGCCAGATTACGAGTGGGCCTAGAAGAAAGAATATCAGGGAGAGTGTTCGAAGGGTCGCGATGTCTGAGCCGAACAGGTTGATCCATGCTCGTAACATCAGGGTGTAGGTACCTGGGTCAGAATTCATTACGCGTCCGTATTCGACAATTTTATTCCAGCCGCCTGGTGTTGAGAGCGGCGGTGTAGAGTGGTGAAGGCCTAGCGACAGCCAGTACTGGCCGCTTTCATCGAACCAGATATTGGGTGAGAATAGATGCGCGCGCAGCCACGGGAGTAAGGTGATGCAGAGAAGAAGCCCAGCGGCAGTAGCGTAGATCCATCCCTTTTTGGAGCGGTGCTGGCTAGAAGGGCGGTCGCTAGATGTACGATTCATAGAGTCAATGAGCTCAACCGGAGAGTTAACTTTAGATTTTGGGAACTAAGCGCATGACTTCACCGCCTCGGTAGGGAACAGCCCCGATCAACAGCCGACCCTTGGCCTGCCATACGGACCACCAGTGCTCGGCAAAGTCCCGAAGCGTCACGGGGTTTCCGGTGCCCACATGGCGAATCAGCGGCTTTCCAGCTGGTACATTGGCCGACAACTCCTCTATAAATTGGCGTGCTACTTCCTCAACGTGGATGAAATCCCGAATCTGCTCACCGGCAGACATGGGCATATCTCCGCCTGCTTCCGCTGTCCTTTTAAGGGAAGGCCAGAATCTTGATTCGAGTTCGCCTGGGCCGTAGACTTGGAAAATCCGCAGAACGGAAAGGCAGACTGCTTTTTCTTGGGCGAAACCGATAAAGGCCACGCTAGCCGCCGCCTTCGAGGTAGGGTAGGAAGCGGTAGGTTCCAGAGGTGCATCAGTCGGGACGAATTCGTAGCGTTCCGCTGACCGGCCGTATTCAAAGCATGATCCGGCGACGATGAATCGCTGCACACCGGCGGCATGGGCGACCTGTGACATTCGAAGCGGGGCGAGCACATTCCAACGCAGGCAGTTTTCGAGTGTGTCATACGGCACATTCGCCGAGTGTGCGGCCAGGTGGACGACAGCTTTTACTTCCGCGAAATCTTGCTCGCTTAGCTCATCAAGAGGGCGCTCGAGCCACTTGGGTTCTTTTGCCAGAGGAATCCGAGGGCGAGCGCCGGGCCTGCGTAGAGCGACGATCTCGTAGCCAGCAGCCGTGGCTTGATTCAAGAAGTGGCTCCCAACAAAGCCGGTTCCGCCTGTGACTAAAACTCTCATGTGCTGAAGGTTGAGACGAATCCAGCCAGTGGGGGAAAAGCTTGATCACGGGCCGAGATGACAGGGTTCACCTCGGGCCATACGAAGCCGAAACTGTCCCAGCGGATCCCGCGATCATGTGCGGGGCTGTGCGCAGTCGTGCAGCGGTAGTGAACCAACGCGTTCTGGGTCAGGGAGAGGAAGCCGTGTGCGAAGCCCACGGGAACGTAGAGTACCGCGGGGTCGGCTGATTCGATTACGACTGACCAATGCTGCCCATAGGTCGGGCTGTTGACGCGTAAGTCGAGTACAACGTCCAAGATGCGCCCTTGCAGGCAGGTCACTAATTTTGCGTGGGCCCGATCCGGCACTTGAAAATGCATGCCCCGGATCACGCCTGCGGAGGACGTTGAGTAGAATTCTTCTTGTGTGTCGAAAACGATGCCTTCGGCCTCGAACGAGGGTGCGTGGAATGTTTTCACGAAAGCACCCCGCTCGTCTCGGAATAGCTTTGGGCGGAAAAGACGCAGCCCTGCCAGCGGCGGTTTCTCGAAATGGGGAATTCGGCTTTCCGGCGCGCTCATCGCGTGAGGACGAATTTCCGGATCACATCGATCTCGTAGTCGAGCATGGCACGGGTCAGGCCGGGATAAGTGCCGAGGAAGATCGCGCTATGCATGATTTGATCGGCACCCGAGAGATCGCCGACTATACGCATTGCGGAAGGGCGGTCGCGCTTGAGCTGCACAAACACGGGCTGGCGGACCAGATTGCCACCGAACAGCATGCGGTTGCCGATTTTCTTGCTCTCTAGGTGCCGGGCTAGATCCGTGTGCTTGAAGGGAGCCTCGGGTTTGATCCGGATCATGAAACCGAACCACGAGCAGTCAGTCCTGCAGCCGGAGTTATCCCATGTGAAGCCATCCGGGCTCCATTGAGTCGCATGTGTGGGCAGGGAAAACTCGAAGAACTGGTTCAAGTCAGCCAAGCCTCGGCGAAGGTATTCCCAGTTATCCTTTCGGTCCTGCACGAACGCAGGGAGCTTCTTGAGTTGCTGCCTGCCGATGGCTGCCTGCGGATCCAAAGGCTTTAAGTTAAAGCCGAGGTGACTGTATATGTATTTGTGATCGTAGCCTTGCGGGAGCTCGCCCAGCTGCCAGCCGAAGCGCTTGTTGCACGTGTTATCGACACCGGAGGCGCACCAGCAATCGCGTCCCCAGTCACGGAAGCTTTCCGCGTAGGTTTTTAGTGGAGGGCGGGAGACGATGTTCACTGAGCCACCTTCACCCATCGTGAGATGGTGCGGCGGATAAAATGACTGGGTTGATATGTCTCCCCACGTGCCTGTGTACCTCGTAACCGAAACCCCATCGTCAGGAATTCCCGGGGAGTTGGTGGTGAACCCCAGCGAGTGCGCGACTGTCTTGGGCATGCTATAGGTGCAGCCGAGGGCGTCGCAGTTATCCTCGATGAGCCAGAGCTCGTGCTTGCGGCAGAATTGAAGCACCGCCCCGATATCGAATGGGTTGCCCAAGGCGTGTGCGACCATCACCGCTTTGGTGCGACCGGGGACGTAGGCAGCCTCCAAGAATTCGGGGCGCAGATTCCCCGTGGCTGGGTCATTGTCGATGAACACAGGCACCGCTCCAAGCTGTACGATAGGCGCGACGGTGGTAGGAAACCCGGCGGCAACGGTGATGACTTCGTCTCCGGGAACGATGCGGCGCTCGGCCGGAAGCTTGTGGCTGGTAAGCGTGGAAAAGGCGACCAAGTTGGCGGAGGAGCCTGAGTTGACCAGCAACGTATACTTTACCCCAAGGAAGGACGCCAGCTCACTCTCGAAGGCGGCTCCTTCGGGGCCCAGCGTCAGCCAGAAATCAAGAGTCGCTCCCACTGCAGCTTCCACTTCGTCTGCCGTAAAGACACGGCCGGCATACGGTACAGTGGTTACACCGGGGTTGAATTGGGCGTTTTGTTCGCGTCCTGGCCGTTGAGCCTGGTGGACGAGAGCGGAGTATTCGCGGGTGAGGCGAAGGATCTGGGACTTGAGTTCGGATGCGGATTGGCTCACGGGAAAGTTACTGGCGATGATTTCAGTTAAGGGGCTGGCTCCAGACCAGGCGCTGGGAAACTGCATTCGTTTCGTAGCGCGCTATGTGCTCCTGCGTCAATTGGCAGGGCGTGGATTCCTTAAAGTGTACTTTACGATACCATTCCGTGGTCAGCTGCAGCGTGGTTTGGAAGTTCCACACGGGCCGCCAGTCCAGCAGGTGAAAGGCTTTATCGGTAGAGAGGTTCAATTTGCCTGCCTCGTGGGGAGCCTTGGGATCGCTGCGATCTACCCAAGTGCCTGGCCAGTGTCGCAAAACTTCCTCTACGAATGTTGCGACGGTTTGATTTGAGGTCAGTTCGGGACCGAAGTTAAACCCTCCTGCCAAGGCTGCTTTCTCGGCACCTTTGTCAGCAAGCTGGGCGGCCAGCCAAAGGTAACCGCTCAGAGGCTCCAATACGTGCTGCCACGGTCGGGTCGCCGTGCGATTTCTCACAGGTACTGCTTCACCGCTGGCTAGATTGCGCATGCAATCCGGCACTATGCGATCCATTGCCCAGTCACCCCCACCGATGACGTTGCCTGCCCGTGCTGAAGCGATGCGAACGGGTGAATCTGGTGACGAAAAATAGGAGCGGCGGTAGGCGGCGATCAACAACTCGGCCATGCCTTTGGATGAGCTGTAGGGGTCGTGCCCGCCCATGGAGTCCTCCTCGCGGTAGCCGTGCAACCATTCATGATTCTCATAGCATTTGTCTGTGGTGACCATCACAGCCGCACAGGGCTTTTTCAGCGCGCGCAGGGCATCGAGAATATGCGCCGTCCCCATCACATTTGTCGCGTAAGTCTCCAAAGGAATTTGATACGAGAGCCGTACCAAAGGCTGAGCAGCGAGATGCAATACGACCTCAGGCTGGATCTCTGCAATGGTGGTCGCGATGGCTTGGGCATCGCGTATATCCATCACGCGATGATCCATTCGCGTAGCCAATCCCAGCTGATCGAAAAGGGCTGGGTTGGTGGGAGGGCTCAAAGCCACTCCAGTGACCTTTGCGCCCAGCTTGATCAGCCACTCGCTCAGCCAGGAGCCTTTGAATCCTGTGTGGCCCGTGACTAAGACGCGCTTACCACGATAAAATCCGTGAAAGCACGCGTTCACCATGTCCTCCAAGGGGCCTTGTTGGTGGACCACAATTGCTCAAGCAGGTTTTTTTCCCGCAAGGTGTCCATAGGCTGCCAAAATCCGTTATGATTGTAGGCGGATAGCTGGCCGTCCCGAGCGAGCGATTCCAGCGGCGCTCGTTCCCAGATGGTGTTGTCGCCATCGATGCGATCAATGACCGACGGCTCTAGCACGAAAAATCCACCATTGATCCAGAAGCCGTCTCCGTGGGGCTTTTCGTGGAAACCATTTACCCGGCCGTTGGGGTCGATTTCTAACGCACCGTAACGTCCCGGCGGCTGCACTGCTGTGACTGTGGCAAGAACTTTGCGGCTGCGATGAAGAGCGATTTCCTCGGTGATGTTCACGTCTCCGACGCCATCGCCGTAAGTGAAGCAGAAGGTTTCATTGCCCAAGTATTCGCGCACGCGACGGAGTCGGCCGCCGGTCTGGGTTGATTCGCCTGTATCCACCACGGTGACTCGCCAAGGTTCGGCAAAGCGCTGATGCACTTCCATTTTGTTGTGCTGCATGTCAAACGTGACGTTCGACATGTGGAGAAAGTAATTGGCGAAGTACTCTTTGATTACGTATCCCTTGTAACCCACGCAAATAACAAAGTCATTGATGCCGTGAGAGGCGTAAATCTTCATTACATGCCAGAGTATCGGGTATCCTCCGATTTCCACCATGGGTTTCGGACGGACAGATGTTTCTTCCGAAATACGCGTCCCTAAACCACCTGCCAAAATAACAGCCTTCATCAGGATTTAGCTCCAATCGTTTCGTAGTCGTTTTCTGAGAATAACTTCTCGGGTGCGATGTTTTTGATCGGGGTCCACCGGAACGAGAACATCAGGCGGAAAACATCGAGCACGTACCTCACCCGCTCGTGGCCGGCGAATGCAACCAGATTTTTGTAGCGCTTGAAAATCGGGACGCCCTTAACGTTGGCACCGACTTGTCCACCGGCATAGAGTAGATGACCGTCGATGTGGGGCGTGGTCGTCAGCACTTGGAAAGGCATTTTGGCCAGAAACCGGGTCCGGTACATGATGTATCCAGTGTGCCACTCCTTCCGGAAGGTCGTTGTCACCAAGCTTTCAATAATACTGAGTATCCGAATCATGGTGAAAGTCAGGAGAGGGGTTTCCTCCTTTCCCCGGTAATGCAGCTTTGAGCGGTAGCCGTAGACGATATCTGCCTGCCCTGCGCACTCTTTCAGGAACTCAGCTGCGAGTTCAGGAGGATATTGGCCATCGCCGTGGAGCATTATCACGTGTTCTACGGCTGGATTCGCCAAGGCGATCTCATAGGCCAGTTTTTGAGAGCCTGCGTAACCTAGATTGCGGTTGGTTCGCAGTAGCTGGCAAGGCACCGGACCTGGCTTCTCGGCAAGAGATTCCCATGTAAGCTGGGCCGTGTTGTCCGGGCTGCAATTATCAATCAACAGAGCTTCGGCCCGGCCGGCAAACACTGGGGGGATGCTGCGGATCACGTTCGCCGCCACCGAGGCGCAATTGTAGGCCGGCAGATAAATTAAAACAGGTTTGGTGAAGCGAGGGATGGGCATGTCTAGGGTGCTTATTGCGTGAAGTCGAAAGAGAGGACTTTGATTTCGTAGAACCCGGCACCAAACGCCGCTTTTTCTACAAACCGGCTGTCGGTCAGGGGATTTACATTTGCGCCCGGCTCCTTGCGCTCGAAGTCCTCATAAAAAAAGGTGATGTCGGCGGGCGAAACTGCGACATAGCCTTTTCTGCCGCTCAGGCTTTGTTTTTTTAGCCACCATACTTCGGCTTGCCGATTCCGTTTCACGAAACTGGGTATCTCGATTCCGCGGCTTTGCAGCCAGAGATAAAAACAGTCGCTGTTCATGGAATAATACGAAATCAGCAGCGCGTCTTCAGCTTGGACTTCACGGGCCAGCCATTCATCCAGTTGCGTGATAAAGGAAATGCGGTCACGGGAGACTTCGTAGTAGCTGGCCGCCTGTGCCATGCGCGGTTTCATGAGGAGGATCATGCCGGCGAGGATAAGAAATAGCAGGACTGGCCGCCAACGGGTGAGCCGTGGCCCGATCTTCGTCCATAGTTCACCCAGTGGAACCATGGCTATAGCGCAAAGAGCGGGAAGCCATGGGATGATGTGATGTGGCCATAGCTTCATCCTCGGCGGGTGGGCCCAAAAGCATATTGCGACCAAGGCAAACAGTGGCCACCAGCTGGATCTGCGACGGACAATCGCCCAGATGACACCAATCCCTAGGAATATCTGAAGCCAGATTTCAGGAAGTGCTGCGTTGAAATAATAGACGGTGACTTTCCACCACGCGGCTGGGAGTGAGAGTTTGGCCAATTCGGCATCGTCCCAAGACGAATAGAATGCGATGCTCTTCAGCTGGTGATAACCTTCCCAGAGAAAGGCTGGGTGGCTGAGTAAGAACCCTACCGAAAATCCGACCAAGGCTGCGCAGGCGAGAGGGTGAAACGCGCGAGATACGGCAGGATTATTGGGTGCCAGCTTACGCAGGGCCAGTAATACTGCCGAACCCAGCGCGAGCAGGTACCACAGCTTCGTGATAGTACCGGTTGCCTTGAGCACGTCGGCCGGTGCCAACGCACCGACTGGTCTCAGGCCTTGCGCATCGCGCGCCGTCACCAGCATTGCATCTGAAAAGACCGAAGGTGAGGCGACCCCTGAGCGGACCAGCGCGGTCCAAAACCCGCCCGCTATGAAGAAGGCCAGCAGGCAAACCCAGATCCTACCAACGAAGGGTTTCTCGCGAGACGGTTGCTGGGAATCACCGCTGCTCAACCAGTGGACGAGCAATAGCGGTGGCCCGACTAGTGCGAAATGGAAGCGCGCAGCCATTGCCACGCCACACATCGCTCCGGCAATGAGGTAGGCGCGGCCGCGCTGAGGCGGCTCAGCCCGCTGTACGAGTAGCCACGCGCCAAAGCACATCACAAGGCCCAGTGACTCAGAGCGGACGAACTGGGAGTATTGGATAAATATGGGAAGGGTTACAGTCGCGATGGCCGCAACCCCAGCGACTAGCAGGTTAGTGGCCCGCCTCACCGCAAAGAAAGAGACCAGCACCGCGAATATGGAGAGTACTAGCGTCTCCATCCGCATGAGCGTGGCCATGCCTTGTATATTCGCTATGGCAAAGTCGTGCGGGTTGGCATGTGAGGTGAACCCCAGCAAATGCGTCACGGCCCATCCGAACCACATCAGCAGCGCGGTGAGCGACATCAGCGGTGTCCCGGGGATGTCGTAATAAGTTTGGTGAAAATCTCCGCCGAGAAACCGGATCACTTCGGAGAAATAAAAAATCTCATCCGTGTTGAACCACCAAGGGATATACAGTGCTGGCCAGATCTGCTTTGCCTGAAAGAGGGCCACTACCGTGACAAGGATCAGGGCCACCCAGCGTTCAGTCGGACTGTCCCCGCATCCCACAGCGATGGCTTTGGGTTTAGATAGTGAGGGGGATTTCATGCGTGTGGGCGTGATGGTATCAGGGGCCAAGTCAGGAAAAAATTGCGGGTAACTTGTATTTCGCAATAATCGTGGTCAATAGTAAGCGTACCGCTGACTGCGAGTTATCGACACAATGCAACCAACAAGGTGGCAGTATGCTGTTCATACAGGATGGATTGGACGCGGCACCTAATGGTGTGACCTCTGGCCGGACTGTTTGCGTGGGCATGATTTGTTAAAATCTAGGGTTAGCCTCTCGGGGTTGGTGCCAGCTTCATGTCGCGTTCCAGCAACTGCGCGATTTGCCGGCCTTCCCTGACGGCGTAGTTGGTGCCTCTATCCTCAGGAAAGATCTGGGCAAAGTTGGCTAGGTAAAGGCCGCTAATGGGGGTTTGGTAGTCGGGCTTGCGTCCAGGGTAGCCTGGTTCGACGACGTGTTGCGCATCGCGCAGTTTGAAGAGGTGTTCCTCAACAATGGATGCACGGTCAAAGGCTGGATAGATGCCGTGCAGGTAGTCGTACCACTTGGTTTTGATCTCGTCGGTGGACGCGTTGAAAAGATGACTATCCATCGATTGGTAGGATCCGATGTAATACACGTGCTTGCTATTGTAGCGTTCGCGGGGGATGAACCGTGTGTGATTGATGAAGACGAGGAAGGGCGCGTCTGCTTGGTTGACGTTGAGCCAGTATTGATCGCCGATATCCTGATCCGTCGCAAAGATCAGACAAATAGCGCCAAGATAGGGTATCGAGCGCAGCTGCGCCTGATAGGCAGTCAAGTTGGCCTGCTCTGGAAGGAGGCGGGCGAAGGCGCTGCAAGAGCCAGTGAAGATCACTGCATCATATCGTGTGACGCCCGCATCCGTGGTCAGGCCGACACCTCCTTCCGGTTGTTGGTCGAGCCGACTGATCGCACTATTAAGGTGGACGTGGCCACCGGCCTGCTGGAATCGCTGCACGAGGGCGTTGGTGAACTGAGAAAAGCCCCCACGGATATAGCCGAGTTTCTCACCGGAGCCGGCCTGGCGTGAATTGGCTCTGATATGTATGCGGGCCCACAACCAGGCCATCGATACACGGTCGAACATCTGGGCGAATTTTCCTTTTAGGAGGGGTTCCCAGATGACTCGTGCTGCGTGTGGCCCGCAGGCCTTGCGCATCCAATCCAAGGCGGTGCGGTTGACGTAGGGCTGCCAGTCTTTGCGCAGCTTCAAGTAAAGCATGACAAAGCCGAGCCGGAGCCGGGCGTGAAACGGGATGGGTGAAAAGCGCAGCACGTCCGTCGGCGACATGAATGGGTAGGCTTTTCTGCCGTGGAGGATAGCCACCGAGCTGTCCCGCCATTCCATAAGCTCAGCCAAGCCCAGCTCCTCGATCATTCCGAGAATGTCAGTGTCTGACTGGAAAAGGTGATGGTAAGTTTTCTCAAGCGAATGACCCTGAATGGTGAAGTCACTGGCGAGGCCGCCCAGAGCTTCGCTCCGTTCGTAAAGATGGACTTCACAGCCTGGGCGCCGGGCAAGATCCCCAGCGGCGACCAAACCAGTGTACCCGCCTCCGATGATGGCGATTTTCTTCATGAGAGTGGAGCGGTACCGAGGTTGGTGCGTTGACGGAAGGTGAGCCAGCGATTGAGGTTGTATTGGAGTAGCACGACAACCACCAGCGTGCCGCCCTTGACTGGGAGTGATGGCATGTGCAGCCAGCCCACGAAAACGGCGAGCAGGAGGGCTGTAGCGGCTAGCCCGGTAAGTCCCACCGCATAGAACGAAAAGAACCGGACCCAGAGACGGTCTTGCACCTTAAAGTTAAACCTGACGTTCAGGAAAAAGTTCGTCAGAATGCCTAGGGAGGTGCTGATTGCGTTAGCCACTTGGTAGTGCCAGCCGACCGACTCGGTGAAAATCCCAAATGAGACCAAGTCGATCGATACGCCGATCAATCCGATGAGCGCGTAGATGATGAACTGCCTGCGTTTGCGAAACTGTGTCAGGAGCGCCGTGATCATGACTCCCGCCCTAGGCGATCGTTTGAGGCAGGACCTTGCGGGATGAGCTGCAGTGGCAGACCTGCGGCTTCTCGAATAATCCACGGCGGCCGGCATTTGACCTCATCGTAGATGCGTCCGAGGTATTCGCCGAGTATCCCCAGGCAGATCAACTGCACGCCGCCGAGGAAGAGAATCGAGAGGACGATTGTCGCAAAGCCTGGCCCAGGCCGAAGGCCATAGGAGGCGAAGAAGTCTGCGAAGATTTTCTGGAGGAGCGTGAAGATCGTTCCGACGAGTGAGAGTCCGGAAACCAACAGGCCAAGGTGAGAAGCCAGAGAGAGCGGCACTGCGGAGAACGAGAAGATGCCATCCATGGCGAGTTTTAGGGACTTGCGGAAAGTGTATTGTGGCACCCCAGCGGCCCGAGCATGACGTTCGAACTCAATTCCAATTTGTCGAAACCCGCACCACGCCCGAAGTCCCCGCAGGTATTTGTTTCTCTCAGGCAGGGCGTTCATAATATCGACCACTTTTCGGTCCATCAGGCAGAAGTCACCGGAATCTGGAGGAATGTTGAATGTGACCATGGAGGCAATCAGCCGGTAGAAGCCCCAGGCCAGTAATTTTTTCAGCGGCTTGTCCTGCCGTGAGGTGCGTACACCGTAGACGACTTGAAATCCTTCACGCCACTTGTCTAGGAATCTATAGAGCTGCTCCGGAGGATCTTGCAGGTCGGCGTCAATGACCATCACCACATCGCCCAATGCATGATAGAGACCGGCGGATACAGCCGCTTGGTGACCGAAGTTGCGTGCAAAGCGGAGGCCCTTCCAGGCTTTGTCCACCTGCTGCTGTTTTTTCAAAATGTCCCATGTCAGGTCGCGTGAACCATCATCAATACAGATGACCTCCAACGCCATGTCCCACGATTCAGCCGCGTTCGTAAGACGACGGAACAGTTGGGGGAGAACCTCTTGTTCGTTATAACAAGGAACGATGACGGAGACCAATGTCTGCTTTGAAACCGGCTCGGGCGTAGTCGGAGGCATGGGAGTGTGAGTGGGTGCAGATGGACGAATATGCGGGCCGGTTGCAGGGCCTGTCCCACGGCTTGTACATTGATCAAAAACTCTCCCGCAGACAGGGCGCCGTCCAATAAATGTTGGCAGAAAAGACGCGACCAAAGTCCTCGTAGGCGTCTTTGGTAATCGGCCACCAGTTGGCCTCGTAGGCCTGCCGCGACATCGCATATAGATCGGCGTTCTGCTCAAGCTCGGTCACCGTCACCGCCTGCGTGCGCACGGGGGCATATGCATTGAGATGGGGGATGAGCCCGTTGATCCACGATTTGCCGCCGGGCCGCAGGATGGCGTCGAAACAATGGAAAGACGGACAGCCGGGTTTCAGCGCGCGATTGATGTCTTTCAGCACGTTGACCCGTGTAGTCTCATCTTCCGGGGTGTGCTCGAGTGCGGAAATCGAGAAGATAAAATCAAAATAAGCGTTGGGCAGCTCGGGTTTGAAGGAGCCGACATAGTCGTAGACAATCCGGTAATGCGGCGAGGTGAACTGCACCGGGCCGTTGCCCAAGCCCTCGCACTTGTCGGCGTTCCAGCACTCGTATTCCTGGGAAAAAAACTTCAGGATCCGGCTGTCGCCCCCGCCTACCTCAAGAATGCGCGACCCAGGCGCAATGTTGTTTCGGATGAAGCAGTAAACCAGGTAGTCCTGATACACCTTGAGGTCGCAGATGGCGGGGTCGGGGTCGCCAACGTTGTAGGACTTGAAAGGGAGCCCCTTGAATAACTCGAAATGGGTAAGCTTGGAGTAAGAGAACTCCTGTATGTTTTTAGGTGAGGGCCAGCGGTCTGAAACGTAGGGCTGCATGGGAGATTAAACGGCGGATGATGGCTGCGCTTCTGCGAGCGCTCGGCCAGCGGCGACGAGTTGTCGACGACGATCTACTACTTCGCGTTCCAGTTGCCGGATGTAGCGGTCCTTGCGGTGGAGTTCTGCACGAGCCTCGCCGAGCTTCTGGGCGGGGTCGAGAATCTGCTCCAGCCACCATGTCTGATCCATCGAATCGAGGAAGCGCAGGTAAAAAATGAGGTTATCGATGGCGGGATCCGGGATGGGGTCGATTTTCTCTGGACCGACGGCCAAAGGGAAAGTTGGGAGATTGCCCATCCGGCTGGCGAAATTGGTGTGCGTTGCCGCAGGGCCGTAGCCAAGGTTGGAGACGAGATTACGGGCCGGCATTAGGTGGCAGGCTCCGCCATGCCATGCGGAAAAAAACGCCTGAAAATCCCAAGTGTCGATCGTGCCGGCAAATAGCGCCTTCAAGACTTCGCGCCAATATGCCGCCTCGACCCAGTGGGGGTGAACCCGCTTGAGCAAATCGTTCCAGCCTGCCTCATCCCGCTGCCGTAGGGCAAAGTCGTATCCCGTCCACGCGCGCCGCCAACTTGCCCAGCCCCACATCTGGAAGTATTTGGAGGCGTAATGCGTCGTTCCATGTTCGAGCACCGGCGGAAGAAAATTGGTGCCGGCTACAGACGCCGCGCGGGCATCATCGCGGTAGCGCTCGAGCATCGTCTCGCAGAACGGGAAAAAATCCTGATTGGGAAGGCAGTCGTCTTCCAAAATGATGCCCTCCTCCACGTGCTCAAAAAACCAAGAGATTGCTCCACTCACTGCAGGGCCGCAGCCCAAATTGGTCTCTCGAAGTAGCGTGGAAACATCGCAGGGCCAGTCTACAGCCAGAGCGACTGCGCGGGTGCGCGCGACGAGTTCCTGCTCTCCGATCCGGTCTGCACGTGGACCGTCAGAAGCGATGAAAAGACGCTTCGGGCGCTGGGCACGGATCGCCGCAAAAACTTTTGCGGTCTCCTCGGGCCGGTTGAAAATTAGGAACAATACGGGCGTCTCCACCAGGAAGTATTCTTAAAGCCGATTTCCTTGCTAGCAAGCAAAGACCGACTGATTTCAGGAACCAACTTTGTGCCATCCTACACCAAGGACGAGCGGCTTGCCCAACTCAGCGTAGGCACGCTGCACCGCAGCTTTCCAAGTGCGATCGTAGGCGCACTCGCTCATCACAAAAAGATCCTCCGTCTCAAGGAGTTCATCGAGATCTGGCCAGCCGTCTGGCCCGCAAAAGCGCGTTTGAAGATAGGCATGCGCCGGGCCCACCCAGAAGTAGGTATTGTGCAATACCGCGGCGAACCCGTGAAAATTCCAACCATCGGGCAGCGTGCAAGCTTCGAGGTAAAGCGCGAGCCCTTCCAGGGCGTGCGGATCAGCCCCAAGTTGACCGCACCAGCCAGTGCTGACTATGGCGTTGAATTGGGGGAATTGTGGCGGGTGAGCCGCGCCGTCATTTAGCGCAATAAGCAGTGATGGGTCGCCAGCGTAACCGGCTTGTTGCCAAGTGACGACGTCGGCGAACCTCCAACCGTTCACTCCTTCTGGAGCGGAAAGATCAGCTGGCACATAGTTACCGATAAAGAGGAAGTTATCTCCCGGCTTCAATGTGGCTCGGAGCACGTAGGAGGCCACGGCAGCACTCACGGCGGTGATGTCTGCCTCCTCTGGGTTAGCTAGATTTGGGGCGGCTTGCCTTAAGGTGCTGAAGTGCGATCGACGCAGGATTGCAAGAGACGGGAGATCGCTGGAACTGAGCGCCTGGTCGGCCGCTGGGAGGCGCCGATTGGGGGACGGGACGGCGGGGGAACCAGTAATAATTTCCTCTGCTTCCCGCAAATAATCATGGGGAAACAAATTCTCGAATGGGGCTGGTTCCGGAGCGCGGCGCGCGAGCGCGCGCCACAGCCACTCTCCTCCATCGCGCAAACTGAGGTTCGGGGCGCAACTCCGCACGTTTCGGCGGAATTCACGGTGACGCTCGGGCGCGGTTAGCAATCGGACCTTATCGCGCACGACTGCAGCATCGAATCCCGCGCAAGCTCCTGTCCCATTTCGAGTGACAAATCGGCCGGCGGCGCCCTGCGCTGAACCAAGAACGAGAATCGGGACATCGGTTCGGGAATGGCAGAAAAACAGACGCGACGGCAAACTGAGGCGGGCGAACGATGGGTTCTCGTCCTCGGCATCCAACGAGCCGGAAGGAAGCACGATGAAGGGGTAGGAGGCCAAGGTCACCACGAGTACATCCTCGGGAAGATGACCCATGACGTGTAGTCCATCTGCTTCCCACTCCGCTGCCGTTCCTTCCAGCCAGCTAGCCTCGGGTCCCTTGCCATACCAGTCGATTTCAAGGTCGGCAGCGGGTAATAGGCGGCGCAGCTGGCGAAGTTGAGCGGCCGACCAAACGTTGCCGATCATGGCAGCCCGCAGGGGTTCGCTCGGCTCGGGGTGCCAATAACATGGGACGAGCGACGCGGGCTCCACGACTGGCGGCAAAACATGGAAAGCCAGTCCGTATTTCCGCTCGTATGCCAGTGCCAGCTCCGCGGAAATGCCGAACCGCAAGTCCGAAGCGGCCAGCAAGGCACCCACCCGGTGGTCCGGAACCTTCCGGGCGAACACATTTTGATCGTCCATCAGGTAGGTGCAAAGCGGTGCCCCTGTCATTTCCTTAGCCAGGACGGCGTGCACGAACTCCTCGCGATAATACGGCACGCATAGTATGCGCCGGATCTGATAGAGCGACAGAATGCGTGCGAGGTGCTCGCGCGTCTCCTTGATCGTAAGGAAGCGAGAGCAGAGATCATGATGTTCCGCTCCAAACGGCTCCTCGCCACGGTAAAGCGATGTGGTGCGAACGCAGACGAATTCGGACGAATCGGGGAAAAAACGGCGAAGCAGAATTCCAACGCCATGGTGGTCGTTGATTTCTGTCGCGGTGATGAGGAGATCGCGGACGGGGAGTGACATGGTGGCTCTTACGAAGGCCCGGCCGAAGCGCGCATTTTCTTCAATATTTCGATGTAGTTTGTCTGTTCGTTGATCACGTCCAGGTAATGTTGGATATCAATTCGCGCTTGATGTGACTCATGCTGGAGCCGGTCGCGCTCCTTTTCGAGAACCTTGGTATGCTGGGCCTGTTGTTGGGAGGTGGCGGCCAGCTGTTGGAGTTGGGCTAAAAGAGCGTCAATATGCGACTGCGCATGAGCAGCGGACGTTTTAGCCTCGTTACGAGCCGCTTCCGCCTCGGCCTTGAGTCGGTCGCGCTCCTTTTCGAGAACCTTGGTATGCTGGGCCTGTTGTTGGGAGGTGGCGGCCAGCTGTTGGAGTTGGGCTAGCAGCTCGTCGATGTGCTTCTGGGCGTCCTGGGCGGCGCGTTTGGCTGCGGTTTGCGCGCGTTGGACTTCGGCAGTGAGCCTGGTGCACTCGGTCTGCGTGGATTGGAATGCTTTGGTCAGCTCCTGAACGACGCTTTCCAGGCGATCGATTTCTCCAAGAAAGTCCTTGCGGGTAAAGAGCGAGGCTTGGAGTTCATCAATTTTCCGGAGTAGCAGATCCCGGTATGTCTGGACGAAGAAATTGTCAGCCAAGAGCAGTTTATAGCGAATAATGAGTTCAATCACCTGATTGGACTCCCGCTGGCGGCTCCAGATACCGCCAGTATGTTTGCGGTAGGCTCCCATGTTGCGTCGGACAAATCCTAGGGAACCGTGATTGGTCAGAAGGATGTCGAGGTAGAGATCAGAAGGACGGCGCAGATACCATTCGGGCAGGGGTTCGGCAAAGGCTGCTTTCCGGAACACCAAGGAACAGGTGGGCTCGCGGCTTAGCAGGGTTTCCAACACATCTTGCTGGGTGAATTTCTCCTGATCGGACTGGAAATAGCTCTCAGCCAAGGTCTGTCCGGTGGCGTCAACGAGCCGCGTGTCGTGAAAGCAGCCGGCGCAGTCAGGATTGGCCCGCAGATAATCCACCTGGCGCTGTAGCTTCTCGGGGTCGGTCCAGAAATCATCGCCATCGCACAGGGCGACAAACTCACCCTTCGCTTCTCGCAAGGTCATCCGGAAGTTGAAACTGCCGCGAGGGCGACCGTCGATATTCACCACGTCACGTCGGTGGCGCAAGAAGACCCGCACACGGTCGGGGTGGCGCTTCACATAAGACAAGCAGATGTCGCGGGTGCCGTCAGTCGATTCGTCTTCGCCGATCAGAATCTCGATCGGGAACGTGGTTCTTTGCATGAGCGCGCCATCAAGCGCCTGCGCGATGAAGCGGGCATGCTGGTAGGTGACAATGCAAACGCTGACGAGCGCTTTGGACATGGGCGGTGTGGTGACCATTGCAGACTCTCAGGGCTTCAGCCCAATTCGCAAGCCCCGGGTGCGAATTGCGGCCTCGTCGCCTTCTCATGGCTGGCTGCCGGCCTGGTCGAGATGGGCCGTGATTTCTGCGGGGGAATTCCACATCATGACATCAATAACGGAGAGATCGGGTTGGAACCCGTATCCCGGAGTCGGATAGATGAAGGGATGTGGTTCTTGGATAGTCAGCTTGATGCCCCGGGCGCGGAAGTCGTCGGGCTTGAATAGATTCTTCCCGCCGGGGGGATTGAGGTATTCGCTGGCCTTGAGGGCAGACGATATTTCGAGGGCCCAGTGCCCGGGGCCCATAATCTCCGGCAGGGGCAAGTTCATTTCGGAGAAGACTTGGAAATTGAAGCGAAGGCCAAGCCGCTCGCAACACCGCTGCAGAAGCAGGATATTCAATTGTGTGAGGGAAGCGGTATCCACGGCCAAGACGCTGGAAACCAAATCAACGACGGCCTGGTAGTGTGGCGCCTTGCCACGATAATGCTGCAGCTGGCCCCGGATGCGCGAACGCCACTCGCCGCTGGCGATGACCTTGATGTCCTTGATGGGGGTTTCACGTGAATGCTTCTGGAGGGGAACAATCAGATACTGCCAATCGGTGGTTGGATGCAGGACGCGATTGCGGTTCACCCAGCCATGGCGGATATATTGGGCGGTATCGAACACGACCCATTGGTCGCACCGCCGGATCAGGTCGAAGTAACCGAGATACGGGGCGAAATACGGCTGCATGATGCCCAGCTTCATACGAGGAAGGTTTCAAGCCGGGTGTCCTTGAGCTCCTCGTGGACGTCGCGGATGATGCGGGCATCAAGCGTCTGGCGCCAGCGATCCCGCACACTTTTGCTTTTGTAGACGGCGTAGGGGCTATCACTGTGGGAACTATTGCATTCGGCGAGGAAGGCGTTTGTTTGGATACCAAGCTCGAGGTGGGCAAAATCATAGATGGACTCCGTCACCCGTTGCGGGGATTCGACCAAGTCTTCATACCGCACCAAGCGAACGCGGTTGGGATGCTGGGCCTGCAGATCCAGGAAGATGTTCGTGGTTTCCCTCCATTTGTAGAACCCGAAGAAATTCTCCGCCAGACCTTGGTTCTTGCAGTGGCCCAGCCGCCACTCGGCCCACGGGTCGCTGCCCGGAGGAAATTCCCTGGGGTTGGCCATCCAAGAGGCCAGGACGGCGCAAGGATTCCGGATGATCGCCAGCAGCTTGAGCTGTTTGAAGTGGGCCAGAAACTTGATGTGCAAATAATGATACCGGGCCTTTTTCAGGGCCAGACACGCCGGCTCGGGTTGCTTGGCGAAAAAGGGATAGATCCCGGCAATGCGTTTGTCTGTTTGGAGCAGGAAGGGATCCTGGCTGGCATACACCTCCTGCAGAAACGTCTCATAGTCCTCCCGGGGGGAGTCGATGCCAATTCGATTCTTGAAGGCATGCGAGAATAGCGGCTGGTAGCGGTAGGCCACATCCGGCGAGCTGTTGATGATCTCTCCGAGCCAGCTGGTGCCACTGCGGGCGACACCGGCAATAATGAGGATTTGGTCGAACATGGAATGGCTCAGGCCTCCACCACGAGGTCGAAGCGGTAATGTTGATAGGGAAGGGACGGAAGCTGGTCGTGTCTTCTCGCGAAGGAGAATCCCGCATGGCGGGCCAGTTTTATCAGCCATTCGGATTCAAACCAGAATCCCACGAGAGGTTGACCGTGTTGCAGCCCAGAGAAGTAGGTGCTCTCGCGCTCAGCCGAGTCGAAAAACCTCCAGCGCCGGGCTAGATCTGGAATATCGCCGAGCACAACTCGCCCACCCGGGCGCGTCCAGCGGTGGAGGCGACCAAACAGTGCTACCGTCTCCTCTTCTGAGAAATACTGCAGTCCGGCATAGAGCAAGATTCGGTCAAAAGAAGCGGGCGGGAATTCGATGGTCTTCGCGTCGCCCACGCACGCTGTCACGTGGGGGGGGGCATCGCGATTGATCTGCGCGACGAACTCTGCGGCCAAGTCCACGGCCATTACGCTCTGGAACTGGCCGAAGAGGCCGCGCGTGACGGCGCCGTTGCCACAGCACAGGTCGAGCAGAGCATGCGAACCGTCGGGCTGCAACATGGTCGTGATGGATGACATGATGGCCGCGAAGGCTTCTGGAGAAACGGGTTGTCGGTCCAGTGTGCGCAGGACCTGAGCCTGCGGATGCTGCCCCAGGCTCGCGGCGCCTTGCGATTTCCAGAATGAACACCAGTAGTCCATTTAGCCGCCTCCACGTCGCCAATCCTCCACACAGCGGCAGGTGTAATCCATGGCCTCCTGTCCATAATCGTGCGATACGGGGAACGAAATAATATGTTTCTCCAACCAGAGCGTGTCGCTGATATCCTTTCCGCACCGCCGGGCGGTCTCATGTGTCGGCCAGTGAATTGAAGTGTAAACCCCCCGACGGGCCAAGTATTGTCTCAGTGAGTCGCGCTCTTCCGGGGTCGGCATCAGGCGATTATGGATCAAAGGGCATTCGTTCTCCCGGAAACCGAGGTGCGGAATGCCCACGCTGAGATTGGCGGTCAGAAAGCGGTCGTTCGCCTGACGCTGCTGACGAATCCTGATTGGGTCGGCAGTCAACAAAAGGGCGAGTGACTGGCTGCTGATGTCCGCGATCTGCCAGTTGCGGTCGAGCATGTTCTCCGCTTCCCGCACATCGCGCCAGTCGGTGGCTTGCAGCCGTAGCCATGAATCCAGTTTACGGCTGGGTTCATAGATCGGGTTGTGGAATCCCGCGAGGAATCCACCGTCGGCAACCTTCATGAGCTTGCGATAGCTGCCGAAAACAAAATGCCCGCGGGGAGTAATCCGGGACAGGTAGGAGTGAGAAAGATCCTCAATGAGGATCCCGTCTCCTTGCGGCAGCGTTGCGGTGTTTTCCTGACCGAAGTAATGGATGAAGACTAGGGCTTCGTTCTTGGGCAGATGGGTTGGATAAAGGCAACCGAGGTCCCGGCGCACCGGATAGAATTCCAGCTCGATGTCGGGAAAACGTCGGAGCATGGCGTCCACCAATGACCAGCAGGTGTAGGTGGGGAGGTGGACCTTTCGGGGGCGGGCCAATTGCCCGATGAGGAAAGCAAAAGCGGCGCGCCCCGAATGAAAGTAGGTGCGGTCCGTTTTTTGCGGGGGCAGTTTGCTTCCGATCAGCATGGGCGCTTTTTCTCCTGGATGGCGCCCAACAGCGCCTCGGCCTCCTGGATTAAGGAGCTTGCCGGGATATTTCTAAAATCCCCGGCAAAGGTTCGCAGCAACTTGTCCTGATGGTAAAGTTTGTAGGCAAACAGCCATTCGGAGTAATACGCGGTTTGCGGTTCGGCCTCGATGCGATAGTCGGATGGCAAGCTCGACTTCAGCAACACGTAGAACTCGTCGTCACGGGTCATTGGAAAGGTCGCGGGCATGTGTTCCATCGGTCGGTGGGCGGTGGTCGGGCACTTGGCGGGCTTAAGCGAGGGCGGAACGGATGGATTCAGCCACCTGCCCGACCAGCGCCGGGTCCGTCTCCGAAGACAAGGGCAGGCACAGGACAGTGGCTGAGGCTTGGTCGGCCCGGGGGCAATCGCCACTCCGTAGATAGGGAATGCGATGCAGCGCCGGCCAGAAATAACGGCGGGGATAAATCTGCAAGGCATTCATGGCGGCCTGCGCCCGCAACAGGGTAGCCTCATTGGGGAAAAGAACGGGATAATAGGCATGGTTATGGACCAGTCCGGGCATACTGAAGTCGATTCTCCTTACATCGATTCCGGACAGTGCCTGATCATACAGAGCGCAAGCTTGAACACGTTGGGCGATTATTCCGGCAACCAAGGGGAGATTGCACAGTCCCAGCGCGGCGTGGAGTTCGGAGCATTTGGCATTGATACCAGGCATGCGATGGTCGTCACCCATGTGCCCGAACGACCGCATATAGCGAACCCGCTCGGCTAACTTGCGGTCGGGCGAGTTGACCACCACCGCGCCACCTTCGCCGGTGCTAAAGACCTTGGTTGCGTGAAAGCTCAGGCAGCTGATGTCGCCGTAGCTCGCGAGGGACCGCCCCCGATAAGTGGTGCCAAAGGCATGAGCCGCATCATAAATCAGGAGGAGCCCGTAATTCCTGGCCAAGGCTTCTAGGCGGTCGACATCACACGGCATGCCATAAACATGTGTGGCAAGGATGCCCCTTGTTCTCGGCGTGATGGCCCTTTCTAGAGCATCGGGATCAATGGTCAGATCATTGCTCTTGATATCGGCAAAAACCGGCCGGCATTTTTGCCAGACGATGGCGGCCGATGTGGCCACGTAGCTGAAAGGGGTGGTGATGACTTCTCCGGATACTTCGCCGGCTTCAATGGCAATGAGCAGGGCGCTCATGCAATTTGAGACCACCCAAGTGTCTTTCACCCCAAGTTGTAAGCGCAACGCATGCTCCAGTTCCTGCAGTAACGGGCCATTGTTGGTGAGCCGGTGGGAACTCCAGATTTGCCGCAGATAT
>JBJOID010000309.1:0-18570 GCA_046047315.1 Candidatus Hydrogenedentota bacterium | reverse complement strand
CGAGGCCGGTGCTGAGCATGAGTTCTTCACTGACTGGAAAGGTAAACGGGGTGTCTACACCCGCGGCGCTCAAGACCGCATTGAGGGTGCCGTCGCGCAGGGCTCCATGAATCCTGGACTCGCTTTCCCCGGCGATCAGGGTGTAGTCGAAGATGGCGTGGCGCGCGTCCTCCGCCATCCAAGCCTGGCCAGACACGGCCATGTCCGCATCGTATCCGAAGAGGTTGAGGCGCACACGCGCCGAAAGCCGCATCTGGCTGCCCGGGGCTCCCTCCCAATCCTCGGGGCGGGTGCGTATGTTGATGAAGCCCGCTCGCTCGGTTTCTCCGAGATAGACGCCCATCCAATAGTCGCGGGGCATGGCAGGGGCTCGGGTAAACTCAACGGTGCGCGTGGCCGGAAGCACGACTTCCCGGTAAAGCAGCCAGCCCATCATGGCAAGCCAGAGGACAATGATGGCGCCACGCAGCAGATAACGTTTCATGCAGCGGCTTCGTCCATCAGGCTACCCGGCATGCATTGCCTCCTTCGTGAAGCATCGCCCTAAGCGGGGCGCTTGCAGTGAAACAGGATAGCTCGCGGCCTAATTCCGTGTAACGTCATCTCGGACTTTGGAAGCACCTGCCCCACCTGAATCATTTCGGCAGCAAAGCCGCTCTCGATGAGGCGGTCCAACAGGTCATACCCGTAAATGCGCACATGGTCCGCCTGGCCAAAGGCTTCCAGCTTCCCCTCGGGCGTGGTGATGTTCCAGTCCTCGTAGGTGGGCTCGGGGCGAACGGGCACCTGCACCATCAACCAGCCCCCGGGACGCAACACACGCAGCATTTCGCGCATGGCTTTCCGGTCATCGGGTATGTGCTCCAGCACATGCGAGCAGAGAATGATGTCCCAAGTCTCGTCTGGATAGTCGATGGAGGTAAGGTCCATCTTCACCATCGCCAGCTCGCTATCCAGATCCGCACTCAGGTAATCGAGTCCCGGCAAGGCCTGCAACTTTTCACTCAGCACTTTTTCCGGCGCCACATGAAGCAGCTTCTTGGGCTGCCCATCGAAGAGATTGGTGAAATGCTTAGCATAACACCAGAACGCGCGGTGCCGGTCCAATGCCCGGCAGTGAGGGCAGCGCACATTCGGACGGTTTTGGCGACCAAAGGGGAGAAACTTCTCCACGCGTTCACCGCAGACGTTGCACTGAAAGGGCAACTCCACGGAGGAAACGGGCGATATCTCGGCGGAAGCTTGCTCTCCGCCGGATACGATTTTTCCCAATAGGGAGGCTATTTTAGTCTGCCAGCTTGCCACAGCACTTCTTGTATTTCTTGCCGCTGCCACAAGGACAGACATCATTGGGGTTAATCTTCTCCGCCACCCGGACGGGTTCGGGCTTGGCGGGACCATCACTCTTCGGCGCGGACTGCGGTGCCCGCGCTGCCGTCGCCGCGGCTTGCGCCCGTGCGGCGGTTTGACCGGCCAGGTCGAAACGGCCTGTGTCGAAAGCCGAGAAGCTGCGATCCGACTCCTTCTCGGCCGCCACGTACTGGTACTGACGGAGGTTGGCGTATGGGTCTTCCTGCGCGGTCAATTGCCCCTTGCTCAGCTTGGCCTCGCGGCGGCGGCGCACTTCCGGATCGGTCAGGTGGAAAAGCGTCTGGAGCACGCCCTCCTCGATGGAGCGCACCAGCTCCTGGAACATCTCATAGCCTTCCTGCTTGTACTCGAGCAGGGGGTCGCGCTGGCCAAAGGCGCGCAGCCGAACCGAGTCGCGCAACTGGTCCATCTCGTAAAGATGGTCCACCCAGCGGTCGTCCACGGTCTTGAGGATGATCATCAACTCGAGATCGTGCGTGCGCTTACGCGCTATCGCGGCGAAATCAATCTTGCTCTCGTCGCCGCCAATCTGCTCGCGATAGGCCGCGCGCACCTCATCGGCAAGCGCGGACTCGCGGCGGTGATACTCGCCTATGACCTGATCGCGCAGGCTCTCCAGCAAAGGCTTGGGTTCGGCGTCCGACTCCGCGGAGGTGTCAGGAACGAAACCATAGGTTCCCTCGACAGACGCTTCGAGGCCTTCAAGATCCCATTCCTCCGGCTGAGACTTCTCCGGTGCATATTGTGCGAGGAGATCGATGAGATGGTCCTCGATCATCTGGTGAAGGCGCGACGTAACGTCGCGGTCTTCCAGCACTTCCGAGCGCATCGCATAGATGTATTTGCGCTGCTTGTCCATCACCTCGTCGTACTCGAGCACGTGCTTGCGGCTCTCGAAGTGGTATTCCTCGACCTGCCGCTGGGCGCGCTCGATACTGCGCGACACCATCCGCTGGCTCAACGGCTCGGCATCCATCTCGTCGGTGCCCACCATGTTAAGAATGCTCTTCACGCGGTTGCCGCCGAACAGGCGCGCCACCTCGTCCTCGAGGCTCACGTAGAAGCGGGTGGTGCCGGGGTCGCCCTGGCGGCCGCAGCGGCCGCGCAACTGGTTGTCGATGCGGCGCGACTCGTGCCGCTCGGTGCCGATAATGTAAAGGCCGCCCCGCTCGCGCACCCCCTCCGCCAGCTTGATGTCCGTGCCGCGGCCCGCCATGTTGGTGGCCACGGTAACCGCGCTCATCTTGCCCGCGTTCGCCACGATGGCGGCTTCGCGCTCGTGATGCTTCGCGTTGAGCACCTGGAAATCGTTGATTCCCGCCTCCGCAAGCAACTGCGCGACCAGCTCGCTTTTTTCGATCGACACGGTGCCGACAAGAATGGGGCGTCCCTCTTCCCGGATTCGCTTGATCTCTTCGATGACATAGCGAAACTTGCCCAACTCCGTCGCGAAAATCAGGTCGGTCAGGTCCTCGCGAATAAGCGGAAGATTCGTTGGAATCTGGAAAACTTCCAGGTTGTAAATCTTCGCGAACTCATTCGCCTCGGTCATCGCGGTGCCGGTCATGCCCGCAAGTTTCTTATAGAGGCGGAAGTAGTTCTGGTAGGTGATGGACGCCACCGTCTGCGATTCGAAGCGCAACGGCACGCGCTCCTTCGCTTCCAGCGCCTGGTGCAGTCCGTCCGAGTAGCGGCGGCCTTCCATTACGCGCCCAGTGAACTCATCCACGATGAAGACTTCCCCGTCGCGAACCATGTATTCCTTGTCGCGCTTGAAGAAATTGTGTGCCTTGAGGGACTGCTCCACCATGTGGACGATACTGATGTTCTCGTTGGTGTAGAGATCGCCCACGCCAAGGCCGCGTTCGACCAGTTCCATGCCTTCGTCCGAGAGGAGAATGTGGCGCTGCTTCTCGTCCATCGTGAAGTGTTCATCGCGGCGAAGTCGGCGAACCACGTCGTCCACCTTGTAATAGAGTTCGCTGCTGCGCTTGGGGCGGCCCGAGATGATGAGCGGCGTGCGGGCCTCGTCGATCAGGATCGAGTCCACTTCGTCGACGATGGCATAGTTCAAACCGCGCTGGACACGATGACCAGGATGCGTCGCCAGGTTGTCGCGGAGATAATCAAAGCCGAATTCGTTGTTGGTGCCATAGGTGATGTCCGCGCGGTACCCCACCTGCCGTTCGTGCAGCGACATCGATTGCTGGATCAGGCCCGTGGTCAACCCAAGGAACTCGTAAATGGGCGCCATCCACTCCTTGTCGCGCCGGGCGAGGTAATCGTTGACCGTCACCACATGCACGCCGGCCCCGGTCAAGGCATTGAGGTAAGTCGGCAGCGTGGCCACCAGCGTCTTGCCTTCGCCGGTCACCATCTCGGCGATGTTGCCCTGATGCAACACCATGCCACCGATGATCTGCACGTCGAAGTGACGCAGCCCCAGCACCCGCTTGGCCGCTTCGCGGCATACCGCGTAGGCCTCCGGCAGGATGTCGTCGAGCGTCGCCCCCTGGCTGAGTTTCTCCTTGAAGTGCGCGGTCTTGGCTCGGAGGGCATCGTTGCTCAGGGAAGTGATTTCACGCCCCAGACGGTTAACTTCATCGAGAACTGGGTGCAGGCGCTGAATGTCACGCTCCGCTCCCGTCCCGAACATTGACGTGAGCATCTTGGTAAGCACAGTACGGAACGCTCCATGGTTGCGCCGAATCAATGGGGGATCATAGCATGGGGTCTCGGCGAAGTCTAAACACCACAACGCAGTAGACCCTCTCAAGGCATACAGCCCCTCGGATCCGGCATGTTTATCGCGGTTTACACAGTATTTCTGGCGCTGGCTTCCGGGCTTTCGGGCGCTTATGTGCACGCGTTGCTCGCGGCACAGGGTTATGTTTCCAATTCCGATAGCGCGATTGCCCTCACGATGGGGGTCGCCGGGCTCTTCGCTGGATCGCAACTCGGATTCATGGCGATCCTGCAACTGGTTGCGCCCACGCGAGGCGCGGCTCCGCTTCTTACCGAGGCCGTGTCGAACGCGATGGCTCTCGTCTTGCTGCCCTACATCCTCCGCATTCCTCTGCCATGGCCTCATCCCAAGCTCGCCGAGTTCGACATGCTTGTCCTCGCGGCTGTATTTCTGACTTTGCACGGCGCTTGTAAGTTGCTCTCTCTCTTTGCCGCGCTTCACGCGCGTCCCGCCACCCGGCTGGTTGTCCTGTTCTGGGCCACGGCGTCCGTTGCAGCCGGCACCCTTGGAATGCGCGAAGCGCGAGAATTTGCCGATTCCTTAATCAGCGCCCGTCAAGCGGAAACCGTCGCTTCTCAGGTCTACGAAGTCGATCAGGTTTTCGCCGAAGCGCGCCCCATTGGCGAGGGGGCCTTGCTCAGGATTCCGCTTGAGGGACGCACCGGCAAGCCGCTCCTCCTGCATTTTGCCGCTCCCTCCACTGCGAATGATCCCCCAGAAAAGGTCTTCATCGCGGTGGACATCAATGGAGCGTCCAACACCCCGTATCTCGCCCCGCTCGCCCTGAATCCCACGGGTTGGACCAGCTTCGAAGTTCCCCCGGAACAGTTCCCGGCGGATGCCACCCATTGCGACCTTATCTGGATGCGCGAGGAGGAATCCTCCTGGATGACCCGCACTCGCATACGCCCCGCCGTCTACGGCGGCGGCGAGCTTCTGGTGGCGGGTCCATGGCCCGTCGAGCAGCGCTCCTCCACGTCCCCCCGCAGTATTGTCCTCATCGTGGCGGATGGTTTTGCCGCCTCCCACAGCATGCTTGCGGAATATTCCCGGAAGACCACGCCGTCGCTGGAAGCCTGGAGCGACCGCGCCCTGCGGGCGACGCAGTGCATGACTCCCGCCCCCGAGACTCCCGCCGCACTAATGACGCTCCTAACCGGGCAATCGCCGCTGCGCCATGGTTACCTCAACGGCACGCGGGCGGCAGGGGCTGCCGCACTGCCGACACTTGCGGAATCACTGTCCACGCAAGGTTACCTGTGCGCCGCCTTCACCGAGGGCGCCAGCTCCGCCGGACCGCAAAGCGCGCCCAACGACATTGTGCACGGGACCGGGTTCGAGCGCGGATTCCATCTGTTTGACCAACGCTTTCCCATGGCCCCGGCGGTGCAGGTGGACGGCAAGGCGGTGCCGGGCAGCTTTGTTCCTGCGGGTTCGTCGGAGACGCTGGAGCGTGCCAGGCAGTTTATCTCGAGTCACAAGGACACACCGTTCTTCGTGTTGATTCGTCTGCGGGAGCTGGCCTATCCCCGCATTGTTGCAGAAAAAACGCCGGGCTTTATCGCGCAGGCCGACAACCCCAAGGATCTGGATGTCTACGATGCGGCGCTTGCACATTTCGACAGCCAGCTGGGCGAATTTCTAACCTGGCTGGATCAGAACCAATCCCCTGATGCAACCGCTGTTGCGATTGTGGGCACCTATGGTTACGACTTTACGGGGGGGGAGCGTGGCGTATACCTCACTGAGCCCAGCCTCAACGTGCCCCTCATAGTACGTGCGGACCCCGCCAAGGCGCGGATACAGCGGGTGCCCTGCTCATTGGAGGATGTCACCCCCACGCTGGCTGGCATTGCCGGTGTAAAGCTTTCCAGCCTGCCCGGTCTTGATCTCTTTGGAACGGTAACCTCGCGCGAGCCCATCTCGATGACCGGCGATCCGCTTGCCCTTAGCTTGCGCACGCGTAACTGGCGGATGACCTGGCAGTCGGGGCGTGACCCATTCAGCAAGGAGGCGGCGGGCGAGGAGGCGTACATCGAGTTCATCAACATCGACGATCTGCAACGAGGTCGGCCGCAGGGCAATAACTGGAGCCGGGAGAGTGAACTGGCGACACGTTTCCGGCAACGCCTCCTGGACTACCTGAATGGTCAGCAGCTTGCCATCGCCGACGAGGCAATACCGTGAGCCGTGTGGCGCGGGCCGCGCTTGTGACGGTGCTGTTGCTCCACGCCGGAGCCGCCGTGGCGGGGCCGCTGCTCTATCTGCCGCTCGACGCGGCCTGGCGCATCGAGACCAAGGGAAGCTGGCAGGCACGCATGGATCCTCGCGACCTGCTCGCGATGCGTCATCCTTGGCAGCCCAGCGTGGAAGGCGCATTCGCCCAGGCCACGCGCACCGTCAAGGTTCCAGAGGATTGGACTGGCCCGGTTCAGTTGGACTTTTACTGTTCCGACAACTATCACACCGACGCGTCGCGCCCCGATGGTGGCCCCTTGACCGCCGAGGGCTTCATCGGGCACCGCCTCAAGCAAGTGTTTGTTAATCAACGGATTGTCTGGAGCAGTGACGTTGCGGACCCGGTCGTGCAGGGTGACTCGCCCCGCTATCGGATACCCTTGGACGTTAAACCCGGCGAACAGTTTCAACTGGGGCTGGTGGTATTCGATGTGACCTCATCCACTACGGTGCTTTCACAGGATTTCTTTCAGTCCGCTCAGGCTTCTCAGGATCGTGAGGGCACCCCCGAGGCATTCCACTTTCACACCGACCTTTACTGGGGTGACCTCATCCTGCTTTCTGGCGATGCCCAAACACCGGAAGGCCGCCGTCCCGTTGAGGCGAAGGTGCTCGAGCGCCACGAGAAGCAAGGCATCCCTCCGATAACCGCTGATACCGATGCACTGAAGACTTCGGTGCGGCTTGATATTCATCATTTTCAGGAACCTCCCGCCGGAGGATTTCCCATTCGAATGGGCCTTCCGTTTCCGCCCGGCAAAGTCACCGATATCGACGCATTCCGGATTACGACCAACGACGCAAAGGCGCTTCCTTCCGCACGCCAGCCTTTGGCCTGGTGGCCCGATGATTCGCTGCGATGGTGCCTTGTGGACCTGCTTGTTCTCCCAGATATGGATACGCTGGAACTGGAGTACAAAAAGGACACCGCCAAGATATCGCGCACGGCCCGGTTGAAGACTCTCGACGAAACGTTGCAGGCGGATTCTGGCCGCTTCACCTTTCATGCAAGTCCGGGAAGGCTCTTGCATGATTTCGAAATGGATGGAAAGTCACTGGTGGAGGAGCTCACCCTAAGCGGCCTGCGCGGTGGCGAGCGTTTGAATGGAACCGCCACCGCCGTTCATGTTGTGGAGGAAACGTCCTTTCGTCTCGAGTTAATGGCCGAAGGTCGGCTTCAAGGCAGTGGTTCCGCCCCGGCGGCATTCCGCTGCTACCTCACCACGTGGGCCGGGCAGCCCTATCTTCAACTCATCCTGCGCGTGGTCAATGATGGCGACGCTGATCTGCCACTCTCCGAACTCTCGCTCGCCTTGCAGTTGGCGGGGCCTGCTCCCCAATCCAACCTGCCGGAAGCGCGGGTTGAGGGCGACTTCGAGGTGACGCAGGCCTCCCCGCAACAACGCACGCTAAACGCCCGTAACCTACTGCCCGCCTCCGAGGGAGAAGTGGTCGCTGCGGGTGTGGAAGGCCACAACCTGTCGCCGACGGCGCCCTTCTGGGCATCGATGGGGCCGGTGCATATTGCCCTGCCACGCATGCGCGAATTGTTTCCCAAGGGTTTCCGGCGCACCGGAGATCAATGCACCCTTCGCCTCATCGACGCCCCCGCATCCCCCGTGGTGTACACACCGGGAGAAGCGAGCACACACGAGGTATGGCTTGCTTTCGGTGAGGTGGACACCGCCACCTTCAGTGCAAACGCGGAACGGCCTCCGGTCTTATCCAACCCCGTGTATTTCGCTGCAAGCGGCGCTTATGGGCCGGCCCATCCTGTAATTGGCATTGTGAAGTACGACGAAGGCATGGCCCGTCATTATCAGGGCAGAGACTGGGAGGCGCTGGGGCATCGCTACGGGGTGCGCACCTTTCCGGATTCTCCCTATTTCGCCAGCCCCAGCCACTGGAGCAACAACTATTACAACCGCACCCACGGCGCATGGGCGGCATGGCTGGCCACGGGGGACGCCGAATGGCGGCAACGCGCCGTGGAGCTTTGCCGACATATCCACGATGTCGCGATAGTCCACAGCCCTGTGCCCGGCAAGGATTGGCTGGGCGCCCTGCATGGTCCCGGCGCCAACCACGTGCCCGGACCATGGAGCCCGACCTTGAGAACCCGGGGACTCTGGCTCTACCACGTGCTGACGGGCGCGCCGGAAAGTGAGCAGGCCTTTCTGGGAGTGGCGGATTTCGTGCAGCGCAGTGAGGCGCACCGCCAGTCCCCGAGCGTGCGCGACCACGCCGGACCTATGGACGCGATAGTGACCGCCTATGACGCGACGCGAGAACCAGCCTGGCTCGACGAAGGATCGAAGCGGGTGTCGTGGGCTTGGGAGCGGATGGACCGTCGGCGCGGTGTATGGCCCGAGACGCATGGTTCCATGGTGTATCGCGGCAACGTGCCATGGATGGTTGCACAACTTGCCGGTCCGCTCTATGAATGGTATCTCCTGACGGGAGATGTCGAGGCCGCTCAACTCGTGACCGCCATGGCGGAGTCGATGATACTGGAAAACACGGCTTGGGATGCACCGGGGACCATGTCGGGCTACTCACATAACCCCCACTTTTCCATCACCGCGGCCTACGATCCGCTGATCCTTCCCGTCCTGTTCGCCGCTTACGAACTCAGTGGCGAGCAACGGTTTCTCGATGCCGCACTCGCGCAATGGCGACGTTGGGAGGTGGACGAGGTCTTCGACAGCGTGTTCAACACCTTCTGGAATACTCCGTGGCTGGGCTACTATTTGAACCGCCACAAGCCCGGAGTCTTCGAGGCAGCGCTACCAGATGAAGCTGCGGCACCTTAAATGAACTTCGAGCGGTCACGCTCATTCCAGCTCTTGCCGGCTCACTGGTAAGTAGACTTCTTCATATGGAGAGAACGTCTAAAGTTCCGTGCGCACCTCTCGCGGTAGGTTCACGAAGGCTTTGGGATACGCCGCCAGAAGCCCCCAAAGGATTGCGGCAATCAATCCGGTGCTGCCCGTGAACCAGTAATGCTGCATGGCGAACAGGGAATCCCAGATCCCGTACACATGCGCTACGATGGACCCCGCCAAAATAGCAATCAGCCCCAGATGGCGGGTGTGGTTCCAGAGTATCCCGAGCAGTAATCCGCTGGAGAAGGTGATGGCGAAAAGGCGAAACAGTGACTCTGGAAGGTCGTCCAGAGCCTCCGGTGCAACGACGTGTGAGTAAACCACGAAGGGAACGCCGTATAGGAAAGGACCTGCCGCAGCGAGTGCGACCGAGAACCATTTTCCCAGCGGCGATAGCTTGGGCAACAGATAGCCCCGAAAGGCATACTCCATCCCGAACAACAGCGGCGCATAGAACAGTATCCCGAGCAGGATGCTGAATCCGAGCCCCCCGACCAGCATGACCGCCGGCAGCATGGGATCCACTTCAGCGGGAAGCGGCTGCGTAGCCGCCTGTTTCACAAGATGTACCATCTTCGTCATCCGCCAGTCGGGCGCGGTCCAGCCGGGTATCCAGGCAATCAGGTTCGCTACAAGGAATATGACGGGAACCGTAGCCACGATGCGCAGGGTATTCACCGTGGGCAGAGGCCATATCGCATATCCGGCACTATCTTGATCGAGGGGAGCCCACTGGCGCGCCAGCAAGGTAGCCGCGCCCGGCCACAACACAATGGCGGCTATCGCGACATACCCGAAGAATCCGGGCTCGAAGGGATCGAGGACGCCTGTAAGCAACAAAGCAAGCTGAAGAACATAGCCCCCCCCGAGCGTCAAACCAAGGAACAACCCCACGCCACGCGCATCCAATGAAGCCATGTTTAGGTCTTTCTCCTGTCCGTCCATTCTTCTCGTGCTGGCTGCAACGCCGCGAGTAGATGTTGGGTTGACTCAGTTCATGCCACGCGCTGGATCGTAGCACACCGCTCGAACGACGCCCTAAAGGGGCAAGTCTTGAAAGGTGCCGTTTGCCGAAACCCGAAGGCTCCCCTCTTTCGGAAACGCCCCTCCCCCCGCCGCACGGAAGGTGAATTCCCGCCGTGCAGTGGGTGGAAGATCGAAAGTCATTTCCATGGGCGAAACGACTTGCAAAGCGGGATTGAGGCGCCAGCCTTCCCAGTAGCGGGGACTCAAGCCAAGGGAAATCTCTCCAAGCGCGCGCACCCCCATCCGGTTTATGATGCTCACCACGAGACGATCATCCTCGTGGCGTGTGGCAACTTCGAGCCACGCGGCATCTTCCCGCGCGCAGTCAAAGACCACACTTTCGCCGATACTTGCCAGCGCCAGCACCGCGCCCGGTTCGCCGCCCTTTGGGCGAAGCGCAAGGGGAAGGCTCATGGCCTCGCCAGGGGAAAGCTGGAACGGAAGGAGCGACGGACCAGCGCTCCACCCTTCCGCTGTCTCAACGTTAATCTCCCCTGCCACGGAAGACTCGGTCGATGGATTGCTCACGTGAATCTCGGACACATCAGGCGTGTCCCAATCCACGGCCAATCGCACGCGCACCGGGGGCTCTCCCGGTGCGGCAATAGCCCAACCATGCAACGGGTAGGCTGAAAACACCGGTGCGGGAGCTGGCGTTGTGTCAGGTGCTGGCGGGCGCGGTGTCCCTAGCACCCACGCCGTCACTCGCTGTCCCATGGGAACAGTTACCACGCCGGTTGTCGAAGCGGGCGGCGCGTCTCCAATGTAACTGCCCTCTCCAAGGGCGATTGTGCCATTGGCCAGCATTAGCGAGCCACTCCATGCTTCGATGGAGGGATTCATCAGACGGACCGCCAGCCCATCGGCCAAGAAGTCCGGAGAGCGCTTTGCCGCCAGCGGATAGCCATACGAGCGCACCGCCTCTATCGACATACCCCCAGGTTCGGCGCGGAGGAATCGATATCCCGTGGAGAATGCCTTGCCTCCCTCCGTGGTTTCACGGGCGAGTAGGGGCTTACGTTCCATGGCGGCATTGGCGATTCTCGCCAGACTATTCCGCCCAGAAACCGGTTGTATTGAATACGAGAAACGCAGGTCTTGCTTCGCGCCGCCCCGGCCCATGAGGATGCTTAAGCTCCCGTCAGGTTCGTGGGCCACCACGCGCATCCCCTCAAACAATACGGCCAGTCCATCCTCAACAAGGGGAGCCAGCGCGATGCTACCGAGGGCAGCCTCGGCAGGAAGGGTGTGATAACCGAGGGTGCTGAGGGATTCCCCGAAATCCTCAACCACCGTATTGGTCACGGATGCGTCCGCGCCGCCCAACAGAATGGCGTCGGCCTGTCCTTGCATTGGATCTGCAAGTTTCAAAGGAGCCGCAAAAACGGAACCGCGCGTCGATGTTGCGGCATAACGCGCTTGATGCGCCTCATCCAGGCTCTCCACCGCCTCCCGGATCAGCGGATTATTTTCCGTGTTCCCCAGCAGGATGAACATGCCACCATGTCGCTGATACTCGGTCATCGCGTCGCGCAGCAGCGTCCCATCCGTCCAGACACTTTCCGGTCCGCGCGGGGAGACGGAGTAGGCTATCGAGGGTATCGACACCCCGGCCAGTGCAACCTGCAAGGATTCGGCGGTGGCACGGCCGGTCGCATCGTCGGGGTGAACCACGATGGCGGGGCGCAAGGGGATTGCCCGGTCCAGACCAAATCGCACATGCGGACCCGGCAGCGCCCCCACCCAATCGTGCGCCGGTCTGAGGCCCATGGGGCTGGTCCTGCGGCGGGTATCCTCCTGGTAAGTGTGCTTCGAGCCATTCACGGGAAGGGCTATCGCACCGTCACGCTCACCGGCAAACACCGTGCGCCCCACGGAATCCACGCCGATGGAGATTAGGAAAAGCGAATCGTCGTTGCTCGCTTCCTCAACGTGGCACTCAAAATCGACGCGCTCTAGCCCTTGCCAAAGTCTCACGGTGCGCAACACGCGCGACGAACCCAGGCGGGAAACAATCCGCAGCTCTTGCACGCCCTCCAACTGACGGGTCTCCACGGACTCCGGCTTCCCGAGGGAGAGTAAATCTTCCCCCGCAGTCCAAAGACTTTCGGTATTGCCTGCCTCCAGCGAGACCGCCATAAGCGCATTGAGGGGACCATTAGCGTGGTTCACGCCGCTGCGCTTATCCCGCAGTTCGATGATTGAACCTGTTTCCGGATCGGCTTGCACCAACCAAACATCGTTCTGAACTACGAGACCTCCGCTTGGCTTTGGTTCCGGCGCGGTTTCCAGCGCAAAGTGCACTTCGCCCAGTCCCCATGCCGTGGCCGTCACAGCCACCCGAATCGTGCGCAACATTCCTGGCCGGGTGAGGGGGCGTGCGGTGGCGGCTTGTTCTCCAGGCAAGAGCGGCAATCGGTTGCCAGCAGCATCATAAGCTGCGACATTGACTCCCTCGGGAACGGGCAGCGCGCACTCCAATACGTGAGTGCCATCCTCCCCGCCTGTTGCAAGAAACATCAGGGTGGCAAGCGGCTCTAAACCTTCGGGCAATTCGACAGGCCGGGCTTCATAGCGACTCGCTAGATACAGCAGCGCTCGGTCCTCAGCGGCACGGAGCTCCTCCCACGCCCGATCCAAATTCATCAGGGTGCTGGCGTGGGCAGGCTCGCCCGGCACTGAGGCGAGATATTCCGGTTGCGAGAACCACGCCTGCGCTCGATGTGCGTGGTCGAGAGCGGCATAGGGGAAGGGGAGCCCTTCCATGGCGGCAAATGAGGCCAGAGCCTCCACAGCCATAAGCTGGGACGATATGCCGCGATACGCATCGTGTAAAGTGGCAGAGCGCAACAGTTTCCCCATGTTGGAACGAAGCAAATCATGGGATACGTTCGGTATGGCGGGTAAAGCCGCCCCCTCAAGCCAGTCCGTGAAACGCGATATCGCATCCCCTGTCACACGTATGGACGGATTGGAGGCAAGCAGCGCGGGGGTTGCATCCACCATAAACGGCTCTGGCGGCTCAATGGCATTCTCTAGCAACAGAACGTGCCTGTCCAAACCCAGAAAGCTTAACTCCTGACTTTGCCGTTGCACCGAGGCACGTAGGTTCTCGGTGTTGGTTGCCCCCTCACCAGAGGCGAAATGGCGAAGCCAGAGGCTTTCCCCCCTCATGCCAAGAAGACGCCCAAGGGGAGGGATACCGGACTGTTCCCACTGCGCCATCCCTCCATCTACCCCGGCCGACGCAAGCAGTGAGATCGTATTCCGCGCTATGCCATGCGTGCGCCAGGCGTCGTAGAAACCCGTCCCCCCAAGGCGCCGCTGCAGGGCATTCACTCCGATGCCCAGGTTGCTCTCCATGGTTACCGAATTCAATACGCGCTCGTCCACGCGCGCGTACTGCGCCGCGCCATCGATCTGACCGCGTGCCACCAAAGCCCGAAGGCGCGGCAGGTCCTGCGGGTAAAGGGCCAGCCACGCATCCCACTCGACCACTGGCCCAATCTCGAATCCATAAGTGGCCGCGTCTTCAGCAAGCTCGAGTTGACGATGCATCGAATCGGCCTGGCGGAGAAGCCGCTGCTCGGGAGTCTCCGGCGTCGCGGGGAGGTATCTCGTTCCAGTAAGCAAGAGCACCTCGCTACCCACCCCGCGAGGAAGGACGTTAAAGGAAGCGTCGAAGGTCGCGGTGCTGCCTGAATGGAGTAGCGTCAACGTCGCGCTCGCCGCGGTTCCGGCAGGGGTGCGGCCGATAGGGAGCGGAAGGATCGCAACATAGCGATCTTGGGGCGGCACTCCTGGAACTTGCACCAACATGGGCTCGACCAGGTTGCGCGACTTGACCAGCAGGTCCACCGCGGCCGAGCGCGCGTCTCCGGGGTTGAAAAGCGTCAGCCCCATCTCCTGCCTTGGATCGCTCTGCGAGCCGGAGAAACTTCCGGTAGACTCAAGGCGCGGGACATAGTAAAGGTCCCCAAGTGCCGCCGCAGGCCGCACGGTGAGGGCGATCTCGAAGCCGCTCTCTCCGCTCAGCAGGGTTCGATTGGCCAGCGTTCGACTCGATAACTCCTGCGGGGTCATGCCCAGCGCCTCGGCCAACGGCGCCATCGCCGCGCCTGGCGTCTGAATGACAAGAAAATTGCTGCCTTGACGGAAAAGGGTTACGAGACGGTTCACTCCCGCCACGCCAATCGAAGGCTCCTGGGTGAGCTTCAGGGGCTGCCCATTCAGCCATGCGCGCGCGCCAAGCGGGGTGTTGAGTTCCAGATAGACGTTTGCCTCAGTGGCGCTCTCGGCGTAGAAGCCCGCATAGGAGACGCCTTCCGGCGCTTCAGGAAAGAAGGGTGCCAGATCGAGCCGGGCAGAGTCAGCGCCGGCGCGTTGCCACAGAGCATCCGGCAAACCTGGAATACTGACCAACTGGCGATGCAGGGGACGGAGTCGCTCTACGCCCCCCAAGGGCTGCATGAAGTCGCGCTCCCCGAGGGCGAAGTTTCCGCCACGGACCCGTTCCAAGATGCTGGCGTTTTCGTCCTCACTTGGAAATGGGCCACAAACCAGCCAGTTCTTTACATATCCCCTTTCCAGAATAGCGTCGAGGGATTCCTGGGCCGATGCACAGAAGGCAGCCAGAAGAGCGATGAGGGAAACGCGAAGCATCATGGCATCGCCTCCCCGAGGCGCAGCGCTACCGGATCGCCAGCGTTACCCAGAGTTATGATCCGCTCAGGCAGAAATTCATCCAGCGGGTAAATGCGGACCACGACCTTCCCGTCGCTTTCGGAGATGAGCTTGAGCTGATAGTTTTCGTAAGTCACATCATCACCGGCTCGGACTCCGTAAAGGTCCGCGCCGAAAAGTTCTTCGAAACTACACCCCGTGATCTCGACATCCGCGCCAAGTGGCGTCCAATCCAGAATCCTCACCCCGCCTCTTCCGTGGCGAAAATAGTGCATCGCCAGCGCGGAACGGACAGGAAGCGCCTCGCTGTGCGCTGTATCATAGGCCACCGAGGCATAGGCGCCAATGGGGGCGCTGTGGTGATAGCGATAATCCGGAAGAATCGCCACCGGCTCCCCGGCGCTGGCCTCCACGGACAGCTTCGCCCTCGCCTGGAAAGACTTCACCACGGCGGCGGCTTGTCGCCAATGCCACAATGCTTGAATCTGAAGGGCCATAAACACCACGCACAACACAGTGGTCAAGGTGACCGCGGCGCGCCGCCATCTTGGATGCCGTTGGATGCTCATCCAAATTGATGCGAATCCAATGTAGAGGCAAGCGAAGGGAAGCAGCATCCCGCCTCCGCCACGCAGGTGCACGAAGTCAAAGGTTCCGGCCGGTGCGAGACGGAAAAGCAAAGCACCCGCGAGCGCGAAGAAAATCGCGGGTTGACGCGACATTCGCCAACCCAAATACGCAAAAATGCAGAGCGCTGCCATGGGGAGAAACCACATTTCCGGGAAGCGTTCGTAGAGGATGGCCGTTTCGGTGCGAAGTCCCAGGGGATAGAAAGCCCACAATATCGGAGCAAAGCGATCGACCGGGTTGAATCCATGGGTCCAGGCCTGTGCCGTCACCTGTATCATCCCTGCGCCCCCCAGCAGAAGGAAGGGCATCAACTGGGTTGTGCGGGCCATGCGACCGGTTGGAATGAGGATGTATAGAGCCATCATCACCAGCGGCAGGGCGACGTTCTCGATGAACGCGAGAGTCCCGAAAGCTCCCAAGATTAGGGCAATGAGATATAGCCACAAACCGCGATGGCGATGCCACGCAGCGAAAGCCGTGAGGGCGGCCAATGCGAGAAAGGCAGGAAGCAGGTCCGCCACAGCGCTCAACTGTAACACGGCCTCGCTCTTAACGGGATTCGCCATCATCATCACAGCGGCAAAGGAACCCAGCCACCACGGACCATCCAGCGCGAAACGCGTGAGCAGAAGCACGCAGACCATGCACGCGTAAAGCAATAGGATATTGAAAACCCTGAAGGGCCAGATATCCCCTCCGGCCACAAGCTGGAGCATCGCGAACACCCGACGGCTGGCCTCGTTCATCGTGGCATCGCCGGCAAGGTAGGCAAAGTCGATCCCGAGAGGATACAGTGTAAGCGACCACCCGAATACCAGCCACACGTAAAGGAAATTGGTGCAAAGAAAGGCACGAAGCTGCCTGCGGGAAGCGGGACCGGCCGCGCTATTGGAGGGAGTGCTGCTCATGATCCGAGTCTAGCGTCCGCACGGGGCGGCATCAACCGGCCTCATTCAAGTTCCTGCAAGTGCAACAGCCGCGTTTCACCATGGTCCAGTTGAACGAGGAAGCTATCGCGCTCGGGCCAGCCAAGGCCGGAATCCAGCAGGTCGGTCACGTTATAGTAATCCCCAAGGTCAACCGACCGCTCCCCCACCTGCCGGGCATGAATCCCGATGAGTCCCTCACCGAAATAGGCGGCGTCGACGTAGCGTCCATTGGTGGGCTGAAAATAAATCTGTTGTTCCAGGATGCGCAGCAACTCCCGGAGAAGATGCGCCGAGATGCCGGCGTCCGTCACCAGCACGCTGGTCCATCCTGTCTCAAGGGTCTTCATTGCCACGCTCGGCTTGTTGCTTCCCTCGAATAGCGCGATCACGTCGGACTCGTTGTCATTAATGTAGAACAAGGGAGACAAAGTGCCACGATAACCAAAGGTATCGTTCTGGCGCATCCAGCGACCGTTGATAGCCATCCGCGACCCAGCGCGCTCGGGCTTGGAAAAAGGCTCCACCGTGATGCGGGCTGTAGAGGTGATGTGGTCGGTGCGGGGCGTGTCGCGAAAATAGCCCGGCGTATAAAGCCAAATGACCGCAGCTTTCTCGTTTTCGAAACGGGTTTGAAGGCGCTCGCGTTCTTCGATGGTCAACTGAAATGTGTTCAAGAATAAGTAGACGGCCGCCGCTGGGGTTCGTTCTTCGATCACATCGTCCAGAAGTACAAACTGGGTTGGCACGCCAGACATAAGCGCGGCATCGCGTCCCTCCAGAAGAAGGGCGTTGTTCAAGGCGGCATTGCTGCGTTGAAGGAATCGGCTCTCTTCATCCACCACCACTTGCAGCGTGATGGTTTGCGCGGCATAGCCCCCGGAAGAATCTCCGTCGGGAGCTTCTGTCTCGCTGGAAGGTTGAGGGTCCGCGCCATCTTCCGCTCGCTCAAGCCGGTACTGCGGGTAGGTCTCGCAATAGATGGCCGCGAGTTGCCCGAACTTTTCCCACTGGCCCTCATCATGGAGCCAGCCCTGCGCATGCGGATCCGCCCATATGAGCCCCAGTCCCTGCGTCAAGGCCTGAGAAAAGTTACGCTCCTGTACGGTGTAAACGTCCTCGGGCCGAAGGCCCTCGATACGTGTGATGGCACCCGTCAAGGGGTCCCGGGCCACCCCGGTGCGCGTGTCATCCAGCAAATACCATTTCTTGCCGTGGGCACGAGCGGAATGGATGGGAGCCATGGGACCGCCGGTGCCCCCTGACCCGCGGCTGGCGTAGGAGACAGGAGCAATGAAGCCATCCAATTCACTGCTTTGAAGCGGATGCAGCGCGAAATGCCCCGCTCCGTTGTACTCGAGCTCCAAACCGAATCCGTATCGGGCCAACAACTCCACATCATCGCCAGCCTTGCTTCGCACCTCCGCAGCGATGCGCGCCAGCACTTCGGAGATTCCTTCCGACAGGAAGCGCAGGTAATCCACCTGCTGCCGTTCGCCCGGCAAGTTGAAGAAGACTCCTGCGGAAGGGTCCTCTTGCGGATAGGAAGGGGTCAAGGGGCGCGGCAGGGCCTCCAGCCCCCAGGCGGAAGGCACGCTATCGAGGTTGCCATAGGTGCGGGCGAGCCAGGCCTCGAAGGCCGCCTCCGTCGCAAGGGAGGTGTCATACGCCCCACCTTCGAAGCGCCAGCTCCCCTCATACATGCCGGAGATCAAGTAGCCCTTAATCCGGCGCGCATGGGTGGAATCCTGCAAAGCCCCTATCAGGTAGAGCGTCTCCTGCACGGCTTGGTTCTTCCAAGCGGGTGAGAAAGGGGAAGCGTAGCCAGGTTTCTGCGTGGCGTTGGTCACGGCGGACTCAGGGTGTGCCCACAACCAATCCTCGTTGGGATTCAGATCTATCGACAGGATGAACATGGCCTCAGGGTCGGTCGCCGTGATTTCATCCAGCCGCTGTAACAGCGGAAGCGCGTCCCACGGTTCACGCCACGCAAGCCGCATGGGAACGATAAACCGGTGAATATTTCGGGAGGCCGCCATTTCGATTTCTCCAAGGAAATCAGACC